>DAIEHR010000379.1 GCA_027353465.1 Acetobacteraceae bacterium | reverse complement strand
CCACGTTCCGCAGTCTTTATCGGCAGCATCGTCACGCCCAGATCGAGGCAATGCGGGACGACCACCGCGAGACCACGCCCATCTGGTTCCCGCAACCAGCCGTCCCGCCCGCGCAATAGACGACCTAAGTGACCGGAGCTCGGAACCACCCATGATTACTCGCCGGAACAGTCTGACTCTTGCCGCAATTTCGGCCCTGCTACCTATGTCCGCACGCGCGCAGGGCACCGAAAGAGCCGCCGCCTTTGTTAAAGACGTGGGCGACAGACTGGTCGCCGTGGTCAATGCCTCTGGCTCCCTGGCCGCGAAACGTAAGCAGATGACACAAATCATCAACGCGGCGGTCGATGTGGACGGAATTGGCAAATTCTGCCTCGGCCGCTACTGGCGGCAGGCAACGCCGGAACAGCAGAAGCAGTATCTGGCGCTGTTTCATGAGGTTCTGGTGACCAATATCACCGCCAAGCTGGGTGAATATCAGGGCGTGACCTTTACGATGGGGCGCGGCAAACCACAGGATGACGAAGCCATCGTCGCCACAACGGTCGTGCGTCCGAATAACGCCCCAACCGCGGTGGATTGGGTCATCTCCAATCCGGCGAGCAACCCCAAAATCATCGACGTGGTGGCCGAGGGAACCTCTCTGCGCCTGACCCAGCGAAGCGATTACGCGTCCTATCTGACGCACAACAACGGCACCATCGATGCGCTGATCGCAGCCATGAAGAACCAGGTTTCGCAAAACAGTTAGGCCGGATCAGCCTAACCCAGCGCATTCCAGGCCAGCAGCAAGACATAGCCGGTGATGGCGATACCGGCGTGGACCGCCATCACGATGGGTTTCCGCCGCCGCAGCAGCAGCGTGGCAACGCCGGTGACGACGGCGCCCACGAACAGTAAAGCCGCGATCGATCCAAACGACCCAACCCCCGCGCCGCCCCCCCGCGCCGGACCCCGCAAGGCGAAACCCAACACGGCAAGGCCGGCCGTTCCCACTATCCCGTGCGCGATGCCAGCCGCCAGCGGCGGCTGGCCAGTCCTATCTGTCGCGCGCAGATGCCAAAGCGCCAGGATCGTGCCGGCGGCAACCGCGACCGTCAGCGTCCATACGGCAAGTGAGACAGGATCCATTCAGCCGATAACGCCCTGACCACGCAGTCTGGCGACATCATCTTCGCTGTATCCGGCTTCCCGCAGCACGGCAAGATCGTGCTGACCCACGGACGGCGCACGTCGGGCAGGCACTTTTTCGACGCCATCGATGTGGAATGGGGTCATCACGGTGAAGTGTTCGCCGTCCGCGAACGGCACCAGCGCGCCGGCATGGCGCATCTGCGGATCATCCAATGCCTCGTTCACCGTGGCAACGATGCCGAATGTCACGCCGACGCCATCAAGGATTGTGCGCCACTCCGCCAGATCACGGGTGGCGAACACCGCGTCCAGCACCATCGTCAGTTCGCGGGCGTGCTGTTTGCGCGACTGCGGGGTGGCGAAGCGCGGATCGTCCGTCAGATCCTCCCGCCCGATCGCGCCCAGGAACAACGGAAGCTGCCGTTGCTCGTTGAACAGCGCCATGATGAACCAACGGCCATCGCGCGACTGATAGTGGTTGGCCAGGGCATTCGGTGAGTCGTTGCGATGCGGGCGCAGGGGAACGTCCTCGCCGAACAACCGCGTCTGCACGGCACAGCCGTTGGCCCAAAGCCCGTTCTGCAACAGCGACGACCGGACGACGCCGCCCAGTCCGGTCTTCTCACGCCGGTACAACGCGGTCACGATCGCGGAATAAACCCCGGTGGCGCTGGGAAAATCGCCCATGCCGGGCATCGAGCGAGACGGCACCGTTGCGGCATCGGATCGGACCATATCCATCAGCCCGGTGCGCGCCCAATACGCGGTGGAATCGAAGCCGGTCTTGGCGGCTTCCTCGCCCGCCTCACCATAGGCAGTGAACGACGCGTAAATCAGGCGGGGATTCAACGGTGTCAGGTGGTCGGGCGCCAGGCGCAGCCGGTCGCGCACCGGCAGCGGAAAGTTGGTGATGAAGACGTCGGCCGAGGCAACCAGCCGATGCAGCACGGCCTGACCGTCCGGATGTTTCAAATCCAGCGCCAGGCTGCGTTTGTTACGGGAGGTCAACTGCCAGTAGTAATCGACGTTTTTCCCCGGAATGGGGCTCGAGGCCCGCCATGGGTCGCCGACTCCCGGGGGCTCGATCTTGATCACGTCGGCGCCGAAATCCGACAGCATCGTCGCCGCGGCCGGCCCGGCGATCCAGCTTGCGCAGTCGATGACTTTCAGGCCGGTGAACAGCGACTCGGTCATGATACGACTCCGTTGTTTCGGGACCGAACCGCCGTCCGGCCCTGAAACGATAGCGACGTTGGATACTCAGAGCGCGATCCGAGCAAGTGGAATCACGCGATCGCAGTCAGGTTACACGGCGAAATAACCGCTTCGATTGACGTGGGGCCGCTGGAAACCGCCACGGTGATGAGGGGCCGGTGGCGACCACGGTCGATCGACTCGTTTATTTCGCAGCGTCTCCTAAGGTGCCTGGTTGCTGAAGATCACCGTGCCGGACGCGGCGAACATGCCGCCGACACCGTGACAGACAGAGATTTTCGCGCCCGGAATTTGCGCGGGGGCAATGCCGCGCATCTGCCGCACGCTTTCCTGCAAAGCATACATCCCGTACATGCCAGAGTGCATATACGACAGTCCGCCGCCATTGGTGTTCAATGGCAACGACCCGCCCGGCGCGGTGTTGCGCCCGGCGATGAAAGCCGCGGCCTCACCCTTCGGCAGGAACCCGAGGTCTTCCAGGCCGTAGATCGGCAGATGCGCGAAGGCGTCGTAGATCATCAGATGATCGACATCCTCATGCGTGATCCCCGCCTCCTTGAACGCCGTCGGCCCCGCGACACGGAACGCCCTGGATGACGTGAAGTCTTCCATCTGGCTGATCATCGGGGTTTCGGCGCTTTCCCCGGTGCCGAGGATATACACCGGCTTGGTCGGGAAATCCTTGGCCCGATCAGCCGAGGTCAGGATCAGCGCGCCGCCGCCGTCGGTGACCAGGCAGCACATCAGCAAGCGGAACGGCCAGGCGATCATGCGGCTGTT
The DNA here is from genome assembly GCA_027353465.1 of Acetobacteraceae bacterium. GTDB lineage: Bacteria > Pseudomonadota > Alphaproteobacteria > Acetobacterales > Acetobacteraceae > Rhodopila. The sequence goes on along the minus strand of DAIEHR010000379.1, from coordinate 6,477 downwards.
CAGCACGTCGTCGGTGGTAATCAGGTTGCGGAACGTCGCGCGGGGGTTCTTCGACGCCCATTCCCGCTGCACCACGGCGACCTGGGCAATCTGCTCCTCGGTCACGCCATAGGTCTTCATGTAGCGCAGCACCGGGATGGTGAACATGCTGGGCGGGCCCATCGGGCCGAACGGCTGTTCAAACTGGCCGTTCAGCGACTGCGGATGCACCGAACGCATCGGGTTGCCGATCCGCGATTTTCCGGATTCGCCATGCGTGACCAGGATCGTTTTCGCCAGACCCGCCTCGATCGCCGCCGCCGCGTGGCGGACGTGGATCATGAAGCTGCAGCCGCCGACGGCGGTGCCATCGATCCAGGTCGGCGTGATGCCCAGGTAATGCGCGAGCTGCACCGGGGTTTCGTTGGCGCAGGCGATGCCATCGATGTCCGATGGCTTCAGGCCGCAATCGGCCATCGCGTTCAGGGCGGCGTCGGCGTGCAGCCCGATCTGCGAGAGATCGGTGATCACGCCCATCTTTGTGGTTTCGGCGGCGCCGACCACGGCAACTGTGTTGTGCGGCATGGGATCAGCCTTTCGCGGTCGCGGCGGGGCGGAACAAGGGCAGCGTGATGGTGTCGGTCTGGGGTTCGAACACGACCTCCACCGGCATATCCAACTGCAATGCCTCCGGCGTCTGCTCGCATTCGACGATGTTGGTCATCATGCGCGGGCCTTCGGCCAGTTCGACCACCGCGATGGCATAGGGCGGGGTGAAGCCCGGCGCCGGACGATGATGAATAACGTAGCTGTACAGGATGGCCTTGCCGCTGGCCTTGGTGACCGAGACCTTGCGGGACGCGCAGGCCGGGCAGAACGGCCGCGGCGGGAAATACACCTTGCTGCAATCGTCGCAGCGTTGCAGCAGCAATTCGTTGGCTTTGGTGCCGTCCCAGAAATGCTGCGTTTCGGGGGTCGGCTGCGGCAGAGCGCGTCCGGGGGTCGCCATGGTTCGTTGTCCTCCAGTCTGATGGAGGGGACGTTAGGCTACCAAGTCCGGCTGGGCAAATGTCGCCCCCGGACCGGCGCTAGCCCAGCAGCACGGCCTTGCCGATGACCTTGCGATCGATCACTGCCTGTAACGCCTCCGCGGCCTGGTCCAATCGAAATGTGTGGGAGATGCGTGGACGCAGCTTGCCCTGTTCCACCAGCGTGACGAGCGCCTTCATATTGGCGATCGCGAGGTCCGGATTCGCCTCATTCAGTCCGCCGATACGTACGCCGATCGCATCGATTCCCTTGATCAGCAGATAGTTGCTTTTGATATTTGTTGGACCACCGCCCAAAAAGCCCAAAATCAGCAGGCGTCCGCCCCATGCGAGGCAACGCAGCGATTCTTCCGCCACCTTGTCGCCGATCGGATCATAGACGATGTCCACACCCCGGCCGCCGGTCAGTTGCTTCACCTGATCGACGAAGCCGGATCGGTAGCCGATGGCGTGATCGGCACCCTCTTGCAGACAGGCGCTACGCTTTTCGTCGGTCCCGGCGGTGGCGATCACCTTGGCACCGAACGCCTTCGCGACCTGGATCGCGGCGATCCCGATACCCCCGGCGGCGCCATGAACCAGCACCCATTCACCCGCCTGCATCCGCCCGCGCTGCAACAGCGCATGATAGGCGGTTGTATAGGCACCGCGAAACACGCCGGCCTGTGCCATGGTCAGGCCCGCTGGCACTTTATCGCATAAGGCCGCTTTCGCATTGCCGATCTCGGCCATGGCACCCAACGCGTGCCGAGACATAACGGCGTCACCGACCGCGAATTCCGCCACGCCCGCTCCAACCGCCACAACATGTCCAGCCGCCTCGCCGCCTGGAATGAACGGCGGCTCCGGACGGAACTGATATGTCCCCGCCAACATTAAAACATCGACATATTGAACGCCGCGCGCCGCGATTCGTACCTGTATCTCACCAGGACCAGGCGGAGCCGGATCGGGGACCGTACGCAGCGCCAGGACGTCCGGACCGCCGAACCTTTCGCATACCATTGCTTTCACGACGAATTCCTCGATATTTATCGCTAGATCCTAGCTTATGTCCGGCCGGAGATAAATCGCCGCCCCTCCTCAGTGCTGGTCGAGCATGAAATGCCCGAAGAAGCTGGCGAGCGCATCGTACGCGTCGAGCGGCAGCACGTTCGCGACGTGCTGGTCCGGACGAACGACGATCATCGCGCCCATCGCGCGATCGATGCGACGGAGGTCGAAGATATCCGAACCATTCTTGAAGTCCGGAGCATACGCCTTCTCATAGTCTATCAACCCGAACCGCCCCTTGCTCGGCAGAAGCATCGACGGCAGCCCCTCGACCTTGATGTCGCGATGCGCCTGCTGAAAAATTCCACGGACGTCGATAACGCTGTCGATATCCGACCCGCGCGGGGTGAACCGCCGGATCGGCGAATTTTCGGCGTGCGCGAGGTAATCCATCAGCGCTCGCAGCCGGTCTCCCTTCGCGTCGGTGAAGGCGTAGATCCGCCACGCTCCGTCCGCTCGTGCGGCGTGGCCAAGGTGCATCGGCTTGGCGTCGGCAATGCGCACGACGGGCGCCGAGTGGAAGCGCATCCCGATGGTGTAGCCATGGGCCAAGGCTTGGTGCGTCGCTTTGGCGGACAAGTAGGTCGCTGCTGGGTATTGCGTTGCAACGCCGGCCGTATAGCGGCCCGACATCACGAAATAGGCCTGAAGTTCCGCGGGATAGACGCCCGGAAGTTCCGGGTGGTCCGGATTCTTTGGTGGCGAGGCCATGATTTTCGACCATTCCTTGTCGAAGTCGATAAGGCCCTGGGCGATTGCGTGACGTTCGACCGTATAGGTCCGAAGCAGGTCCGGTTTGGCACGATTTTCGAGGACGGAGGCGAGTTTCCAGCCGAGATTATAAGCGTCTTGCATGGATACGTTCATGCCCTGACCGGCTTTAGCGCTGTGCGTGTGGCACGCATCGCCGGCGATGAACACTCGCGGTAGGCGAGACCCGTCGTCGTCAGGTCTGACGTCGTCGAAACGGTCAGTGACGCGTTGGCCCACCTGGTAGAGGGCGAACCACGCCACGCTGCGTACGTCCAGCGTGTAGGGGCGCAGCACACGTTGCGCGGTGTGTATAACCTGCTCCTGTGTAATGAGCCGGAATGTTTCGCGGTTCGCCGGGTCAATCTCGCCGAGATCGACATAAAGCCGCACCATATATCCACCCTCACGCGGAATGAGCAGGATATTCCCTTCGTCAGCCGATTGGATTGCCGCCTTCAGCCTGATATCCGGGAAATCGGTTATTGCGAGCATGTCAACAACGCCCCAGGCGTGGTTGGCGAAGTCGCCCCGCGGTTCGGCACCGATCGCAGCCCGCACGCGGCTATGCGCGCCATCGCATCCGACAACATATTTCGCCCGGAGTTTCCTTTGTTCTCCGGTCTTCGCCTGCTTCAGCATGACAGCCACCGGGTAGTCACCCGCCGGATCGACCGTCAGAGTAACGAACTCCCAACCATAATCAGGGGCAAGCCGCGACGGCGATTTGTGCATGGCGTCTTCGAGGTAGCCCAGCAGCCGCGCCTGATTGACGATCAGATGCGGAAATTCCGACAAGTCGTCGGCAGTATCCTGCACGCGCCCGGTTCGGACGATTTTCGATGGATCATCGGAGGACGGACGCCAGAAGACCGTCTCGTTCACCCAATAGGCTTCGCGGAGGAGTTTCCCGCTCAGACCGAACGCGTCGAACATCTCGACCGTACGGCAGGCGACACCATCTGCTTGACCAACCTGCAAAGGCCCATCGCGACGATCGACGATGCGTGTCGCGATTCCAGGGAAGACGGAAAGTTGCGCGGCCAGCAACATTCCGGCGGGACCCGCGCCGACAATGAGAACGTCCGTTGTGTCAGGCAGGGCCGACGAACGCATTTCGGCGATCGGGGAGGCCGCTTGCACGTCGGGGTCACCCGGAATGTAACCGTTTAAATAGAATTGCATTCTCTCGTCCTCCCCATTTCTTCCTTTTTTATCAAAGCACCCGCAAGCAGAAGAACCAATAGCCCTGTCGGGAGAACACTTCGATCGCCGCGATGCAGTGCCATTCCTCGATCTTGGATGTGATGACTTGTCGCTATGCGCGGATCATCTCAAACCGAACGGCCTGCTTCGACGAGAACAAGGCTATGCCACAGCGGGCGGCGCGTTTTGGTCTTGGTAACGGATACTTCCTCGCCAGGCATGGCCGCGACAACCTTCAAGTGTTTAAAACGCCAGCCGCATGCCGACGACGACCAACGTGGCAGCCAGAATCGGGCGCAGCGCGACATCCGGAATATAGGCCGACAGGTAGCTGCCAAGGACGATACCGGGGATCGACCCGCTGAGCAGAGATGTCAGCAACGGCCAGTCAACCGACCCGACCCACCAATGGCCCATGCCGGCCAGCAACGTCAGCGGCACCGCGTGGGCGATGTCGGATCCGACGATGACCGCCATCGGGGTGCGGCGGTAGAGCAACAAAAGCGCCGTGCCCCCCAATGCCCCCGCCCCGACGGAGGAGATGGTGACGAACACTCCCACAACAGCCCCTGTCAGGATTGTCAGCCGCGCGGATTGCACCGAAGTCAGAGTGTCGAGCGCGGGGCCGGCCAAGGCCACGAAGCGCCGCCGGAACAGCAGGGACAGCGCCGTCAGCAGCAACATGACCGCCAGGGCCAAGGAGATAACGCGGCTGGAGCCGGCACTGGCGATGTCAAAGCGCGAGATCGCCGCCAGTGTGACCAGAGTCGCCGGTACGCTGCCGACAGCCAGCCGTCCTGTGATGCGCCAATCGACCGTATGGTTCAGGCCATGAACCATTGTGCCAACTGTCTTCGTCGCGGCGGCGAACAGCAGGTCGGTTCCCACCGCGGTCGCCGGATGCACGCCGAACACCAGCACCAGGATGGGCGTCATCAACGATCCGCCGCCCACGCCAGTCTGGCCGACCAGCAGGCCGACGAAGAACCCCGCCAGGACATAAAGCGGGTCGATGGCGGCAAACAGAGTCATGCCCGCGCCGCACCATTGGCAGCGGCTAACGCCGGCCTCCCAGTGGCCCGCACCGCCCAACCGATCAGTGGGTTCACGGCAACCTCGGCGACTGCCACCGAGGCTGCCAGCGCCCAGTTGCCAGACAAGGCAACGACCAACAGCAGCAACACCGCCGCGCCCGACACACGCACAACGGCAGGCTTCCAGTCGCGCGCCCGCTTCACGGGGACGGCGGCGGCATCGGGCTCGCTTTCGCGGGCCGGCTGCTTGGGGGCCGGTTCCACCACGCCCAGCGCAACGGTCTGGCTGGTCATCCGGTCCACCAGAATCAGCGCGCCCAGCGTCCGGTCGCTGGCATAGCCGGCGCTGACCAAGGGCTTGTCGAACGTCAGCTCCGCCAGCGCGATCTCGTTCATCCCAAGGCCGGACGCCGGATGCGGCTGGAAGCTGTGGATATCGATCGCATGGTGAATGTGGGCGACGCGCGCATTGGCGGTGGCGGTGCCGATCCTGGCCAGGAATGTCTGCCCGACGGTCAGCGTGTCCACCACCATCCACAGCAAGCGGGCGGTAACCGCCGAAACCGGGGCCAGCGCGTCGTCGGCCGCCACGATCACATCGCCGCGGGAGACATCGACCTCGCTGGACAGGGTCAGCGTGACCGCCTGACCGGCCGAGGCCGCGTCCAGCGATCCGTCGGCGGTGACGATGCTGGCGATCCGGGTCAATTGCCCGCTGGGCAGAATCCGCACCGGCTGGTGGGCGCGCACCACCCCGCTGGCGACGGTGCCGGCGTAACCACGGAAGTCCAGGTTCGGGCGGTTCACCAGTTGCACCGGGAAATGGAAGCCCCGGCCGGAGTCCGGCCGCGTATCCACCGACACGGTTTCCAGGTAGTCCAGCAGCAGCGGGCCGTTGTACCAAGGCATGCTCGCGGACGCACTGGCCACATTGTCGCCGTCGCGGGCGCACAACGGAATTGGCACGATGGAGGTGAAACCCAGCGACGTGGCCGCGTCGCTGTAGTCCACAACGATGCGCTGGTACACCTCGGCGGAGTAGCCAACGAGGTCCATCTTGTTGACCGCCAGAACGACGTTCCGAACGCCCAACATCGAGACGATATAAGAATGACGGCGGGTCTGCGGCAGCACGCCCTTGCGGGCGTCGATCAGGATGATCGCGAGTTCCGCCGTCGAAGCCCCAGTCGCCATGTTGCGGGTATATTGTTCATGCCCGGGCGTGTCGGCCACGATGAACGACCGCCGCCGGGTCGAGAAATAGCGATAGGCGACGTCGATGGTGATCCCCTGCTCCCGCTCCGCTGACAATCCATCGACCAGCAGGGCGAAATCCCGTGCCTGTCCTTGGGTGCCGAAGCGACGCGAGTCCCGGTCGAGTGCGGACAACTGATCGTCCAGCACGG
>DAIEHR010000361.1 GCA_027353465.1 Acetobacteraceae bacterium | reverse complement strand
CTGCTGTCGGGGCGGATTGTGGTCGATACCGGCGGGAATACCGAGTTTGCTGACATGCGCGCCGCCTATGACGCGCTGGATGACAAGACCAAGGCGGAAATCGAAGATTTGGTCTGCGAGCACTCCCTGATCTACTCCCGGGGCACGCTGGGCTTTACCGAACTGTCGGATGAAGAAAAGCAGATGTTCAAACCGGTGCGGCAACGCCTGGTGCGAACCCATCCGGTGACCGGGCGGAAGTCGCTGTATCTGTCGTCCCATATCGGCACGATCATCGGCTGGCCGATGCCAGAAGCGCGCGCTTTCATCCGCGACCTGACGGAACACGCCGTTCAGTCCCGGTTTACCTATTCCCACAAGTGGAAGCAGTATGACCTGGTGATGTGGGATAACCGCACCACGATGCACCGTGTCCGCCGCTTCGATGAAACCAAGGTGCGCGATATGCGCCGCACCACCGTTGCTGGCGACAGCGTCACCGTTCAACAGATGGCTGCCTGATATGACCAATCCACGCTGGAAACGCCGCCCGCAGGGCTCGACCTGGGGCGATTTCGGACCCGACGACCAACTCGGGCGGCTCAACCTGGTCACGCCCGAAAAGGTCCTGCAAGGCATACAGGAAGTGAAGGTCGGCAAAACCTTCTGCCTGTCCCTGCCGCTGGATTATCCCGGCGGTAACATCATCAACCCCCGCCGCCATCCGCCGGTGCTGAAGCCCACGGAGCGGAACGGCCGGCCGAACATGAACTATCCGCTGCGCTGCGACGATCCAACGGCGCTGGACATCGTCTGCGACGATCAAGTGCTGCTGACGCTGCAATACTCCACCCAATGGGACAGCCTGTCGCATGTCGGGCAGATGTTCGACGCCGACGGCGACGGCATCCCCGAGGATGTGTTCTACAACGGCTATCGCGCCGGCACCGACATCATCGGCCCGGTTCGCTATGACATGCAGGGCAATCAGACCCCGACCGGAGAAGCCTCCGGCGCCCGCAAGCTAGGGGTCGAGAACATGGCGGTGTCGTGCGTGCAAGGGCGCGCGGTGATGATTGACCTGGAAGCGCATTTCGGCCGGTCCGGCAAGATCGTCGGTTACGAGGACCTGATGATGGTCCTGGACAAGGATAAGGTCGTTGTGGAACCGGGGGACTTCGTCTGCATCCGCACCGGCTTTGCCCAGTTGCTGCTGGACATGAAGAAGCAGCCCGACCCCAAGGTGCTGTTCTCCACCACGTCGGCCTTCGACGGCCGCGACGACCGGTTGCAGCAATGGGTGACCGACAGCGGGGCCGTGGCCTTGCTGGCCGACAATTATGCGGTGGAGGCCAGCCCTGCCCGCCCCTGCGCCGACGATCACTGCGCCATGCTGCCATTGCACGCCCATTGCCTGTTCAAGCTGGGGTGCTACCTCGGGGAGATGTGGTACCTGACCGAACTCGCGGATTGGCTGCGCGCGAATGGCCGCAACCGGTTCCTACTGACCGCCCCGCCGCTGCGACTGCCGGGGGCGGTCGGGTCGCCCGCGACCCCTGTTGCGACGGTATAACGCGACGTTATCACCGATGTCCGGGCGATCCCTCCGGGACACCGGGGCCGACGGTGCTACGCGACAGACCTGGCGGCAATTATCGTGCCCGAACACTCCCCGAAGCCGATACGCCGAGCGCCCTCCCGCTGGCACCATGCCCGTAAGGTCAGGGTATCGCCGTCTTCCAGAAAGCCGCGGGTCTCACCATTCGGCAGCGTGATCGGCCGCGTGCCGCCTTGCGAAAGCTCCAGCAACGAACCGGCCTCCTCCGGCCGCCGGCCCGACAGGGTGCCGGAGCCCAGCAGATCGCCGGGACGCAAATTACAGCCGCCCACCGTATGATGGGCAATCAGTTGCGCTGGGGTCCAGAACGCCGCGTCGCGTGCATTGCCCCGCGAGAGACACACGGCGGGCCGATCGGCGGTGCGCATCGCTTCGGTCCGCAGCCAGGCCTCCAGTTGAATATCGAACGCGCCCCGATCCCGGTTTTCGGCGGAGTCCAGATACGCCAGCGGCTCCGGCTCCCCGGCTGCCCGCACGAACGGCGCTCGGAACGGTGCCAAGGCTTCGGCGGTTACCACCCAAGGCGACAGGGAACTGCTGAAGTTCTTCGCCAGGAACGGTCCCAGCGGCTGATATTCCCAAGGCTGAATGTCCCGCGCCGACCAGTCGTTGAACAGTCCGATGCCGAACAAATGGTCCTCGGCGGTCTCGATCGGGATTGGCTCGCCCAGGGCGTTGCCCGGCCCGATCAGAAGCCCGAGTTCGAGTTCGTAGTCCAGCTTGCGGCTGGGACCCAGCACCGGGGCTTCCGTACTGCCCTTGATCTGGCCGACGGGGCGGCGGACCGGGTGCCCGCCAACGACGATAGAGGACGTGCGGCCGTGATAGCCGATCGGAACCCATTTGTAGTTGGGAAGCAGGGGATTATCGGGACGAAACAGTTTCCCGACCGCTGTGGCGTGATGAATGCCGATATAGAAGTCCGAGTAGTCGCCGATGCGCGCCGGCAACGCATACTCGGCGTCAGCCTGCGGCACCAGACACGGTTCCAGCACGGCCCGGGCGGGCGAACCCTGACGCAGCGCGCGCGACAGGGCCAGGCGCAACGCCGACCAGGCCGGCCGACCCATTGCCATCAGCGCGTTCAGGCTTTCCCCGTCCGCTGCTCGGGCGGCCGCGGCCGCATCCAGCGCCAACGATTCGGCGGCGGCCACGTCCCCGACACCAACGATCTGGTCGCCTATGGCGACGCCCGCGCGAAATGCTTCGCCGGAGCCCCGGCGGCGAAAAATCGCAAAAGGCAGATTCTGGATCGGAAAGTCGGTGTCGTCGCTGTTGGCGGACCCGACCCAGCTTCGCAAGGCCGGATCGTGGGTTTCGTTCAAGGCGTACATCATTTTGTCCTATGGAGGATGGGCAGGTCAGGCCGTTGTCACGGCCTCAGCCTGAAAGCGCAATTCTGGCCCTCAACTCATCCCGTCAGACAGCGCCGCGGACTTGGCGCGCAGGCTTTCAGCCAGCGCCGCGGCCCCACCGCTGGCCATCAACCGACGGAAGTCAGACCGCTGCACCGCAACCCGGCTGATCGCGCCGTCTGCCAGCACGTCCACCACGCGCCATCCGTCCCCGGTTTGCCGCATGACGTAGTCGAGTTCATGACCCTCCCCCTTCGGCGGAATGATCTTGGTCTGGACGATCTGCTGGTTGCCGACAGTCCGCGTCGTAGGAGCAATATCGAAACGCTGCCCGTTGAAGGCGTCGAAACTGTTCACGTAGGACGCTATCGTATATCGGCGAAACGCGTCCGTCAGCATCTTCTGCTGATCCGCCGGCAACGTCTCCCATGCCGGACCGATCGACTCCTGCAAGATCACGCCTAAATCGAAGGTTCGATCGACAACGGGTGCCAAAAGGGTGAATCGCTGCTCGAACGGCACGGCCGTCCCGGCCTTCATCACAACGATCAAGCCGGCTATCAGATCGCGCACGGGCGCGATCGCCGCCGGCTCCTCCGCGGCGGAAACGGGCGCACGCCAACCCATCCATATCGTACAGGCGGCCGCGAACAGCGTCCGACGACCTAACTGACCCTCCGGCATTCACATTGACCCCTCTAACCTGAGAATAAACCCGCCTCTCATGTTAGGCGCGCGGCCGACATCATCCAGATAGAGAGGCAAGCTGCTATCGATAAGTTTCTTACGATTCCGCATTGTGTCACGGGTTTGTGTCCTCTTTGGGAACCGGCATATCCTAATTTCAGTGTGTCGCCGAAAAAATAGACTATGCGGACTGGAGATTTGACATTGAGCATAATCACGCAGGCTTTGCGCCTCTCGGACGTCGTCGCCGGGTGGTTTGGTGGCCTGGATGGCCCCATCGAGCCCGATGAGCTGATCCGAATCGCGCGGCGTCAGACGGGCCTGCTGGATTTCGGCGACACTTCGTTCCTTGGTCCGCTGATCCGCCTGCTGCAATCGTGTTCGTCCGAATCCGCGCTTAGCCTGGTGGGACGCAGCGCCACGCGTTGGGATATTGTCCGTTTCCTGTCGAACCTGCTGGCCATCCAGGCGGCCACGGCGGCTCAACCGCAAATCGCTGGCCTTGTTGTCAAGCAGCCCATCTTCATAACCGGGCTGCCGCGCAGTGGAACCACATTTCTGCACCGGTTGATGCTGGCCGATCAGGTGAACCGGGCACCCGCTGTCTGGGAGACCATCTTCCCCTCTCCCGCCGCCGGAACCAGAAGCCAACGAATCGCCCGGGTCGATCGGCAGTTGAGGGCGTTCGAATATTTGGCTCCGGAGTTTCGTGCCCTGCATCCGCTGGATGCCAGATCGCCGCAGGAATGCAGCGAGATTACCGCCCATGTATTCCGCAGCCTTCGTTTTGATACGAACTATAACATCCCGTCGTACCGGGCCTGGATGGATGCGGATGTTGTTCGGCACCTGCCGGCCTATCGCTTCCACAAGCGCTTCCTGCAATACCTGCAGCATCAGGACGGCCTGGAACGGCGCTGGGTGCTGAAATGCCCGGAACACATCTTCGCGCTGGAGGCAATCAAGGCGGTCTATCCGGATGCGCGCATGATTTTCGTCCATCGCGATCCGGTAAAGGTCCTGCTGTCCCAGGCCCAACTGACCGAGGTGCTGCGCCGCCCGTTCACCCGCGTCCTGGATCCCAAGAGCTTGGGCCCGCATGAAAGCCGCCGGTGGCTAGACGGCACCAAACGTATGATGGCTGTTGGCGATGACGCTGGCCTGTCCGAACCGGTCTGCCATGTTCACCACCTGGACCTTATCACCGACCCGGTCACCACGGTGGAAACCGTCTATCGGCATTTCGGCATGACATTGCCCGCCCAATCCGCTCGGGAAATCGAACGCTACGTCGCGGCCAAGCCCAAGGGCGGCTACGGCTCCCATTCCTACCGGTTCGAGGATCACGGCCTGGACGAAGCGGAGGAACGAGCACGGTTTCGCCCGTATATGGTGCGGTTCGGGGTTACGCCGGAAGATGCGCCTCGGGCAGCGCCCCGCCGGAAGCCGGACCCAGTGGCTAGCCCGAACCTGTCATCGTCACCGTCCTAGCCCCGGCTTCCAGCAGGGCGGCCAGTTCCGCCTCATGTTCGTATGAGGGCATCAGGCGGTCCAGCACGGCATCCCGCCTGGCGGCGGGGTGGAAATAGATCTCGCTGTCCCCCTCCGGCAGGTTCGACAGCAGGCGCTGCACGCGGGCGGTGGTCATATGGCCGCTCCAGGCAAGACCGAAGCAGTGATCGTTCGTTGCCACACCCGCAAGTCTAGCCTGACGGCGCAGCAGGCCGCACCAGTGATACAACATCCGGTCACCGAGGCCGATAGGGGTGCCGCACCGCTGGATGACGGCTGGCGGTTCCGCCGGAACGCGGACACGGCGCAGTCCAAAGGCCCGCCCCACGTCCAACATCATCGCGCCTACAGTCGGATGCAGATGCATATGTTTATGGGCGTTAGCATGGTCCAGAGTCAGCCCGGTCGCGGCAAATGCGGCGAACTGGGCGTGTATCTCCGCCCGCAATTGCCGGCGTATACGGGGACAGAAGAAGTAATCGATCCCCAGCTTGAGCTGATCGGACGGGAACTGCCCGGCCGCATCGACCAAATCCGGAATGGCAGAGGGCGGCAGCACGGCCGGTCCCTCAATCACGACAAGATGCAATCCGACCCGCAGGGCCGGGTTTGCCCGAGCAATCCGGACCGCATCGGCCGCGGCCGGCGCGCCGACCATCAGGCTCGTGGCCTGCAGGGCGCCTTCGCGATGGGCACGCTCGATGCCCTCGTTAACAGCGTCTGTCAGTCCGAAATCGTCGGCGGAAAAAGTGATCGTCTTCAATGGGTCCTGTCAGCCGGCGCCAGGCCATGGCCGCCGCATCTGCCTTTACTGTAAGCCGAAAGATAGATCGCATGGGCAGGCCCTCCGGGGCCAGACGGGGAAAGCGAGTCGGCGAGGCGAAGATCCGCCGCATGGCGCATCGCTGCCGCGGAACCACGCGCCCCACGCATTTCCGCACTCCTAACGCGACGGATATGCGGCGATGAAGGCCGGTGAGCTTCCGCCAGGCGGCTCATTTACTGCCCAGCGGCTCCTATGGCTGCCATTGACGCTAAGGAAAAACCTTTCCTGGATTCATAATTCCAGATGGATCGATCGCCGACTTGATCTGTCTCATCAACGCAAGCTCGGCTCCGCCCCGCCAATCCAGCAGCATGTGGGATTTCAGCCGGCCAATTCCATGTTCAGCGGAAAAACTGCCGTCGTATCGACGGACAACCTCATTGACGGTGTCCATGACAGCCTCGCCCTGGGCGAGGAACCACCCGCTCTCACAGTCCACTGGCTGTTCGAGATTGAAATGAATATTCCCATCACCGATATGCCCAAAGGGAACAACCCGGATTCCCGGCACTAATGCCTCGCACGCTAACGTTGCCGCATGAATAAAGGCCGGGATTTTTGAAATCGGTACCGAAACGTCATTCTTCACGCTGGCGCCCTCGCGCTTCTGCGCTTCGGAATGTTCCTCTCGCAACTTCCAGATCGCCGCTCGCTGCGCATCGGATTCGGCAATCACAGCATCTGTCACGATGCCGTCCTCCATCGCATGCTCCAGCGTCTTCTCCAGAAGCGACCGCAACCCAGCCTCGGGCCGGGTCGTCGTCAATTCGACCAAAACATAGTAGAGGCTTGGTGTTTCCACCGGCATCAGGGTGTCGGGAATGTGTTTTAGCACAAAGGATATCCCCAATCCCGTCATCAGTTCGAATGCGTTCAGCGAAGACGCATCGCTCTTTTGAAACCGTGTGAATAAAGAGATCGCGGCTTCGGGCGAGCCGACCGCGCATAATGCAACGGCGACCTCATTAGGCTGCGGGACAAGCTTCAGCACGGCAGCGGTTATGATACCCAGCGTGCCCTCCGCCCCAACAAACAACTGGCGCAGGCAGTACCCGGTATTATCCTTACGCAGCCGTCGCAAACCGTTCCAAATGCTGCCATCGGGCAGCACGACTTCCAGTCCCAACACCAGATCGCGCGCGTTGCCGTAGCGAACGGTGTTATTGCCGCCCGCATTGACGGCCAGCACTCCGCCGATCTGGGCACTGCCCTCGGAGGAAATCGACAGCGGCAACAGGCAGCCTCGTTCCGCGGCGACCATTTGCGCCGCTTTCAAGGTGACACCCGCCTCGATCGTCAGGGTCATATCGACTTCGTCCAGATCGCGTATGCGAAGTAACCGCGAAGTAGAAATGACCACCTCGGAACCATCTTCATTCGGCACCGCCCCTCCAACCATGGAGGTGTTGCCGCCCTGCGGGACAATCGGCGTCCGCGACTGGGCGCACAACCGCACAACCGCCGCGAGTTCCTCGGTGGTGGACGGACGAATGACGGCCTGGCTGCGGCCCTTATAGAGCCGACGCCAGTCCTCCAGATACGGTGCCACGGAAGACGGTTCGGTCAGCAGCCCCCGGTCGCCGACAATGGCGCGAACGGAATCGAGAAAATCGGGCGGAAATGGCTGGCGATCTGGCATGAATGCTTCCTCTTTATCCGCCTAATAGCCGCGTTCCACCACTTTGGCGAGGCTCGGCGCCACGCGAATTCCGCTTCGCCGCGACACGAAGACCGTCATCGCCCGCACGCAGCAACTCGCAACAGCGGCCAGTCTGGCCAGCACCAACCGGCCGGCTAGCGCGCGAAATTCACAGAGGTAACGGCCGTGTTCAGGTTTTCATCGTTTTTTTCAATGAATAAATTCGAAATAATTGATTTGATCGATGAATGACTGGGCGGCATAGTTCGGGCGGATTGAACGATGGTCGTTCGAAAGCAGGAGGCTCGAACATGGACGGGAACGATACGAATACAGGGGGCAAATGCCCGGTGATGCACGCAGGCGCATCCGCGGCGACGTTCGCCGGACGCACGAACCGCGACTGGTGGCCGAACCAGCTGAACCTGGATATCCTGCATCAAAACCCGGCTCTTTCCAATCCCATGGGCGCGGCGTTCGATTACGCCGAGGAATTTAAGAAGCTCGACCTCAAGGCAGTGAAGGCCGACCTTCACACCCTGATGACGGCCTCGCAAGACTGGTGGCCCGCTGACTGGGGCCACTACGGCCCGCTCTTCATCCGCATGGCGTGGCACAGCGCGGGAACCTACCGCATCGCCGATGGGCGCGGCGGCGCCGGTCACGGCACGCAGCGCTTCGCCCCGCTCAACAGTTGGCCGGATAACGGCAATCTCGACAAGGCACGCCGCCTGCTGTGGCCGATCAAGAAGAAGTATGGCAGCAAGATATCCTGGGCGGATCTGATGATCCTGGCGGGCAACTGCGCGCTGGAATCGATGGGATTAAAGACATTCGGCTTCGGCGGCGGCCGGGCAGACGTGTGGCAGCCGGACATCGACATCGACTGGGGCAGCGAAGACACCTGGCTCGGCGACAAGCGCTACACCGGAGACCGGCAACTCGATAACCCGCTGGCTGCCGTGCAGATGGGTCTCATCTACGTCAATCCGGAAGGCCCGAACGGCATCCCCGACCCGGTCGCCTCCGGCCGCGATATTCGCGAGACCTTCGCCCGCATGGCGATGAACGACGAAGAAACGGTCGCGCTCGTTGCCGGCGGCCACACCTTCGGCAAGGCCCACGGCGCGGGTGACGCCGCTCTGCTCGGCCCCGCACCCGAAGGCGCCGCGATCGAGGCCATGGGTTTGGGCTGGATCAGCAAATACAAAAGCGGCAACGGCGAAGACGCGATCACCAGCGGCATCGAAGGCGCCTGGAAGCCCAACCCGACGCAGTGGGACAATGGCTATTTCGATACGCTGTTCGGCTATGAGTGGGAACTGGTGAAAAGCCCCGCTGGCGCGCACCAGTGGCGCGCCATGAACGTCGCGGAAAAGGATATGATCCCCGATGCGCACAATCCATCCAAAAAACACGCGCCGATGATGACGACGGCAGACCTCGCGCTGCGCTTCGACCCGATCTACGAGCCGATTTCCCGGAATTTCCATCGGAATCCGGACCAGTTCGCCGACGCGTTCGCCCGCGCCTGGTTCAAGCTGACGCACCGCGACATGGGGCCGCGGTCGCGCTATCTAGGTCCGGATGTTCCGGCCGAAGTGCTGATCTGGCAGGATCCGGTTCCCGCAATCAACCATGCGTTGATCGACGCCCGGGATATCGCGACTCTGAAGGCAGCGATCAACGCTTCGGGCCTGTCGGTCGCGGACCTTGTATCCACCGCCTGGGCTTCCGCGGCGACGTTCCGCGGTTCCGACAAGCGCGGCGGTGCCAATGGCGCGCGCATCCGCCTTGCCCCGCAGAAAAACTGGGAGGTCAACCAGCCGGATCGGTTGGCGAAGGTGCTCGCGGCCCTGGAATCCATCCAAACGACGTTCAACGCCGCGTCGGACGCGAAGAAAGTCTCGCTTGCGGACCTGATCGTCCTTGCTGGCGGCACAGCCATCGAAGCCGCCGCGAAACAGGCCGGACACAGTGTCGTGGTTCCATTCTCCCCCGGCCGGACCGATGCCACGCAAGAACAGACCGACGTTGAATCCTTCGCCGTTCTGGAACCGGCTGCCGACGGCTTCCGCAATTATCGCGCCGGCACCGTCACCGCCTCTCCGGAGGCCCTGCTGATCGACCGGGCGCAACTCCTGACACTGACCGCGCCGGAAATGACGGTTCTTGTCGGTGGTTTGCGGGTGCTTGGCGCGAACCATGGCCAGTCGCCGCACGGCGTCTTCACCAGCCGCCCGGGTACGCTCAGTAACGACTTCTTCGTCGCCCTGGTCGATATGGGCACCGCGTGGTCCCCGGCCGCGGACGCTGGACATCTGTTCGAAGGCCGCGACCGCGCGACGGGCACGATAAAATGGACCGCCACACGCGTCGATCTTGCCTTCGGATCGAATTCCATCCTGCGCGCGCTTGCCGAAGTGTATGC
>DAIEHR010000344.1 GCA_027353465.1 Acetobacteraceae bacterium | reverse complement strand
CCGGCTCATAGTTCGGCGGATCGGCCATCGGGAACATGCGATTCCAGCGGGTCACGATATGCTGGCGGAACTGGGACAACCGGTTCAACAGTTGCGGCGACGGTGCCTCGGATAGGATCTGCGCCCGCATCGCCGGATCTTGCATACGGTTGATGCGCTCCGCTACCGGCAACTGGAGCAGCGCCTGGTAGCTGGGACGGATTGAGAACGGGTTCAATGCAGTATCAATCCCCAGCATCACACCTACCGGCCGGCCGGCGATCTGCGCGGTAACCATCGCGCCCTGCGACCGAGCCTTGTGAACCCCATCCATCAGGCGCCGCCAGCGCACCGTGTCGGTGGGCCGGTCGGTCAGCAGGAACCACACCGGCCGCCCGGTGTCCTGGCCCAGCTTGGTCATCCACTTCAGCTCTTCGGTTTCATCGTCGAAGTCGCTGTTGACCCCGAACGCGCCGTGCTTCAGCCCCTTGAACGCCGAACCGATGCCAAGCAGCTCGTCCACCTCTGAATACCGGCCCGGCACCATCTCACCCGTCGGTGTCTTGTGGGAGTTGGTCCGCGACGTCGTGAACCCGAACGCGCCCGCTTCCAGCCCGGCCCGCACCGCATCGCGCATCGCCGCGATATCGTCGCCGGTTGCTGCCTCTCGCCTGATCGCTCGCTCACCCATCACATAAACCCGCAGCGGGTGATGAGGGATCTGGGCGGCGATATCGATCGCGCGGGGAAGATGATCCAGCGCATCCAGGTATTGCGGGAAGGTCTCCCAGTTCCATTTCAGCCCGTCAGCGAGGGTGATACCGGGAATTTCCTCGATCGACTCCATCATGCCGATCAGCGCGGAGTGATCCTCGTTCCGTACCGGTGCGAATCCCACGCCGCAATTGCCGAACAGGATCGTGGTCACCCCGTGCCAGGAGGACGGCGCCAGGACCGGGTCCCAGGTCGCCTGGCCGTCGTAATGGGTATGGACATCGACCCAGCCCGGCGTCACCAGCAGGCCGTCAGCGTCGATCTCCCGCTTGCCGGGGCCAGCCTTGCCGCCGACCTGCGCGATTTTGTCGCCATCCATCGCCACGTCGCCGGTATAGGCTGGCTGGCCAGTCCCATCGACGATCGTGCCGCCTCGGATCACCGTATCATGCATTGGACCACTCCTGGTTGCGTCTTCCTGATCGGTATGGGAAGCCCATGAGAAGAAACGGTCAAGTTTCGGGCCGTATTGCCGGGAAACCATTTCGGCAGTACCACACCATGAACCGCCGCAGAAGCGGCTGGTATTACAGGGGGATTTGCACAATGCGCTTCGCCGCGACACTCATCGCCGCTCTTGCCGTCGCCGTGCCTTTGGCCCACGCACAAACTCCGGCGACCGTGCCGGAAGCCATGCCGTTCGACATTCCTTATGGCACGCCGATCGGATTGGATACAGCGAACAAGGCGATCGCGGCCGCGGCGGCGGAAGCCAGGAAACACAACTGGAAAATGTCGATCACGGTGGTGGATCCCGCCGGCAATCTGGTCGCCCACGCAACGATGGATGGCACGCAATACGCATCGATCCCGATCTCTCAAGCCAAGGCACGTACTGCGGCGCTGTTCCGCCGCCCGTCCGGCGTGTTCCAGGCCGCCGCCAACGGCGGTTCCCCGAACATGCTCGGCCTGGTCGGGTTGAACGGCGGCGTTGCCAGCGAGGGCGGCTTTCCGATCGTGATCGACGGCAAGCTGGTCGGCGCGATCGGCGCCAGCGGCGGCATCTTTACCCAAGACGCGGTGACGGCAAAGGCCGGACTGGCGGCGCTGGGCGTGAAGTAACCCCGGCTTGCCCCGGGGAACCCCGGGCGCTACGCAGGCGCCCGGACCCGGGTAAACATAAGGACAACCGCCCATGGCAACGCGACCGGTAATGCTGGTGATCCTCGACGGCTTCGGCTGGCGAGAGGTGAATGCCGATAACGCGGTTCGCTTAGCCAAAACCCCAACCTTCACCGGCCTGTGGGAGACCTGCCCGCACGCCTTCCTGCACACCTCCGGCCGCGATGTCGGCCTGCCGGACGGCCAGATGGGCAATTCCGAGGTCGGGCATCTGAACATCGGCGCCGGCCGCGTGGTGAAGCAGGAACTGGTGCGCATCGGCGATGCCGTGCAAGACGGCAGCATCGCCCAGATGCCGGCCTTCGTCGAACTGGTCGATGCACTCAAAAAGACCGGCGGCACCTGTCACTTGATCGGCCTCGTCTCGCCCGGCGGCGTCCATTCGCACCAGGACCACGGCGCGGCCATCGCCGGCTACCTTCACAAGGCCGGCATCAAGACCGCCGTGCATGCCATCACCGACGGCCGCGACACGCCCCCGCAATCCGCCGGCGAGGACCTCAAGCGCCTGCAAGCCGCACTGCCAGACGGCGTTCCGGTCGCCACTGTGATCGGTCGTTACTTCGCCATGGACCGCGACAAACGGTGGGAGCGTGTCTCCCAGGCCTACAACGCCATCGCCGAGGCCGACGGCATCCACGCGGACTCACCCGAAGCCGCGATCGACGCCGCCTACGCCGCCGGCAAGTTCGATGAATTCGTCCCCGCCACGGTCATCGGCGACTACGCCGGGATGAAGGACGGCGACGCCATCCTGTGCTTCAATTTCCGAGCCGACCGGGTGCGGGAAATCCTGGCCGCGCTGCTGGACCCGGCGTTCGACGGCTTCCCGCGCAAGCGCGTGCTGAAGTTCGCCGCGGCTGTGGGGATGACTCGTTACTCCGACGCACTGGCGCCGTTCCTGGGCGTGCTGTTCGCGCCGGATCACCTGGAGAACATCCTTGGCGAGGTCGTCTCCAAGGCCGGCAAGACCCAGCTTCGGATGGCGGAAACCGAGAAGTATCCGCACGTCACCTACTTCCTGAACGGCGGCCGGGAAATCGCCTATCCTGGCGAGGATCGGCTCATGGTGCCCTCCCCCAAGGTCGCCACCTACGACCTGCAACCCGAAATGTCCGCCCCCGAACTGACCGACAAGGCGGTCGCGGCGATCGATTCCGGCAAATACGACCTGATCGTGCTGAATTTCGCCAACCCCGACATGGTCGGCCACACCGGCGTGCTGTCCGCCGCGATCAAAGCGGTGGAGACCGTGGATACCGGCCTGGGCCGCATCGCCGCTGCTATCAAGCGCCAGGGCGGTGCGCTGTTGGTGACAGCCGACCACGGCAACTGCGAGCTGATGAAAGACCCCGAAACCGGCGGCCCGCACACGGCACACACCACAAACCCGGTGCCCGTCGTGCTGATGGGCAGCGGCGCCAACGCGCTGCACGAAGGCCGTCTGGCGGACCTCGCCCCGACGCTGCTCGCGCTGCTGGGGATCCCGCAACCGGCGGAGATGACCGGGCATTCGATCACCGGAGCATAAGGCGATGACAGCCCCCCGCCCTCCGCTCCCTCCCTTCACCCTCGAAA
>DAIEHR010000332.1 GCA_027353465.1 Acetobacteraceae bacterium | reverse complement strand
CATCCGCCTGTGCCAGCATCCGGTGGTGGCGATGATCATGGGATTCTGCCTGGGCGGCGGCGCCGGCATCGCCACGATGTGCGACTTCCGGGTCGGCGGCGAAGGCATGCGGATGGGCATCACCGCGCGAAATCTGGGCGTTTGGTACCCTTATGCCGAGATCGATCCGATCATCACCCTGGCCGGCTCCGGCGTCGCGTCGGAGATGCTGATCGAGGGCCGCATTTTCACCGGCCGCGAAGCATACGAAAAAGGCCTGCTGTCGCGCCTGGTCGCTGACAACCAAGTCGAAACCGAGGCACTGGCCCTCGCCCGCCGCATCGCCGAGGGCGCCCCATTATCCGCGCGCTACCACAAAGCCGCGATCCGCCGTCTGCGCGGGAATCTGCCGATCACGCGCGCGGAAGAAGCCGCCACCAGCGATTTCACCAAGACCGAAGACTTTCAAAACGCCTGTCGGTCGTTCCTGGCCAAGCAGAAGCCGGTATTTCGGGGTAAATAGGTAAACCAGACCAGAAAGCCGGAAAATCGGCCCAAGCCGCTAACCTTTGGTTAATCTTTCGGGTGCACTATCGAAGTGTGCAGACCATTGCCCTTCCGCTGACCGAGTTCCACCATCCGGCGACGTTCCAAAGCCGGGGGGTTGCGATGCCGTTCACCACCCCCCTGCTGGCGGGCGCTCGGGTGCGCTTGGGTTCAAAGAACGCACCGGAACTGGTCATTCCCAATCCCTCGGGCGGCCGGGGTGTTTACATCGTGCAATGGCCGGGCGTTCGCGCGCTGTGCAGCCCCACGGTTCACGACACGATGCTGTTCCGGCGGCTGATCGGGCTGACCCGAATTGACCCATGCAGCATACGGGAAGCCGCGCTTGCGGTCGCCCTTCAGGGGTACGCCGGCACCGAAGCCACTACTGCCGCCGCGCGGACGATCGAAGCCGATCGCAGGCTGGGACTGCGCCATCATTTCCAGTTGCTCACGGCGCTGCTGCAACAGGTCAATCCGGACGGCTACTCCGGCCCGGTTGCGCCAGAGCGCACTCCGGAATTCGACCGTCGGGCTAGCAACGTGCTGCACGCCATCGCACCCGCCTTTCACTGCTCCGCCGCCCATCTCGCGACCGGCCTGGATGCACTGGGGGAGGCATTTGCCCCGGTCGGCATGATGGCGGACGGCCGTCCGACGCGTGTCCGGCGCCTTTTAGGAAAACTGGGCGGCACCCGCGACAGCGTGGCCCTTTGGCTGGATGCCGCTCCCGCCAACGATATCGGCGGTCTTGGGCGCGGCATCATATCGAGCATGGCGGTCGCTCATCGGGTTGGAACGGCGCTGCTGACCGCCACACAGGCCGCTTTGGCTGACCCTGCCGGGCTTCTAAGACATTGGGTCGCCAACCCCACGGACAGCATCGCCAAGGCTGCTCGCTGCGACTGGCTGCTGGATGGATGGGAGGGCGTCTGCCTGCTGTGGCATCCAACGGACTGCGATGCCAGCCGCCGAGCCGCGTTGCTGGAAATGGCGCAGATGGTGCCGGTGTTGCCGCGAGAGATCAGCGAGTGGACGGATATTCCGATTCCGGACCCGGTCATGGACCCCTCGGCCAGGGTAGTCAGCCAAAACGACGAATGGCGGCGCGGCGCAGCCGCCTTCGCCCTGATTCGGCGCAATGAGGCGCTTCGCGCAATGAGCGAGTAGCCGCTTGTCCGCCCCCAATAGCACGGGTTTGCGCGCATTGAACCGCGAGATCGCCGACGCCGCGGATCCGCACGTCGTGCGGATCGTCGCGACGGTGGATGCGATGGCCAGCCGTGGTGCGGCCGACGCGCTGATTGCGCCGCTGCGTCCTCGTTTGGCGGCCCTGCGCCCGCCCCGACCGTTGCGATTCGCCAGGCTGCTGTTCCATCCGTTGGAGCCGCTTATCGTATCCGCGGCGCGATGGCGTCCGGATCGGAACTCCATTCCCAGAACAGCGATTGGCCCGGTGGCGGAACACGTTCGCCTGGCGATGGGGCCGGATGCGGCGGCGATCGAAGCCAGTATCCGGCATCGAACCACCGCGGACACGGATATCATCGCCCGCTGCGGTGCCCTGCTGTGGCCGGCCGCATCCCGCATTCTGTCAGCGGGTGGGGTTCCGGAAGCATGGGATCGCACCGAACTTGGGCCGGGGGTGTATGAATCCCTGGCCGCCTGCATGGCCGCGCTGCTGGACCAGGCTGCCGCGCTGGAAACCATGGTGGTGGGAACCGCGAACGGGCTGCTACCGCCCGATGGCCACCAGATCGCCGCGATCTTGACCAAGGCCGCCGCCTGTCATCTGCCAGCATTGCCGATGATGATCGTCCTGCTGCTGGCCCGCGTGCCAGAGTCGGCCGCCGCACTGCCCCAAGCCCATACCGGCGCGACGGGCGTCGCTGTCCGGGCCGCGCTTGGCCAGGCC
This sequence comes from Acetobacteraceae bacterium, assembly GCA_027353465.1. GTDB lineage: Bacteria > Pseudomonadota > Alphaproteobacteria > Acetobacterales > Acetobacteraceae > Rhodopila. The sequence goes on along the minus strand of DAIEHR010000332.1, from coordinate 13,467 downwards.
GCCGAACGTCTGCTGCGGCAACTGCGGGAGGACGACGGCACCGAGGCCAGGATTGCTTCCGGCAACCTGGCCAACGCCGGTGCCTCGGCGGGATGGATTGGCAGCCTGCTGCGGCAACTCGACACCGGTGCCGCCGATCCGCGCAGGCGCGCCGATATCCAGGCCATCCGCGGAAGACTCGATGCCAGTTGCAAGGCCCGATTTGGGGCGGGGCTGCAGCAAGAACTGCTGGCCCCGCTGAACGATCTCGCGCCGCTGGCCATTCCCGCGCTGGAAGCCACCGCGCGTAACCTGCGGGTGCTGGAAGCCGAGGCCCGCACCATAAGTGGCGGCGGCGGCTACGACCAGTTGTTGAACAAAGCCGCCGAAGCGATCGGCATACGGGCGGCGAAAGGCCGGATGCACTTGGTGGATCAGGTCCGTTTGGTGGAAATATTGTCTGGACCCGAAGCGGCGATGGCGTTGCTGGACTGATTTGCCGGCAAAGCCATCCTGGGGGTCAACCGAATGGTGCCGCTGAGAGTCTGACCCGGCGCCAGCACATCCATCTGCTGGTCCGCGGGCAGGTCAGGCCGGTTGATCGCATCGGGACTGTGACTAACGGGTTCCACACAGAAGAAATCCGCCCAGTCCGGCGTGAAGACCTGCAGATTGCGGAACGCGTCACTGGCCTCGATCCGCAAGCTCGCCGGACCGGCAACGATATCAGCGGTTCTGTCCCAGCCGGTGAAGCAATTATCCAACTGGGAGCACGCGATACGCCGCCCCGAACGATGCGACCAGCCGTCCGGCAGCGCCCCGTGACGCAGCGGCAGCGCATCGGGCCCGTTTTGCCACACGCCGGAGGCAGTGAAGCGCAGCGCGGGATCGTTCCCCTTTGGAAAGAACGGATGCACCCCGATACCCGCTGGGGCGGCAGTGTCGTGCCGGTTGGTCAGTTCCATCGCGACGGTCAGGGCCTCCGCCGATAGACGGTATTCGATCCTGGCATCGAAGGCGAACGGCCAGGAGGGATCGGGGCGATGCGTCAGGCTCAGCGATACGGCGACCGGACTGACAGCCTCCACCGTCCATGCACGCTGCCATCCAACCCCATGAATCGTATGCGGGCTGTCGCCGAAATTGCGCCGCAACGCATACTCGGCACCCAGCCAGCGAAACCGCGCGCGACCTATGCGATTCCCATAGGGCAACAATGGAAAGCAGCCCATCGCATGCGCGTCCCCGCCAATCGCGGTCCGCGGCAACGCTCGACGTAGCAACGCCGTCCCGCCCAGCAGCCAGCCGGTTATACCCGCCCCGTGTTCAGGGACGACAACAACACACGAACTACCCGCACGCAGGGTCAGCATCTCTAGACTCCAGTTCCCACCCAGCCTAACCCGTTGGCGAGCCCGATCGTTAGGAGGAATGAAGCGTGGAGGAAGTCGATTGCGTCGTGGTAGGCGCCGGGGTCGTTGGTCTGGCCGTCGCCCGCGCGCTGGCGATGGCGGGCCGTGAGGTCATCATCCTGGAAGCCGCCGAGGGCATCGGCACCGAAACATCGTCCCGCAACAGCGAGGTGATCCACGCCGGCATCTACTACCCAGCCAACTCCCTGATGGCTCGGTTCTGCGTCACTGGGCGCCGCCAGCTCTATGCCTATTGCGCCGAAAAAGGCGTCCCGCACATCAATTGCGGGAAACTGATCGTCGCCACCAGCGCGCAGGAAGACGCCATGCTGGCCGGGATCAAGCAGCGCGCGGAAACCAACGGAGTCGAGGGCATGCGCGTGCTGACCGCCGCCGAGGCGATCGCGCTGGAGCCGAATCTGGTCTGCACAAGCGCCCTGCTGTCGCCCGCGACCGGCATCATAGGCAGCCACACCTATATGGTTGCACTGCAGGGCGATGCGGAAAACGCTGGCGCTGTCCCGGTATTCTTCAGCCCCATGCTGGGCGGCCGTGTCGTCGGACGCCGGATCGAGATCGACGTCGGGGGCACCGACCCGATGACCCTGCGCTGCCTCCTGTTGGTGAACTCCGCCGGACTGCACGCGCCGGCTTTGGCCGGACGCATCGCCGGCATGCCCCCGGACCGGGTGCCGACCGCGTATTACGCCAAGGGGAACTACTTCACGCTAACCGGGAAATCGCCGTTCTCCCGCTTGATTTACCCGGTTCCCGTCCCTGGCGGACTGGGCGTGCATCTGACCGTCGATCTGGGCGGCCAGTGCCGGTTCGGACCCGACGTTGAGTGGATCGACAGCATCGACTACAGCGTGGACCCGTCCCGCTCCGACAGCTTTTATGCCGCGGTGCGAAAGTATTGGCCGGGATTGAAGGATGGCGGGCTGCAGCCCGGCTATTCTGGCATCCGGCCGAAGATCGTGCCGAAAGGCGCACCCGGCCAGGACTTCGTCGTCCAGGGGCCGCAGACCCACGGCGTTCCAGGATTGATCAACCTATTCGGCATCGAAAGCCCCGGCCTGACCGCCTCCATGGCGATCGCCGATCACGTGCTGGAAGTTTCCCGCACCGAGTAGGTGGACCTACCGGAACGCCCAGCGCAGCGTCCGGGCGATGCCCAGCGTCCCAGCCCGCACGAGCGGGACACTGAGCATCGGTTCTGGCAGGCCGTGCATCCGTCTCGCCCAGGCTGGCAGCAGGTCTGCCGCCGCCTGCAAGGTCAGCGCTTGAAACGGCTCCGCGATCCTGATTGGTGCTGGCTGCGACAGCACCAATCGCGCGACCTCCCGGGTGCGAGCGTCCGAGACCAGGCACGGACGCATCGCGCTGATAAGATCCCGCGCCTCGGATCGCGTGCGAGGAATCGGGTCGGCACCAAGCGCGGATGCGACCCGCTCCATCTCGGCGAAATAGCGGTCCTGGTCAGCCCGCGACATGTCCGGTTCGGCATAGCGCATCCAGGCGTCCAGAAAGCTCGTGGTCTCTGTCAGATGGACCCACGCCAGCAGCGCTGGGTCGTTCGCGGCGTATTCTCGCCCATCCGGCAGCGTTCCCGTGACTTTGGCATGGATGGCCCGCACTCGAACGATAGCCGCGTTCGCCTCAACCGGGTCACCGTAGGTGGTCAGCGCGATAAACCGAGCGGTCCGCCTTAGCCGTCCCTGCATGTCCGAACGGAAGTTCGAGTGATCCCACACACCCGCCAGGACCGAGGGATGCAGCATCTGAAGCAGCAGGCCGGCAATTCCACCCACCATCATGGACGTCACATCGCCATGCACCCGCCACGCCACCGCGCCCGGACCAAACAGACTGTCGCTGCGCCGCTGAACCGGCTTTTCGCCCCGGGAGCGGTCGTTGAACAATGCGACCACCTGAGATGCGATCGCCTGCTTCACCGGGCGAGCAACAAGGCTCCTCAGGGAAGCAGGGCGAGCGGTACCGTGTGGGTAGGGCATCAACCGTGGCCTGCTGGTGACGGGAAACTCTCACCATTACATGGGACGCCGGCGGAAGATATAAACTGCCGACAACAATCCTAATCGCGGTCGATCCCGCTGCCGCGGCCTTGCTTGATCTTGCCGCGATGCGCCTTTTCTTCCAGCCGCCTCAACTTCGACCCATAGCTCGGCTTGGTTGCAACCCGCCGGATTGGCGCCACCGTCGCGCGACGGATCAGCTCAATCAGCGCGGCCATCGCCTCCGCTCGGTTACGGTCCTGGGTGCGATGCTGCTGGCAGGTGATCAAAATGTCCCCATCCAGGGTCAGCCGCCGACCGGCCAACTTTTCCAGACGAGCCCGCACGGCGTGTGGCAGTTCGGCGCGGTCCAGCGACAGCCGCAACTGCACCGCCGTCTCCACCTTGTTCACGTTCTGCCCGCCGGGGCCCGAGGCTCGGATGAAGGTTTCCTCCACCGCCCGCTCATCGATCGCCAGATTGCGGGTCACCTGGATCATGGGCACGGCTCGGTTCTTCCTTCGGTTTGGCCACAACGGGGCAACACCAGGTTGCCTGTTCCCGGCCGTCCGCGAGTGAATACTCCAAACAAGCGTAACAGCCCAGGTAGGGGTGCGGCGGTCAAGCCTGCCGTACGGCCGCGGGACGACCTGGGCTATTACCTCGGGAAAAGCCGACCTTAATATTGATAATATACCGTATTGACTGCACTTCCACATACACCCGCCCAGGGCAGTTCTCTTCACAATCAAGTTCGACAGATGGTACGGCCTGGACTTTTTCATCCTGTTCTTCAAACTTCTCCAGCCCCGCACTCGGCCAGCAGCCAATCTGGTGACCGATGGCCTGTGCCCACAAAAATGAGGGAAGGAAGCGTTATGAAGACGCGGTATTCAAGATTTGTGAAATATCTTGCCGGCGTCGCGGTCGCGGTCGGTGTGCTTGGCACGGTTCCCGCGGTCGCGGACGACGCGCTCGATCAGGCGCTGAAAGATAACAACAATTGGCCGACCTACGGGCGAACTTACGACAATAATCGGTTCAGCCCGCTTCAGCAGATCAACGATCAGAACGTCGGACAGCTCAAGCTGGCTTATGCCTTCCAGCTGGGGGCGCTGCGCTCGAACGAAGCGACACCGATCGTGATTGGGGACACGCTTTACATATCCAGCTCCTCCGGACCTCGCGGCGTGTACGCGCTCGACGCGCGTACCGGGGAGATACGGTGGCAATATCAGCCAATCATCGCCGAGGATGTCGAGCCCTTCGTCTGCTGTGACCTCGATAGCCGCGGTGTCACGTTCGCCGACGGAAAGATCTTGTTCGGGACGCTCGATGGCCACTTGATCGCGCTGGACTCGAAGACTGGCAAGGTAGTCTGGAATACGGAGGTCGTTGATTACAAGCAGGGGTCCGCGATTACCTCACCGCCGGTCATTGTCAAGAACCTCGCGGTCATCGGATTTGCGGGTGGCGAATATGGGGTGCGCGGTGCTCTTCAGGCCTATGACCTGGCAACCGGCAAGCAGGTTTGGAAAACCTGGACGATCCCCGGTCCCGGTGAGCCGGGCAATGAGACGTGGAAAGGTGACAGTTGGCAGCATGGCGGCGGCGCCGCCTGGCAAGTTGGCTCTTACGACGCCAAAACAAACACGGTGTTCTTTGGAACGAGCAATCCCAGCCCTTGGAACGCTGCTGTGCGTAGCACAGGCACGTCGGACTATGGCAAGCTGACCAACCTGTACACGTCCAGCACGCTCGCGTTGGATGGCGACACTGGAAAGATCAAGTGGGCAGTCCAGCAGACGCCAGCCGAAAGCTGGGACTATGACGGGGTGAACGAAAACGTCCTGGCCGACATCACAATCGACGGCAAGAAAACGCCAGTCCTGATGAAGGCCGACCGCGATGGATTCTTCTTTGTGATCAATCGCGAGACCGGCAAGCTGATCTCGGCGAAGCCTTTCGTTCCGGTGAATTGGGCCAAGGGATATGATGTGGAAAACGGGCGGCCGATCGAAGATCCCGCGAAGCGACCGCGCGTGGACTACAAGGCTACCGACATCTGCCCAAGTTGGATGGGCGGCAAGAACTGGCAGCCGATGTCGTTTAATCCGCGGACCGGCCTGGTCTATGTGACGACAAACAACATGTGCCAGGACATGCAGGCGGCCGAGGTGAATTACCGCCGTGGTGCGTTCTACCTAGGGAACGACTTCTCGGTTAATCCGGGCCATGGTGATCATCTGGGCCAGTTGCTGGCCCTTGATCCTGCGACACAGAAGCCTGCGTGGACTATGGACCTGCCGTTGCCGTGGAATGGTGGCACGATGACGACCGCGGGCAATCTGGTATTCTTTGGCGATATCCAGGGACATTTCCACGCGCTCAACGCCAAGACGGGCCAGCCGCTCTGGCAGATGAACGTCGGTAGTGGCGTCGGGGCGGGGCCGATGACCTACTCGGTCGATGGCAAGCAATACGTCGCGATCTTGGTCGGGCGTGGCGAATCCCCGCCGGCCTTCATGGGGGAAATCGGCAAAAAGATCATGGCGGCGACGCCGGAGGGCGGAACGCTGTTCGTCTTTTCGCTGTAGTGATGCGTTGTCACTCAACGGACAAAGGGCGGCTGCTTCAGGTCGCCCTGAGTCTTTTGCTGGGCTTTTTCGGACTCAGCGTATCGCCGCCCGCCGTTGCTGACGAAACAACGCCGCTACGCTTGTGTGCTGATCCCGATAATCTGCCGTTCAGCAGTGAGAATGCGGCGACGCCAGGCTTCTATATTGAATTGGGAGGCGAAATAGCCCGGGCCTTGGGACGTCCATTTCAGCCGGTCTGGGTGCCAACGTATTACACCAAGCGACAGATCCGCCTGAAGATGTTGGCTGGACAGTGCGATGGGTTTGTTGGCGTACCGGCGGAGGCCTCATTTATGGGGCCGCGACTGGTCTTCTCGAAACCCATCGTTCATCTCGGATACGCGCTGGTCGCCGCGCCAACGATGAAGGTCAATGGGATCGGCGACCTGCGGGGCCGGCGCGTGGCTGTCCAGTTTTCCACCCCGCCGCAGGATATCCTGGCCAGCGACAACGATGTACGGACAGTGACGGTGCTCTCACCGGAGGAGGGCATGCAGGACTTGGCCGATGGAAAAGCTGACGCCGCCTTCATATGGGGACCCTCCGCCGCCTGGGTGAACCACAACGCCATGCATGACGCCTACCGCGTGGTCCCGGTCGAAGGGGACCATATGCAATGGAGCGCGGCTATTGCGTTCCCCCGCGACAGGACGGATCTACGCGATCAGGTGGATCAGGCGGTGGACCGTCTCGGCGATTCGGTCAACGCGCTCGCGGTGAAATATGGATTTCCGACTGATGCGCCATCAAGAGGAGAGCTGAGTCCGGCGCACCCCGGGAAGGGCGAAGCACAGACAACAGGAGCGCCTCCCCCCAGTCCGGCGGATATCCAAGCCGGACGTAAACTGTTCAATGAAACCTGTTCCCATTGCCATGGACCAGATGCCCTCCAGGGGGAGCAGCGACGCAATCTGCGGCTACTGCGACAACGTTACGGTAATGACATGTCGCGGATGTTCATGACAACCGTCACTCATGGTCGGGTCAGCAAGGGCATGCCGAACTGGAGCGGTGTTCTGACACAAGATGAGTTTAGCAAAATTCTGGCGTTTCTGACATCGATACAGGAACCGGGATCCTGACGAAGATTGCACGACGCGTGGCGGTCCCGCCTTGCTGCCACGCGATATTCGCGTTCGCCGGGCTTGGTTCGGGTTTTGGCCTGAACCGGGCGATATGCTTCAGATCTTGACCGGCGAACCGGCACAGCACCTGGCCAGTTACAATCAAGCAAAATAAGGCAGGCGAAATGCCAGCCGAACCGGGAGACCGCGATAATGAAGCCACGCCTGACTCGCCGGAAGGCGCTGGGTCTGACGGCCGCCACCGCGGCGCTTCCGCTGGTGAACATTCACTCCGCCGGTGCGGCGGGGAAGCTCAGCGTCGCGCTTTGGGACCATTGGGTTCCCGCCGGTAATGAGGCGATGAAGCAGGTCGTCGGCGCCTGGGCCGAAAAGAACAAGGTTGACGTTCAACTCGACTTCCTGACCGCCATTGGCAACAAGATCATGATCACCATGGCGGCGGAGGCGCAGGCCAAAACCGGCCATGACATCTACGCATTCGATATGTGGTCGGTCCACGAATACGCGGATTCGCTGGAGCCGGTGGACGACATCATGCACGGGTTCATCGCCAAATACGGGAAGATCGGCCGAGCCTATGAATACCTTGGAGTGTCGGACGGGCATTGGAAGGCGGTGCCGGTCGCCTGGGGCTCCGCGCCATTGGCGACCTGCGCCCGCATCGAGATGCTGAAGCAATATGCCGGCATCGACGTACAAGCGCTGTTTCCCAATCACCCGGCCACGCCCGCGACCTCCGCCTCCTGGACCTATGAGACATTTCTGAAGGCGGCGGAGGCCTGTCACAAAGCCGGCTTCCCGTTTGGGTTCGGCTGCGGCACGACCACGGACTCCAACCAGACCTGGGGTGCGATCTTTGGCGCGTTCGGTGCCGATCTGGTCGATGCGAAGGGCACCATCACCGTCGATTCCGATAATGTCCGCGCGGCCATGGAGTATGCCAAGCGGATGGTGCCGTATCTGCCGGCCGATACGGTCAGCTACGATGACGCATCCAACAACCGGGCGCTGATTTCGGGCAAGAGCGCGCTGATCTGGAATCCGCCATCCGCCTGGGCGGTCGCCAAGCGTGACGCACCGAAGGTGGCCGAGGATTGCTGGACATTCCCCAACCCGCGCGGGCCAAAAGGGCGGATGGTGCCGATGCGGCCGTATTTCTTCGGCCTGTGGTCGTTTGCACAGAACAAGCCCGCGGCCCGCGACCTGCTGGCATATCTGGGCGCGCGCGAACAGATGGAGACACTGACGACGGCGGTGGAGGGCTACGATATCCCGCCCTACGCCTCGATGGCCGATTTCAAAATTTGGCAGGAGGTCGGGCCGCCCAAGGGCACGGTCTATAACTACCCCATCCGAACCTGGCACGATGCCGAGTATTACATAACCGGATCGTCAGGCCCGCCCGACATCGGAGTACAGGCATGGAATCGCGGCCTGATCCCCACGATGGTTTCCAAACTGGTGTCAGGCCAGACGATCCAGCAGGCAATGGACTGGGCGAAGGACGAATTGGAAGGCTTCACCCGCTGACCCCGCGGAAACGCCGAGGTCGCAGCTAAGTGTCCCTTTGCCTTCGCCTCAACACGCGATAGACGATCCGGCCGTTAGTAACCGGAACGCCGTATGACCAGCTTTGCTATCCTTCGCCATTTAGGCTTTGCCGCACTGCTGATGCTGCTGTCGGCCGCGACGGTGCGCACCATGATCTCGGTGCGCGTGATGGACACGCCCGAGGCCCGCAAGATGCACGACCGGCCAACGCCCAAGGGTGGCGGCGTGGGTATCGTCATTACCTTCCTGGCCGGCATCGCGGTGCTGTATCGCTATGCCGAATTCGCCCGGCTGGCAGATCCCTATTTCCGCGGCGTGATCGAGGCCTCGGTGGCGATCGCGGTCGTCGCGTTCCTGGACGACCTGTTCGATTGGCCGTTCACCGTCAAACTCGGCGCCCAGATATTCGCCGCGCTGGTCGCGGTCGCGAGCGGGCTTTACGTGACCGATTTCCGCATCCCCTATCTGGGGCCGCTGCCGTTCGCGTGGCCCGGTATCGCCGCCACCGTGGTCTGGATGCTGTTCACCACCAACGCGATGAACTTCATCGACGGACTGAATGGCCTCGCCAGCGGCGTGTCATTGATCGCCTGCCTGTTCATCGTGTTCATCGCCGAACAACATGGCGGCTGGTTCGCCTATGCCTCGGCCGGGCTGCTGGCGGCGGGGCTGGCCGGGTTCCTGCCGTTCAACTTCCCCAAGGCCCGCATCTTCATGGGCGATGTCGGCAGCCAGTTCTGCGGCTTCATGCTGGCCGTGCTGGCCGTAGTCGCCAGCCGGTTCGACGGGGTGGAGCTATCGTTCCTGCTGATGCCCATGTTGCTGTCGGGCGTGTTGTTCGACGTCGGGTTCACCCTGGTGCGCCGAACCCTTGCCGGCGAATCGGTGACCCGGCCTCACCGCGGCCATTTATATCAGGTGGCGCAGCGGTCCGGCGTGCCTGCTGTCAGCGTTGCGCTGATCCACTGGGGCTTCGCGCTGTTCGGCGGGGCCTGCTGCCTGCTGTTCATCGCCCTGCCCTCGTCGCTGAAACCGCCGGTTCCGTTCCTGACCCTGGTGCCGCAATGCGTATGGGTCTGGTACGTCGCGCGGCGCGCCCACGCAGCAGGCCTGGAACGCTGGGGATGAGGCGCTAAACCAAACTCCGCAACAGCCCCGCATACGCATCGGCACAGGCGCCATAGCTGAACGCCCCCGCCCGCTCCCGCAGTAACGCCGCCGGCCAACGGCCACGCTGATCCAGCACCTGTCCGAACGCCGGTGCCAGTGCCTCGGGATCGCGCGGCGGAACCAAAATCCCGTAAATCCCGTGCTGCAGAATATCGGCCGGTCCGTGCGGACAAGCGGTGGAGATGACCGGGGTCCCACAACCCATTGCCTCGACCAACACGTTGCCAAACCCTTCGGAGCGCGACGACAGCACAAAGCCATCCGCCGCGCGCATATATGGCAGCGGATTGGGCACGAAACCCTCGAACGCCACGTGCTCCGCGATGCCCAGTTCGGCTGCCAGGGACCGTAGTTCATCCAGCTTCGGGCCGACGCCCAGCACCATCAACCGTGACGGCCTTTGCCGCAAATGGATCGCGAAGGCCCGCAGCAGGGTGCGATGGTCCTTCATCTCCACCAACCGTCCGGCCGTTACGAAAACCGGCCGATCCCTGCGAACCAGCCACGGGTGATGAATGGGCAGGCTGGCCCGTTCCTGGAAATCATCGCCGATCACCGCATTGAAGATCGTGCTGACCTTGTCCGACGGCAGGCCAGCCTGGATCAATTCATGAGCGATACCATCTGACACCGCGACCGCGTGGTCGATTTGGTTGGATAACCTCCGGTAGAGCCACGGCACCACGCGGTGCTTCCAGTTCACTGTGGCATGGAAGCCGGCGGTCAATGGATTATGCTGGCAAATCACCAGTTTCGTTTCGATTCCCGACAATGCTTTCGCCAACGCCGCCGCGACATTGTTGTGATCCACGTTGGCGAGGAAAACGTCCGGCTGCTCTTTCAGGATGAATCGCCGGAGCCTGAAAACATCCTGCAAGGTCCGGGCACTGTGAAGATTCACCACCGGAATGCCGGCGGGCAGCAAAGGTAACAGTTCACCGCGAAGTTGATGCACGACAAGAACGATATCGACCCCGCGCCGCTGAAGTTCGTGCGCCAAAACAAGCGATTGCCGCTCCACCCCTCCCGGCGACAGGTCATGAATATAAATCGCCGCGGACATTTGCCGGTCGCTGGGATGGCCAAGGACCGTCTCGGCGGCATCCTGCTGGCGAACGCTATAATCTATAATCTGCACTAAAACTCCGACTGCTGAAAACCCGGGGAAGCCTGATTTCGGGATCGATCTTAAATCACGGACCGTCCTGACGGTTGCTGCTGCGCCCTCCCGAGGCGTTTTCCAGTCGCAGCAGACGAATCCAGTGCCGTTCGGCTTTTTATAAAGTTATCAGAAGATGGGCGGGTTGCCGCAACCGAGCGATCACGATCGCGTTTTGACGAAAGCGGCGGGCCAGCCTGATTATCGGTTGGGGATCGCCAAGCACCAGAAAATGCGCCTCGGACCAATCGCGGCAGCGACCTTTAGCTGGCAAAACCGGGCGGCGCGACAGCGTTTCCGCCAACCGGATCCGCATCCGGTCGTTCCAGCCTGGAGGCATTCGCCTGGAATAAGGATTGTCAGCGGCGATAAAAACCGCCTGCCGAACCCCGTGTGCAAGCAGTAACTGATCCATCGCCGGACAACGCCGTCCCACCCGGATCGCGACGGCCCCAGCCTGATAAACCGTGTTCCGATAAGCGGCCAGCAATCCAGGGCGAATCACCTGTCATCCCGAACCGAGGTGAACTCCACATCGCGATGAACGTGCACTGACATCAGAATACCGAACCCGACCATCACCGTCAGCATCGCTGACCCGCCGTGCGAGACCAGCGGCAATGGCACCCCGCCCACCGGGATTGCCCCCATCACCATCGCGATGTTGACGAACACATACAGAAAGAAGTTGCACGAGATACCAAGCGCCACCAGACGACCAAACTGGTTACGGCAGCGCAGCGCGATCAGCATACCGCCCAGGATAATCAGCCCCAGCAGACCGATGACCACGATTCCGCCGACAAATCCCCATTCCTCGCCGATGATGGTGAAGATAAAGTCGGTCTGCTTTTCCGGCAGAAAATCCAGGTGCGCCTGAGTGCCTTGCAGGTAGCCCTTGCCCCACATCCCGCCCGACCCCAGCGCGATCTTCGACTGGATTATATTATAGCCGGCGCCCAACGGGTCGCTCTCGGGGTGCAGGAATGTGTCGATACGGGCGCGTTGATAGTCGTGAATATGGCTGTAGGCGAACTGCGCCAGAAATGGCAGCGGCAGCAGCACCATCAGGAATTTCCACCATCGCACGCCGGCGGCGAAAAAAATCGCGCCGCCCAGCATCGCTGTGATCGCCGCTGTGCCAAGGTTCGGCTCTTTCAGAATCAGTCCGACCGGAATCAGCACCGCGATAATCGGTGGAATCAGAAACAGCGGATTGCCCATCCGCTCCCACGAGGCATTATGGAACCAGGACGCCAGCGCCAATACCAGCGCCAGTTTCATCAGTTCGGATGGCTGCAGTTGCAGGCCACCCAGTTCCAGCCAGCGTTGCGCGCCCTTACCGATATGGCCCATCCGCAGCACCAGCACCAGCAGGATCACGCCGCCCAGCCAGGCGGGCCACGCCAGCCTGGCAATTATCCGGATATCCACCATGCCAATCGCCAGCATCAGGATAACACCAATGCCGAACCGCATCGCATGCTTGGTGGCGTACGGCTCTGGCGCGCCGCCAGCGGCGCTGTAGAGCGTCGCGTAGCCGACCCCCGCCAGGGCGCACAGCAGTATCACGTAAAGCCAGTTGACCCGGAGCACCTTGCCGACGATGTCGAACGACGGCTCCCGCCACAAGCGCCGGTCCATCAGGTCTTCGCCTCCGCGACTTGCGCCGATGGCGCCTCGGTCCGGTTGGCGGGATCACGGCGCAGCACCTCCGTCATGATCTCACGCGCCATCGGGGCGGCCGCGGCGGCGCCCGCGTTGCCATGCTCGATTACCACGGCCAAGGCGTAACGCGGGGCGTCATAGGGTGCGTAGGCGACGAACAGCGCATGCGGGCGATATTCCCAGGGCAGCTTCTCGCTGTCGAAATGGCCGCTCTCTCGCAGTTCGCGCGACACCCGGCGAACCTGGGCGGACCCGGTCTTGCCCGCCAGTTGCACGGTCGGGTCGGCGAGCCTCGCCAGCGGTGCGGTGCCGCCCTGTTCGTTGACGACCGCCCACATGCCCTCTCGCACATTATGCAGCATCTTGTCTGGCATTCCCAGCAGCGGCCAGTCCTCGGGTTCCACACCCGGCTGCATCACGCCCGCCAGTTTGCGCGTCAGATGGGGCTGCACCAGCCGCCCGCTGGCGAGGCGGGAGACATAGGTCGCCAGTTGCAGCGGCGTCACCTGGATGAACCCTTGGCCGATGCCACTGACGATGGTGTCGCCGATGTTCCACGCATGCCCGCGGCCGATACGCCATTCCCGGGTGGGAATCAGGCCTGGCCGCTGGCCCGGCAAATCCAGTTCCAGTTCCACCCCCAGCCCCAGCCGGTTGGCCATCGCCGCGACGTGGTCGATGCCGGTGCGACGCGCGACCTCGTAGAAATACACATCGCAACTGTTCTTCAAGCCGCCGCGCAGGTCCAGCATGCCGTGCCCGCCCCGGCGCCAGCAATGAAACCGCGTG
>DAIEHR010000303.1 GCA_027353465.1 Acetobacteraceae bacterium | reverse complement strand
TTCGATTTCCCGAGCGAGAACCTTGCGTTTCCACTCCTGGTGCTCAGGCTCTTTCGCGGTGAACTCCGGCATGACTTCCTTGGCGAATAGTTCCAGGCTTTCGCAGATATGCGGGTGGGTGTTCTTGCCCGCCTGGTTCAGCAAGATGATCTGATCGACATGCGATGATTCGAACCGGCGCAGCTTACGCCGGATGGTTTCCGGGGAGCCGATCAGCCCGCCGGTCAGGGCCTTTTCCGCCAGTTCCGGATTGGCCTGCTTCCACTTCAGGTATTCTTCCCACAGGCTGACCGTTCCGGGTGCGGCCCGTTCGCGGTTGCGGGAGTTGCTGTAGTAGGCGAGGGAGAACTGGAAGAAGGTTACGCCGTCGGCGCGGCGGCGGGCTTCTTCGTCGGTTTCGGCGCACATGAAATAGCTGACCATGGCGATGTTGCAGTTGGACTGGTAGTCGGCCAGCTTCTGTTGGCGCAGGACGAACGAGTTGTAATAAGCATGCACCCAGGCATGCGCCATTTCCGCCGATAGGAACTGGAACCCCAGCGCGCCGATGCCGCAGCGGCCGGCCATCTCGATCGTTTCAAGCTGGGAGCAGGCGACCCACAGCGGGGGATGCGGCTTCTGGACCGGCTTGGGCAGGACGTTTCGCAGCGGGAATTTGAAGTAGGGGCCGTCGTATTCGAAGCCACCATCCTTGAACATCGGCATCACGCAGCGGACGCCGTCTTCCCAGACCGCCTGTTTGTCTTCCATCACCCGCCCGAACGGGCCAAGTTCAGTGATCGAGGCGCCCTCGCCCATGCCGAATTCGACCCGGCCATTGCTGACGAGATCGAGGCAGGCCACCTTTTCGGCCACGCGGGCCGGATGGTTGGTGGTCAACTGGATGATGCCATGACCCAGCCGGATCTGCTTGGTGCGCTGGCTGGCGGCGGCGAGGAACACCTCGGGTGGCGGGGAGTGCGAATATTCCTCCAGAAAGTGGTGCTCGACCTCCCACGCGTAATGGTAGCCCAGTTTATCGGCCAGTTCGACCTGCGACAGGGCGTTCTGGTACAGTTGGTGTTCGGTGTCGGCTTCCCAGGGACGGGGGCATTGCAGCTCGTAAAAGATGCCGAATTTCATTGGTCGCTCTCCCAGCGTTTTTCTACTGGCTGGTATCCTAGGCCGGGGTCGAACGGAGAGTCGATATCCAGGCCGCCAGAACGGCTGGGAAGCGGATCAGGGCGTGGAATGCTGGTCCCGCCAGCGCAGGAAGTCGCGGAACAATGCTTCCCGGCGTTCGTTGTTCATACCCGATGTAGTCTGGCCAGATTGGTTCAAATAGGCATCGAACGAGGTGCGAAGGTTGGCATCCCCTGGTCCCCTGATCATGACCTGCGCCTCGGGATAGCGGGTCAATCCCGGGACCTGGGCGGCCAGATTCACTTCCTGCCATTTCGGGTGGAATCCGGGCTGGTGGAACTGGTCAAAACGCTCGAACAGCGCGTCCACGAAGCGGTTGACGCGTTTTGCCCGAGCGGTATCGGCCGGGCTGGAGAGGGTCACGAGAATCGAACTGACCGCCACGGTTTCGATGGGCGGGCCGACCGGAACAAGGTTCGGATATCGCTGGTGATCCAGCTCTGTCGGCAGATAGGCATCGACCAGCCGCGCGGTCAGCGGAATTGACAGAAAATGCAGCCCGGTGCCGGCTTCAATGCCTTGCAGCAGGGGGGTGGGTTTGCCGCCCACCACGAATATCGCCGCCAGTTCCCCCCGGCGCAGCCTTTCCAGCGCGAGCTGTTGCGGATCATGAACAATGGCGGGTGTTATGTGGCATATGTCCAGCAACGCGGAAGCCGTGATTTCCGTTCCGCTGCCGATCGCACCGACCCCGACCGGCTTGCCGTTCAGATCGTCCAGCTTGCCGATATCTTTCCTTGCCAGCACATGGATTTCCTCGGGGAACAGGGTGGTGATGTACTGGACGGTGTTTTCGCGGGGGATGGAGCCGCGCTGCATGGTTTGCGTCAACACATCGGAATGGACGATCGCGACATCAACGCCTTTCAGGAAGATCAGGTCCGCGATGTTCTGCACCGATCCCTGGCCGAGCATCGGCAGGATGCGCAATTTGTCGCCGTCATTCAGCACCTGGGCGATATCGGCGGCGATGCGCGTATCGGTGCTGCCAGATCCGGAGGCGATCAGGCCGATTGTCGCATTCTGTCCTTGCGCGATACGAACGCTGTCAGAAACGGTCTGGTCGGCGACAGCTATGTTGGACACCACCAACAGACAAGTAATCGCCACGATCGGGCGTATCATGCAGGTTCCCCCGGAGTAATGTAACGCAACCGAATTGGACTTCGGGTTGAGTTCGGCTGGGCGGTTCGCTGCGCCACCGCTTTTCGATTCGGCAAGACCCAGTATAGTCCGCAAAGCGGCTTGCTGCCGTTGCAATCAAGGAGATGTGTATGACCGAGCACGCATTGCGCCCGGCGATGTTCCACCCGGATGCGATCGCCGAGGATACGGCGAAGTTGAACGATGCCCTGGTGAATTTGATGACCGGCTTGCCGGAATGGTGGAATGTCGGCGCCGAGAACGCCCGCCAGGGGCGCCGCCAGGGCAGGGGGCCGTTTCCGGCGCCGGAGTTTTCCGCGCGTGCCCGGACCATCACGATCACCGGGCGCGACGGCAACGAGATTCCGCTGCGGGTGATCGCGCCGGACCAGCCGCGCGGCGTTTACCTCCACATCCATGGCGGCGGCTGGGTGCTCGGCGGGGCTGATATGCAGGACCCGATGCTGGAGCATATCGCCGATGCGACCGGACTGGCGGTGGTCAGCGTCGAATACCGGCTGGCGCCCGAATATCCCTATCCGGCCGGCCCGGATGATTGTGAGTCGGCCGCGGCGTGGCTGGTGCGGAACGCCAAGACCGAATTCGGTTCGGATCTGCTGACGGTGGGCGGGGAATCGGCGGGCGGCCATCTTGCGGCGGTTACCGTGCTGCGGATGCGGGATCGTTACGGCTACACCGGATTCCGCGGGGCGAACCTGGTCTATGGCGCGTTCGATCTGAGCATGACGCCCAGCCAACTGGCGTTCGGCGACCGCCGGCTGGTGCTGCGGACGATCGATATGCAGCAATTCTACAATGCCTTCCTGCCGACGATCACCGACCGGCGGGTGCCCGATATCTCTCCGCTGTATGCCGATCTGAAGGGCCTGTGCCCGGCATTGTTCAGCGTCGGCACGCAGGATGCGCTGCTGGACGATACGCTGTTCATGCACGCACGCTGGATTGCAGCCGGCAACGAAACCGAACTGGAAATCTATCCCGGCGGCGCCCACGGATTCACGCTGTTCCCCAACCGGCTGGCGGACGAGGCCGCGGTCCGGTCAGAGGCGTTTCTGCGGCGGGTGACGGGCTGACCGGCAGGGCCGGCGCAGGGGCCGGGGTGGTGGCTGAGCCTTAGAGGCCGCCATTTCGCCAGATAGACTGTCTCGGATACATAGCGAGGTGCAGGCCGATGACCGTCCGTGATTTGCCTGCACCGCGATCCGCGCGACGGGGACTGTTGAAGGCGGCGATTTTTGACGTTGACGGTGTTCTGCTCGCATCCCCGCATGAGCAGGCCTGGCG
>DAIEHR010000289.1 GCA_027353465.1 Acetobacteraceae bacterium | reverse complement strand
TGCCGCAAACCGGGCTCGGGCGGCGGGAATGCGGGTGGCGATGGACCGGTGTCCGGTGATCGAGGACCGGCGGATCGGGCCATTTTACGCCGAGCAACGCAACCATTGAACCGCGGCGGGTTCGGCGCCACATTCCGCTCGTCCGGGTCTTGCTGAAAGACCCTCAGGGGAATCCCGATGACGAACGAAGAACGCGACATCATCACGAAATTCATCGCCCGCGTTGGCGGTGCCGGCCAGCCCTCGGGCTTCGCGGCCGGTTCGGTGCCTGCCACACAGCCGGCGTTGCCGCCGATCGACCGTGAGGCCGACGCCTTCATCGCGCAGGGCTTCGCCCAATACCCCGAGGCGCGGTATCGCATCACCCAACTCGCTTTTGTCCAGGAGCATGCGCTGGTTGAGGCGCAAAATCGCATCCAGCGCCTGGAATGGGAATTGCGGCAGGCGCAGCAGGCCGCCCAGCAACAGCAGGCGCAACCGCAGGATGCGAGACAGGGCGGCGGTTTCTTTAGCGGCTTGTTTGGCGGGGGTGGCACCCGGCCGCAGCAGCCGCCGCAAGGCGACCCGCGCTGGGGTGGCGGCGGACAGCCGAACTATCAGCAACAGCCGCAATATCAGCAGCCGGGGCCTCCGCCGTCGCAGTATCCGCCGAATTATCAGCAGGGCATGTTCCAGCAGCGCGGCGGGTCCGGCTTCCTGGGTTCGGCACTGACGACGGCTGCTGGCGTGGCTGGCGGCATGGTCGCGGGCAATGCGCTGATGGGACTGTTTTCACCCCACCAGGGGATTGGCGGTGGTGGTTTTGGTGGGGCGGCAGCCAGCCCCTGGGCGACGCCGCCCGAGCCGAGTCAGGGCTATGTTGATACCGGCGCGTGGGGGCAGGGCGGGGCACCGGCCGGCAACCAGGATTACGTCGATAACGGAAGTTGGGACCAGTCGGGCGGCGGCACGGATTCGTCGTGGACCGACGACAGTAGCGGCGGTGATTCTTCGTGGACCGACAACAGCGGCGGGTCTGACGACACGTTCTAACCCGGCGGCGCTGACTAAAGACAATGGCTCGGGCGTGCCCGGGCCATTGTTGGTTTTGGACATCCGCACGAAAAAAAACGGCGGTGCTTTTGGCACCGCCGAAGTTTAGGGAGGAAACGTCCAAGAAAGCAGTGCGCCTAAGCGCGTCTGCGGGTCTAAGAATGGGCTTCGCATCCGCAGCATGCAAGTGGTTTTTTGCTGCGTCGCAGCATTTTTCCCATCGAGCCCTGTGTTGTGGTAATATTGCCACATAATTGGGCTTCAACGGATCGATTGATCCGGTTTGCCGCCAGATTAGGCTGCATCGTTTGAAGTTGCCTTCGCGAGGGCAACTACAGTGCCCAAGCTATTAGCCATATCAGTCGGGATCAGCACGGTCGTTCCCCGTTCCTTATTCATCTCGTACAACAGGTTCATCTGCCGCAGCTTCAGCGCGTTCGGATCGCTGCCATACAGTTTCGCGGCTTCCAGGATCTGTTCGGCGATGGCTTTCTCCGCCGATGCCAGCGTCACCCTGGCGTCCTTTTCTCGTTCGGCCTGGGCCTGACGGCTCATGGCGTCCTGCAGTTCGCGCGGGATGGACACATCCTTGATTTCCACGCTGCTCGCGGTCACGCCCCAGGAACTGGTTTTGGAGGTGATGGTCAGACGAAGCTGCTCGTCGGCGGTTTTCCGGTCGGACAGCAGCTTCGAAAGGTCGGTGGCGCCGATCATCTCGCGCAGGCTGGTCTGGGCGACGCGTTCGATCGCCTCGCGGTAGTTGGCGATCCGAATGGCGGCGGTCTCGGCATTTTCGACCTTCCAAAATACGATCGCATCGACCCCGACCGCGACGGTATCGCGGGTCAATGCTTGTTCGGCAGTGATCGTCGTGGTCTGGATGCGAAGGTCCACAACTTGCGCGACGGCGTCGATGATCGGGAACACCAGATAGATGCCCGGGCCGGCGACATGGCTGAATCGCCCAAGTCGCAGGATGACGCCACGTTGCCACTCCGACGCGATCCGGATGGAACGCGCGATGATCGCGAGGATGACCAGGACGACGACGGTGATTGCGATACCCATGGATGGTCTCCTGCTTGCGGCGCGAGGTTATATGGGACCGACAAAGACCATTTACCCTGTTGGTGCAATGAACGGGTGCCATGTATATGCCGGCACCCATGCACCCAACCTCCCTCAAGGCCGCTGTCATCCTGCCTCCGCGCGAGGGTTTCGGCCCCGGCCGCACCGGCGCGATTGGTCTCCTGGCACGCCGGCTGGTGCAAACCCCCGGCTTCGAGACTGTTATTTTCGGCGGTAAGCAGGAAGGGCCGGTGTTTCCGGGGATCGATTTCATTCCCGTATCGCCTGCGTTCTGGCCGCTGGGCAACACCAATGTCCGGTATGCCGCCGCGGTTGCTGGTGTGCTGAAAAAATTCGATCCGGCGATCGTGGAGGTCCACAACCGCCCCGAGATCGCGCTGGTTCTCGCGGCCCGGTTGCCCAACATCCCGGTGACGCTCATTCTGAACAACGACCCGCAGGGAATGCGCGACGCGGCCTCGGCGGCGGAGCGGGGGGAGATGTTGCGCCGGCTGGCCGGGGTCATCACATCTTCGGAATACCTCCGCCAGCGTGTGCTGGATGGCGTGGCGTCGCCGGCGAAGGACCCGGTGGTGCTGCCGAATTGCTTCGACCTGACCGAGATGCCGCCACCAGCGCGGCGCGAACGGCTGATCCTGTTCGCCGGGCGCGTGGTGGCCGACAAGGCGCCGGATGCGTTTGTGTCCGCCAGTGCGGCGGCGTTGCCGCATTTGCCCGGTTGGCGGGCGGAAATCATTGGTGCGGATCGGTTCAACGTCGATAGCCCCGATACCGCCTTCGTACAAATGGTCCGCGCCGCCGCCGAGGGCGCCAACGTGCGAATGCTGGGTTATCGCGACCACCCGGAGGTTTTGGCCGCAATGGGGCGAGCAGCGATCGTGGTGGTGCCAAGCCGGTGGCCGGAACCGTTCGGCCTGGTGGCGCTGGAGGCGCTGGCCAGCGGCGCTGCGTTGGTATGCTCGCCGCGTGGCGGGCTACCGGAAGTGGCGGGCGATGCCGCGATCTATGCCAATCCGGATAATCCAGCGGAAATGGCCGCGGCGATCCGGTCGCTGGCGAGCGACGAGGGTCGGCGCCGGGCGCTGGCCGAAGCGGGCCGGCAGCGCGCCCGGCAGTTCGACGTTCCGGTCATCGCGGAGCGGCTGGCCGCGCTGCGCGTGCGGACCATCGGCGGATAACAGGTGAGAGCGGTATCCATTCGCTCCCCACCGTTTCGATGATTGCGTGGACCGGTTTCAGGCCGCCGCCTTCAGGCGCTCCTTCGACGACGCCTTCACCATGTCGGCGCCTTTTTCCGCGATCATGATCACCGCCGCGTTGGTGTTGCCCGATGGTACCGTCGGCATGATCGACGCATCGATTACCCGCAGGCCCTCGATGCCGCGGACGCGCAGGGTGTCATCGACCACCGCCATCGGGTCCTGGCCCATCTTGCAGGTGCCGATCACATGATAGGTGGTCTGGCCGTTTTCGCGGGCGAATTGCAGCCACTCGGCGTCGGTTTGGACCTTGTCGCCGGGATTCATCTCATAGGCCCGGTATTTGTCCATGATCCGGTTGTTGATGATCTCGCGGCCCATTTTCATGCCATCGACCAGGACGCGCTGGTCGTAAGGATCGGCCAGATAGTTCGGCCGGATGGACGGATTGTCCAGCGGATCTCTGGATTTCGCGTGGATCGAGCCCTTGGACTCCGGCCGGCACTGATAAACCGTCAGGGTCATGCCGGGTTCGGTTTCCAGGTCGCGCTTCTGCGCGCTGCCATAGCTGGCGTGGGCGAAGTGGAACTGGACGTCGGGTTCTTCCAGTTCAGGGCGGGTTTTCACGAACCCGAACGCAATGCCGGCGGTGAAGGTCAGGATGCCGCGCCGCTGGGTGTAGTATTTGAACACTTCCCTGGCCAGGGCGATGCCGCGGCTGCGCTCGTTCAGCGTGACCGGCAGTTTGACCCGCCAGTTCATCCGGGGCGCGTAATGGTCGCGGTAGTTCTCCCCCACGCCCGGTAGTTCATGCGCTACGTTGATTCCCAGGGATGACAGCAGGGCCGGATTGCCGATACCCGACAGTTCCAGGATGTGCGGCGACTTGACCGCACCGGCGGCGACAATCACCTCCCGGTTGGCGCGGGCTTCCTTGGTCACCCCGCCTTGAGTATAGGCCACGCCTACGGCGCGTTTGCCCTCCAGCAGCACTTTGGTGGTGTAGGCTTCGGTCTCGATCTTCAGGTTCTGGCGGTTGCGGATCGGGTCCAGATAGCCACGCGCGCAGGACCAGCGCTCGCCGTTCTTCTGCGTCACCTGGAAGTAGCCGAAGCCCTCCTGCTGGCCGTTGTTGTAGTCGGTGTTGCGCGGATAGCCCTGGTCCACCGCCGCGTCGATGAACGCGTCCAGCAGTTCGGCACGCTCCCGCATGTGTTCCACGTTCAGCGGGCCGCCGCGGCCGCGTGAATCGTCGCCACCCGGGCCGAAATGCTCTGCCTTGCGGAAGTAAGGCAGCACCGAATCGTAGCCCCAGCCCCGGTTCCCGAATTGCGACCAGGTATTGTAGTCCAGCGGATTGCCACGGACATACAGCATGCCGTTGATCGAGCTGGACCCGCCCAGCGTCTTGCCGCGGGGAATGGGAATCCGGCGGCCGGCGGTATTCGGATCCGGCTCACTCTCGAAGTTCCAGTTGTAGCGGGGATTGTTGAGCAGTTTGGTGAAGCCGGCCGGGATATTGATCCACATCGAGCTGTCTTTCGGGCCCGCCTCCAGCAGCAGGACCGTACAGCGCGCATCTTCGCTCAGGCGGTTTGCCAGCACGCAGCCGGCTGATCCGGCGCCCACAATAATGTAGTCGAACTCGGCCATACGTTTCATCCCCCGTTTGTGACACCGGTATAGCGCCGGGTGGGGCGGGGCGGAAGGCTCGCGGCTTTCCGCCGGGCCAGCGGTGTGGCAGGAAGGGCACGTGACAGGCGAAGCGGCACGATTCTCTTTTCTGTCCCTGCTGCGGCACGGGGCTGGAAAGACCTGGCGAGGCAGTGGCGGGACGCGCAGCCGAAGGCGTCGTACGACGTGGTGATCGTGGGGGCCGGCGGGCATGGGCTTGCCACCGCCTATTACCTCG
>DAIEHR010000342.1 GCA_027353465.1 Acetobacteraceae bacterium | reverse complement strand
ACCAGCAGGCCGCGATCATGCAGCGGCAGCGCACTGTGGGTTCCCCCGCCATAAGGCGGCGACCAGTTGCGATGCGCGATCAGCGACATGTTGGCCGGGTCCTTGACGTCCAGGATCGTCAGCCCGCCGTTGCGCCAGCTTCCATAGGCGATGCCATCCTCCACCACCGCGTGATGCAGCGCCCAGCGGCCGGTCCAGGTGGCGGTTTCACTCGCCGCCGCGTTCATACCGGGAATCCACCATCGCCCGACCTCCTTCGGCTTCGTCGGGTCCGCCATGTCGATGCTGATCAGGATGTGGTCCAGGAATCCGTCCAGCAGCGCGGAGGCATAGGCATAGCGCCCCCCGGTCCACCAGATACGGTGCAGACCCAGCCCCTCGACCTCCATGAACCCGATCGGGCGGGGGTTGGCGGGATCGGCAATGTCGTACACCCGCATGCCGGCGGAGAAATCCTCGCCCCGCTTGCCGTAGCGTGATGAATCGACCTGGTTCGAACCGCCGTAATAATCCTTCTGCGACAGCAGCGCCTTCAGATCCAGTTCCTCGATGCACAGCAGCAGATCGTTGGCGGTCTGCAGGTGCATGCACCAGGAATTCGGGTGGATCGGCATGAAATTGACCGGCTTCGGGTTGCGCGGGTCACGCACGTCCGTCACCACCACGCCACGGCTGACGCGGGTGCCGATATAGGCGTGGCCGCGATTGACCATGACCTGGACGCCATCGCCACGCCCGCCCTGGTCCGTGTGCCCCACGAACGAGATGTTGCGCGCGCCTTCTGGCGTGATCATGCCCTTGCCTCCCTGTTGATTCGGCGCGATCACATTAGCCAACACATGGGAAAGGGAAAGTGACACATGGTTTCCGGAGCACTGACGCCGCTGACGGTCGATCTGACTGGCTACAAGGTGGCGATTTCGGCCGGCGCGAACGGCATCGGCAAGGTGATGGCGGATAGTTTCGCCTATTGCGGCGCGGCCGTATTCGTCAGCGACGTCGATACCAAGGCGCTGGAGACCTGCGGCCACGCGGGCATGCGGGCCGATGCCGGCGATCCGGCGCAGTGCGAGGCGTTCATCGACGCCGCGGTGAAGCATCTGGGCGGGCTGGATGTGCTGGTGAACAATGCCGGCATCGCGGGGCCGACCGCGCTGGTGGAGCATGTGACGCCCGAGGAACTGGATGCCACGCTGCGGATCGACGTCGGCTCGATGTTCCACATGTCGCGGCGAGCGATTCCGGCGCTGCGGGCCAATGGCGGCGGGGCGATCATCAATCTGTCCTCGGCGGCGGGGCGGTTCGGTTTTGCGTTGCGGGCGCCGTACGCGGCGGCGAAATGGGGCGTGATCGGGTTCACCAAGTCGCTGTCGATCGAGCTGGGCTCGGACGGCATCCGGGTCAACGCGATCCTTCCCGGGCCGGTGGATGGCCCGCGGATTCGCGCGGTGATCAAGGCGAAGGCCGAAGCGGCGTCGATCTCGGAAAACGAAATGACCGAACGGACCGTGGCCACGACCAGCCTGAAGTGTTTCGTGACGCAGCAGGATATCGCCAACATGGCGCTGTATCTGGCCAGCCCGTTCGGCGGCACGATCAGCGGTCAGGCGATCAGCGTCGATGCGGATATGCAAAACACGATGTAACGGCTTGGGCAAAGCAACGGGAGGAAACGACGGAATGTCGTCAACAATAGACTATAACAGGCTGTTCAGCGCCGATCTGCCGCCGGCCGCGCCGCGCTGGGCGCCGTTCCCGAAATACTACTTTGTCGGCGGCAACAACGACCCGGAACAGATCCCCATCGAGGGCCTGATCGAAGCCGCCTCGTCCGTCCTGCGCCGCGAGGGATCGAAACTGGCGATCTATAATCTTGGCCTGGGACCGCAGGGCTATCCGGGTCTGCGCCAGTTTGTCGCCGATAAGTGCCAGCGGCAGCGCGGGATCGCCGCGCCTATCGACGACATTCTGATCACCACCGGTTCCGGCCAGGGGCTGGACATGATCAGCAAGCTGCTGGTGAACCCCGGCGATACCGTGCTGACCGAGGAATATTGTTACCAGGGCGCGATGAACCGGTTCCGCAAGCTGGGCGCGAAGCTGGTGGGCATGAAGCTGGATGGGGACGGCATCGTCATCGACGCCCTCGCCGCGCAACTGGCGGAGCTGAAGGCAAATGGAATCACGCCAAAATTCATCTACACGATCCCCACCATCCAGAACCCCACGGCCAGTATCCTACCGCTGGACCGGCGGCACGCGCTGATCGCCCTGGCGAAGGAATACAATTTCGCGATCTTCGAGGACGAGTGCTACGCCGACCTGCTGTGGGAAGGCATCGAGGCCCCACCGGCGCTGTACGCCCTGGATCCGGGATGCGTGATCCACTTGGGTTCGTTCTCCAAATCCCTGGCCCCTGCCCTGCGGCTTGGTTACGTCATCGCGCCGTGGGACATCATGAGCCGTTTGCTTCCGCTGAAGGGTGACAGCGGCACCGGCGCCTTGGATCAGATGGTTGTCGCCGAGTATTTTTCTCAGCATTACGATAGCCACATGGGTCACCTGAACGGCGTCCTGCACGAAAAGCTGGACACGATGACCGAGGCGGTGGCCCGCGAATTCGGCTCGTCGGCGGAATGTTGGGCGCCGAAGGGCGGCATCTTTCTGTGGATCAGGCTGCCGCCGGAAGTCGATGTGCGCAAGCTGGTGAAGCCCGCCGCAGATGCCGGGATCGTGTTCAATCCCGGGCCGGAATGGGCAGTCAGCGCGGATAACTCCAGCAACTGCCTGCGCCTGTGTTTCGCGATGCCCAGCAAGGAAACCATCAAGGCCGGCGTGGCCGAACTCGCCAGGGTTTGTTACGAGGAGACGGGGATTCCGGTGCGAAGCGGGAACGTGGTCAGGGGTTAGCGCAACTTGGCAATATTTGGAAATAGCGAGCGGATGGAGGCTTCATCATAGTGCTTCCGGCTTTTCTGTCGCCGCCCGTGACGTCCGTGCCTGCCGATGGATATAATAAAATATTGGCTGGAAACGATTTCTCTCTCGTCGTCATGGCCGGGCGCAGTCCCGGCCATGACGGGTGGAGAAAGTCGTGTTCCACCAACATGGCATGCAGCACCGGCATCATTGGATGAGTGCCGTCGCCTGCCATCCACGCCTGTGGTGACGGCAAAGGGTAAATGCAACGGGCGTCAGCAATAATTGGGCCGGATACAATCCTCCGGATCGTTGCAGCCGGCGCCTAATCAGCGTTCTCGGCGATATCGCGGAAATACGGCTCGACCGTCCCTGTCGCCTTGAGCGTCAGCGGATTGCCGCGACGGTCCAGCGTTTTGCCGACGGCGACGCGGACCCAGCCCTCGCTGACGCAGTATTCCTCCACATTGGTCTTCTCTACACCCTTGAAGCGGATGCCGACGCCGCGGCGCAGCGCCGCCTCGTCATAGAACGGGCTGGCCGGGTTGTTGGACAGGTGGTCGGGCGGAACGTCGGACATGCGTGGCACCTTCAGGCGATCTGGTGGCTGCCGGATACCGGGTTGCGGGCCGCGTGTCCATTCACCGAGCGGGAAGGTGTTCGCGGTACCAGGACAGCGTGGGGTCTATGACCTGGCGGAATGCCTCGCCTGCATAGACCTCGTAGTGGCCCCAGCCCTTCAGGATAATCAGCTTCTTGGGCTCCCCGGCCTTGGCATACAGCGCCTCGCTTTCGTCGGGCGGCACCAGCCGGTCGTCATCGCTGGTGATGAACAGCACCGGGCGCGGGCTGATTTTATCGACGATCCATTCCGGATGGAAACCAAGCGTGTCGTCGATATACTCAAGCGGGATTTCGCCCACGGCATTGGGATTGTTCTTGCGGGCGGCGGTTGCCAATTCCAGCGACTGCCGATCCGGCAGCAGGACGGAGTTGCGGTCCACATACTCGGATTTTCCGGTCAGCACCCGCTGGATGCGGTCCTGCTCCGAACGCTGCAACAGATCGGCGAATTCGTCGGGATGGCGGACGCTGCGCATCCAGCGGCGCCCGTTGCCAATCCCCACGACCGAGACAACTGCCTTGACCCGAGGATCGACCGCCGCCGTCCACACCACGGTCGCGCCGCCATAGCTGGTGCCGTAAATCCCCAGCCGATCCGCATCGACCATAGGTTGCGCGCCCAGAAACGTCAGCGCGGCCTGCGAGTCCAGCACGCGCCCATAGGGCGACAGGCGCGCCTTCGGGCCATCGCTATCGCCCCAGCCCTTATAGTCGAATGTCAGCACGACATACCCGGCATCGGTCAACGCCTTGGCGGTGTCGGGCAGATACAGGTTCCGCACCCCGGTGTAGCCGTGACACAGCAGGATGCCCGCGCGCTGCTCGTTCGGATTCAAGCCATCCGGCATGAACAGGTCGCCGGACAGGCGTGTGCCCTCGCTGTAGAAACTGACTGCCTGGCTCGCCATGGCGTTTCCCCGTTTGCTGTGCTGATCTTGTGGCTAGAATGAAAGGGAGACGGCCAAAATGGCAACCTATGTGCTGCTGCACGGCGCCTATCAGGGCGGCTGGATCTGGAACCGGGTCACTCCGCACCTGCGCGCCGCCGGCCATACCGTGTTCACGCCCACGCTGGATGGCTGTGCCGAACGCCGCCACGCCCTGCGTCCGGGGATCGATACGGAATCGCAAGCGGCCGAGATCAAGGAGATGCTGTTCTTCGAAGACCTGCACGACATCGTCCTGGTCGGCACGAGTTGCGGCGGCATGGTCGCCGCCCGGGTTGCCGAAACCGCCCGCGAGCGGATCGGCCGCATTGTGATGGCCGACGCGCTGGCGCTGTTCAACGGTGAATCCGTCGCCGACCACGTCAAGCGGCCCGGCGCGGTGACAGACAGCATCGGCACCGGCCCAACACGCCAGGATGCGGCCAACCGCATGTTCATCTCGCTGGACGGGCCAACGAAGGAATGGGCGCTGGACCGATACACACCGCACCCCGTCGCGGCGATGGCCGCCCCGGTAAAGCTGGACAGCTTCTGGCAGCAGAGCTGGAACGCCTCGGTGATCTGGTGCCGCCAAAGCGTCAACCCACCAGTGTCCCACCAGAAACGCGCGGCGGAGACACTGAAGGCAAGGTGGTACGAACTCGATACAGGCCACTACCCGATGCTGACGGAACCCCGCGCCCTGGCCGGCTTACTAATGGCGGAATAGCCCACCGCGTTCACGTATGCGGCTCGGGCACCAAGCTGTGGCGGTGCCCGTATCCGAAGTAGATCACCAGCCCGGCCACCAGCCAGACGACCAGGCGAACCCAGGTGCCAAGCGGCAGCCCCAACATCAGCAGGAGCGAAAACCCGATCCCTGACAGCGGAACCCACGGCACGCCCGGGGTGCGGAACGGCCGCTTGGTCCCGGGCGCGCTGCGCCGCAGATGCAGGACGGCGACGCAGACCAGCAGGAAGGCGAACAAGGTTCCGATACTGACCATCTCGCCCAACAGACCGATCGGAAACGTGGCGGCGATCAGGGCGACAACCACCCCGATCAGGGCCTGACTGGCAAACGGCGTGCGAAACCGGGGATGCACCTCACTGAAGAAGGCGGGCAGCAGCCGATCCTGCGCAATTGAAAACAGAATACGGGCCTGACCGAACAGCAGCACGAAAATCACCGTCGTCAGTCCGGCCAGGGCGGCGAACTTCACCAGCACGGACAGCCAGCCGATGCCGGTGGCGTCGATCGCAACGGCCACCGGGTCGGCCACACCGAGCTGCTGATAGGGCACCATGCCGGTCATCACCAGGGACATCAGGACATAAAGGATCGTGCAGATGATCAACGACCCCAGGATGCCGATCGGCATGTCCCGCTGCGGCTGCTTCGCCTCTTGCGCGGCGGTGGACACCGCATCGAACCCGATATACGCGAAGAACACGACGGAGGCGCCGCGCAGGATGCCACTGTAACCGAAGCTGCCGAACGTGCCGGTGTTTGCGGGAATGAATGGCTGCCAGTGCGCCTTATCGACATAGAACGCGCCCACGACGATGACGACGCCGACCACGAACAGTTTGAATGCGACCATGATGTTGTTGACGGCCGTCGACTCCCTGGTGCCGAACATCAGCAGTGAGGTCAGGATCAGCACAATCAGCACGGCCGGCAGGTTGCAGATGGCCGAAACGGTGGTGCCATCGGCCAGTTTTACCATCTGGCCGGTGGCATCAGCCCACTCCGGAGGAATATGAATGCCGAAGCCACCGAGAAGGCTGCTGAAATAGCCAGACCACCCAACGGCGACGGTGGCCGCCCCCATGCCGTATTCAAGGATCAGGTCCCACCCGATGATCCAGGCGAAGATCTCGCCCACCGTGGCATAGGCATAGGTATAGGCGCTGCCAGACGCAGGGATCATCGCCGCCAGTTCAGCGTAGCACAGTCCCACAAAGGCGCAGGCGACGCCTGATAGAATGAAAGACAGGCTGATCGCCGGCCCGGCATAGCTGGCCGCGGCCTTGCCGGTGAGGACGAAAATGCCGGCGCCGATAATGCACCCGATGCCCAGCCCGGTCAGC
The DNA here is from genome assembly GCA_027353465.1 of Acetobacteraceae bacterium. Lineage (GTDB taxonomy): Bacteria > Pseudomonadota > Alphaproteobacteria > Acetobacterales > Acetobacteraceae > Rhodopila. Next base: position 2,936 of record DAIEHR010000342.1, on the reverse strand, counting down.
GACCACGGCCCCAGGGTCTTTGAAAGACCTTTACCGTGGGACTCCCCGCTGGCGGCGATCGCCTCCAGCGACTTGCGGGCAGTAAACTGGGCTATCGGCATGCGCGCGCCTCATCCGGAGTTCCAAAGCGAGGACGTTGACGCGCGCAGCCACTTTCTAAAACAGCCCTGACCCGCTGTAACGCCGATGTGAACCGACGCCGTCGTTTCAGGCATGGGGCGCTATCACCAATGTATGGCCGGACGCCACCGGGGAGAGCGTGGACATATACGCGGCGTGCGCCGTACTTTGCGATGCGATAACGAGCATGCCCGCATCCGAGAGCTTGCCATAGGCGATAGACCGAATATCCCGGATTTCCGCCGAAACATTCGCGGGGATGTGGGCTTCCGCAAACACCGCGTGAACGAAACTGGCGGGGGTTTTGTTGGCACCGTACACCGCGAGGTATCGCGGGTCTTGCATGAAAGCCATGGCAACCTGCGTCAGGCTGCCGCCGCTGGCCATGATCGCGGACGCCCTATCGAATTCCGCCTGCGTCGGCGGTGCGCCGAACGCCACGTTCGCAAGGCTGAGAATCCGCGCTTCCTTTGGGGCCGTCAGGACCGCGGTTGATGGCGGGTTCGGTGTGGCCGCTGGCGAGGGAGCCGGGGCAGGCGCTGTCGCCCCGGCGATCGTGTAACCCAGCGTATCCAGCACGGTCCGATCTGTTTGCGTCATGACCATGGTCCGACCGGTGTACCCATTCCCAAACGCGTCGCCGCCCCCCGGCGTCGCCCAATCGCTCGGGTCTCCGGCGGTATCGAACGAATTCAGATTGGTCTTGCCCCCATCGATCGAGAAATAGGCCGGCGCCCCGGACGCGAGTTCATTCACGCCAGGGCTTGCATAACGCATCAGATCCAGGGGCGAATACCAACCCGGCGCGAACTGCAAGCCGGGGAAACGCCCAAGAGCATGAGTGATTTCAGCCTCGGCATCGCCAATAAAATCGTAAGTCCCGGCAGCGGAACGATTATTCGGGTCGAAAGTCCAGTTTGCGGTTGAACTGAAGCCGATATTGCCGTCGATCTCGGTTCCGTTCGCCGGCAGCAACCCCCACGCCTTCTGTTGAGCAGCGGTAATATAGAAATTGCCGCCGTTCGTGGGGTCTTTCGCCGGCATATTCGCCAGCATCACTTGATCAGCCGCACTCGTTGCGTTCGCGGTCAGCGCCGCCTTCAACTGGGCATAGGTCATGCCCATGCCATCCTGCTTTGGGCCGCCAGTGGACAGGCTGTTGGGCGTGATCGCCGCGCCGTTGTTCTCACCCCAGCCCACCTGAATGTTCACCGTGATATCATTGGTGATCAGGCTATCCAGATAGGCGGCGGCGTCCGCCAAACCCGCCTTGAAGGCGGCTGGAGCGGCGGCGACGCTTGCGTCATAAATGAAATTGATCTGCACCTGAATTCCCCGCCTGTGGTTCGGTGCGGCTACCCTTGATTACAAATACGACCGAAGTCTTGTTAAAACAAAATGCCTCACCGTTAGTTGTAGTTTCCGTGTCGGCACAAAATCGACGTGCCTTCACGACAGATGTTTCGGAATGTTTCTTTGAAGTTTAACGAAACAGAGTGCGGTCTGCCCGCTTGCCGCCGCCCACCCATCTCGCCTTCCTGACCTCGATCCGCTAAACTCCGCTAAAACCACCCCACAGGAGGGATCCACATGACCGAAGCCTGCATCGTTGGCTGGGCGCATACGCCCTTCGGCAAACTTGAGGACCCCGATATCGAGTCGCTGATCGGCCGCGTCGCCGGCGCTGCCATCGCTGATGCGGGCATCGCGCCGCACGATATCGAGGGAACTTTCGTCAGCCTGTTCAACAACGGGTTCTCGACCCAGGACTTCCCCGCCTCGCTGGTGCTGCAGCACGTCCCGGAACTGCGGTTCAAGCCAATCACGCGGTATGAGAACGCCTGCGCCTCCGGGTCCGCCGCCGTGCACGGCGCGCGCGACTTCCTGCTGTCCGGCCGCGGTCGCTTCGCGCTGGTGATCGGCGTGGAGAAGATGACCGCCACGTCTGGCAAGGACGTCGGCGACATCCTGCTGAAGGCCAGCTACCAGAAGGAAGAAGCCGATATCCCCGCCGGGTTCGCCGGCGTGTTCGGCCGCATCGCGGAGACCTATTTCCAGCGCTACGGCGACCAGTCCGACGCGCTGGCGGCGATCGCGGCGAAGAACCACAAGAACGGTGTGGACAATCCCTATGCGCAGATGCGCAAGGATCTGGGGTTCGATTTCTGCCGCAATGTCAGCGAACGGAACCCGTACGTCGCCCCGCCGCTGAAGCGCACCGATTGCTCTTTGGTGTCCGACGGCGCGGCCGCCTTGGTGCTGGCCGATGAGGATACCGCCCGGGCCATGGGCAAGGCCGTGCGCTTCCGGGCGGCCGTGCAGGTCAACGATTTCCTGCCGATCAGCAAACGCGACATCACCCAGTTCGAGGGCGCGGCCAGGGCATGGGCGGATGCACTGCGGTCATCCGACACCAAGCTGTCTGACCTGTCGTTCGTGGAATCGCATGACTGCTTCACTATCGCCGAACTGCTGGAATACGAAGCGATGGGCCTGACCGCCCCCGGCCAAGGCAAGCGTGCGATCCTGGAGGGATGGACGCAAAAGGATGGTCGCCTGCCGATCAACGCCTCGGGCGGATTGAAGGCCAAAGGCCACCCGATCGGTGCCACCGGGGTGTCGATGCATGCCATCACCGCGATGCAGCTGACCGGACAGGCGCCGGCCGGCATGCAGTTGCCGAAAGCCGACCTGGGCGCGGTGTTCAACATGGGCGGCGCGGCCGTCGCCAACTACGTCTCGATCCTGGAGCCACTCCGCTGATTCCCACCGCCAACCTGGCTTCCCTGCTGTTCCAAACCGCTCGGCGGTTTCCC
>DAIEHR010000270.1 GCA_027353465.1 Acetobacteraceae bacterium | reverse complement strand
GGCGTCTTGCTGTTCGGCCTGTTGCTGCTGGCCGGGCAACCGAGGATCCTGGCCTATTTCTGCGTGTTTACCGGTGGTGTTGGCGTGGCGGCGACTGTCCCGGATCTCGCTGTCCCACTGACCATTCTATTGCTCCGCCTGGCGACCCGGACAGCCTGGCCGGGGACTGCCGGCACGTTGGGTCTCGCAATTGGGCTAGCTGCCCTGGCTGTCTGTGCTCTCGAACTCAGCCGGCGCCGCAGCGTCGCATTGCTATACCTCGCCCAAGCCAGCATTGCCGTGATCGCCCTTTGCCTCGGCACGCCTGACGGACGGTTCGCGACGGTCATTTTACTGACGCTTTTGATCCTATCCCGGACCGCGACGCGATTGCGCGATCAACCGACAACGGCGTTGTCGCTCGCCGCTCTCGCCGGAGTCCCGCCTTTTGGCGTCTTCCCCGGCTTGGTTCTGGTTGCCCTGGCTCTCGCGGGCCACGACGCCTGGCTTCTGTTGCCGGTCGGCGCCGCATTCGTGCCAATCCTTCTGGCGGTCCGCCCCGTTGCGCCCGGCCTGGCCCCGTCTCCATCCTGGATACCGCTGGGAATGACGCTGCTGGCCGGATATTTCGCCCCGGATGGGCTAGTGCGCTGGTGGCACCTGCTGGCAGCGGCGCAGCCATGATCACCGCGACCGAGATCATTCGCTCCGCGCCCGCCGAAATCTGCCGCCCGTGGCTGCGTCACATCCTGCCCCATGCCGACTGGATCGCCCTGGCGCAAACCGCGCCCGCCGAGGGCTGGACGCTGCTGGCCCATTGGGCCGATACCGCGCTGGCACACGCGCTGTTCCTGGACCCCGATTCGCTGCGGGTCGTCCCGGTGTCCACCCTGGTGGAGGCGGGCCGTTACCCTGCCCTGTCCCCCTATCTACCGGCCGCTGCGCTGTACCAGCGGATGGTCCACGACCTGTGGGGCCATGTCGCGGAGGGCGCCGCCGATCTTCGCCCCTGGCTGGATCACGGGAACTGGCCATTGTCACCGCCGATGGCGATCAGACCCGAATCCCGGCCTCCCGGTGCTCCGCCGCTGCTAACGGGTCCGGAACAAGACGATGCCATGATCCTGCCGCTGGGACCGATCTGGGGCCAGTTGGACGAAGCGGCCCACCTGCGTTTGACACTCCATGGCCCCATTGTCCGTTACGCCGAAGCGTTGTTGGGCTTTACCCACAAAGGCGCGCTGACACTGATGCGCGGCAAATCCACCCGCGCCGCCGCGCGCTTCGCGGCTCGGCTGGCTGCCGATGCGACGGTGGCCCATTCCGTCGCATTCGCCCAGGCCGCCGAGTCGGCACTGGACGTGGAGGTGCCGCAACGCGCGATCGGCCTGCGGATCGCGATGATGGAGATCGAGCGAATCGCCATCCACCTGGATAACCTGACCGAAGTGGCACGCCTGGCCGGCGCCGGCACTGTCCGGACGAAATGCGGGACATTACGGGAAGTCCTGTTACGCGCCACGGCCACGGCGTTCGGCCACCGGCTCATGATGGACTGCGTAATACCCGGCGGAGTCGCCGCCGACATCGACGCTAACGGACCCGAAGCGATCCTGCGCGCGCTTGGCACCATTGCGTCGGAGCTTCCAACCTTGCGGCGCCTGCATGATGGCCCCGCTCTATCGTCCCGTCTGGTCGGCCTGGCCCGGACGCGCGGCGCAAGGGGCGGCGTAACCGGACGCGCGTCCGGACACGCCTTCGATGTCCGGACCAACTTCGCACCCGGATACGCTGGGCTGATGCCCCGAACGGCGGTGTTGAGCGAAGGCGATGCCGCCGCCCGCCAGCGCCTGAGGCTGCTGGAAATCGAGGAGAGCCTGCGGTTGATCGGGCTGACCATGGACCTGCTGCCGGCCGGCCCGACCACCGCCACCCTGCCCCAGGTCAGTGGCGAGGGTATTGGCTGCGCGGAATCCAGCCGGGGCGACATCTGGCACTCGATACAATTGGATCACGGCCAGATCGCCGCCGTGTTTGTCAGGGATCCAGGTTGGGACCAGTGGCCGCTGGCCGAGCAGGCACTGCGCGGAGCGGAAGCGGAGGACATCGATCTGATCCGAACCTCGCTGGCATTGCCGGCTTCGGGAATCGATCTTTGATGGCGCACGGGCAAACACACCCACGTATCCCTTATGACCGGACGTAAGACCATGGCCCCGCCAAATCCATCCGAACCGATCGATAGTGAAACCATCGCCATTCTCGCTGCCCGGCTAGAGGCGGCGTCGCAAACCCGGCTGGGCCGTTCCCTGGCGATACGGCATATCAACACTGGTAGCTGCAATGGCTGCGAGTTGGAACTGCGCGGGTTGCGAAACAGCTTTTACGACCTGGAACGTTTCGGCCTGCGCTTGGTGGAAAATCCCGGGCAGGCGGATGTGCTTCTGGTCACCGGGCCGCTGACTCGCAACCTGAAAGCCGCGCTGGAACAGGCGTGGGACGCCACGCCGGAACCGAAATGGGTTGTCGCGGTTGGCGATTGCGCGGTGGACGGCGGCGTGTTCAAGGGAAGTTACGCAGTCCTGGGAGGAACCGGTCATTCCGTGCCGGTGGACCTGACGATCGGGGGCTGCCCGCCCACGCCCGCCCGGATATTGGCGGCGCTCAGAACCCTGCTGGAAGTCAACGCCACATAAAAACGCCCCCTGCCACGGCCTTGGCGGGGGGCGCGGAGTCTGTCTTGGCGAAAACCTAGCTGGCGGCCGGGGCGGCGGCCTTCTTGGTGTGGGACTTGTGCATGCTGGCCTTGTGGACCTGCGAATGATGATGCTTCGAGTGCGTCGCGGCCATGACCGGGGACGCAGCCAGGGCGGCAACTGGCAGGACGAAAGCCAGGCCGGTGATCAGGCGCTTAATGGAGGTAATCACGAGCGTATGCTCCGGGGTGGGGTGAGGGGGCAGCAATGGTTAATAGCCGGGGCGAGAGTCATGCCCTAATCGACTGACAACATTATGCATCGGTTAGAAGCATGAAAGCAACTTAATTTAGCCTTGCGTGTGCGATCGTCGCGCTAAAACAAACCATAACGACAGGCCAGCCAGAGTTTCCGCCACTTTGGCAGGCTGACCCGTTCCTCCAGCCGATTCCACCCCCTGCGCTCCAGAACCGTCAGGATCGCGTCATACGTCGCCCCCATCAGACGGGCGGGCTTCATGGCGGTCGGATCGCAACGATCCATTGCATCGGCTGCCTCGCGGAAATAGCGATGTGCCAACACCGCGAGGCGATCGCACACGACGCTTAGTCCAGGCGCCGTCAGGATTGCAACTGGATCCGCGGGAACCCCGGCCTCCCGCAGGTATTCCGCTGGCAGATAGATCCGCCCCCGATCCGCGTCTTCCTTGATGTCGCGCAGGATATTCGTCAGTTGCAAGGCGCGCCCCAATGCGTGCGCAACGTCGTCGGCGGCGGGCGACGAGTCGCCGAATGCGCGAACGGACAACCGCCCCACGGCCGAGGCCACCCGGTCGCAATACAAATCCAATTCCGCCATCGGCGGCGCTACTACAACCGTTTCGGCATCGGTTTCCATGCCGTCGATCACGGCAATGAAATCGTCTTGCCGCAACTTGAATCTTTCCACCGCCAGCGCCAGCACCCGGGTGACCGGCCCTTCGGTTTCGCCATGATAAAGTTGCGCAATATTACGTCGCCGCGCGGCGAGTCCGCTGCGCTTTTCCTGTAACGACCCTTCCTCGTCGGCGATGTCGTCAACGATGCGGCAGAACGCATAGATCGCGTACATCGCATGCCGTCGGTCTGGTGGCAGGACGCGCATGCCGTGATAAAACGAGGTACCGGCTGAGCGGACGATCGTTTCGACGGCATCGAGGTCGGCCCGGAGGGCGCTCAGCGGCGTGGGGGATGCGTTCATACCAGATAATACAGTGATTTAAGGACCGCGATCACCGCATCGCCTTTACTGAGCTTTACCCGCTGAGCAATCGGATCGTTATGAACCAGACGCCGAGCCAATCGTTGCGAAAGGCCGTGTATGATGCCGGTTTCGATGCGTAGACGACCGTTTCGGACAATTTCTGGCAGTTCCGACGCGGCGTGGTTCATCCGATCGACCCGGTCAAGCAAAGTGACGAAAACACGCCGCAATGCGGGGGTTTCCGCCGGGCGCCGCAAATCGTCAACCGTCGCACCAAAATGGTCCAGCAACGACTGGGGCAAATAGCAGCGATCCAGTTCCTCCAGGTCCTTCGCGCAATCCTGGATATGGTTGATTATTTGTAACGACGTGCACAATGCGTCTGATGGCGAGTAGCACTCGTGCCTTTCGCCATGAAGATCCAGAACGTAGCGCCCCACCGGGACCGCGGAGTAGTAACAATAACTATAGAGTTCATCGATCGTTGCGTAGCGCGACTTCACCGCGTCCTGCCGGAATGCCAGTAGAAGGTCGGTCGCATGTTTCGGCGTCACACCGGTCTTCGCGAGACTTTCCCGCAATGCCAGCGCGCTGGAAGAACCGGTCTGCCGGCGTCCAAGCAGGACATCTTCCATGACACCGAGCCGAAAGAGCTTGTCTTGGGAGGACAGTGTCGCCGAATCGGCAATGTCGTCCGCGTTTCGGGCGAACATATAGTAACGATGGATCGGATCGCGGAATTTGGCGGCGATCAGTCGGGACCCCACGGGGAAGTTTTCATCCCCCGCCCCCTTGCCCGACCAGACCTCCACGTTTTCAAGCGCCGCGTCGCTCATCGTCCGGCCCCCTGGTAAGCTCGGCCTTTCCAGGCGACGCCCCGGCCCAAATAATGGTTGGCAGCCGATCCGATGGTGGCGGCCATATAGAAGACAGCTATCAACGGCAGGACCACCGCCCATAACGGAGAGCGGCCGAACCGGTGCAAGGTCGGCAGATACGACCAAGCCAGCATCGCCCAGCCCGTCACGCCGCACCAGAACAACGCGCCATGACCGAACAGCGCCATCGCCGGGGGCAACAGCCAGACCAACGCCATTCCGGCAATGGCCGCCAACAGCAAAATGGGCGAATACCGAAGCTGCACATAGGCGGTTCGCGCGATCATGCGCCAGATATCCCCCGCCGACGGATAAGGCCGCACCGACCGCGCGAGGCTGGAGTGGCCGAGCCAAATCCGGCCGCCCTTCTTCACTGCCGCGGCCAGGGCGACATCGTCAATCAAAGCCCCTCGCACGCTTTCGATACCGCCTATCCGTTGCAACGCCCGCTGCCTGATTAGAATGGTTCCCCCGGCCGCCGCGGCGGCGGGTTTAAGCCCGTCGTTGACCCATGCAAAAGGATAAAGCAACTGAAAGAAGAAAACGAAGGCCGGAACAAGCGCCCGCTCTGCCCAACTGTCGCAGGCCAGCCGGACCATTTCGGACACCATGTCCAGATTGTCCCATTCGATTCGCGCGACCAGCGCCGATACATGCGCGGGATCGTGAACGATGTCAGCGTCGGTCAGCAGCACCAGTTCGGCATCGCCAGCCGCTGCCACGCCTTGCGACACCGCCCACAGCTTGCCGCTCCATCCCGCCGGCCGGTCTGCCCCGCGGACGATTGTCAGCCGGGGATCGGCGATGGCGCGGGCGATATCGCCGGTACCGTCGGTGCTGTTATCATCGACCATTATAACCCGCAGCGAACCAGCGTAGTCCTGCGCCAGCAACGACCGCAGCGTGGCATCGATCGTTGGGGCTTCGTCGCGGGCCGGCACCACGACCGCTACCGGCGGCGTGGCGGCGGGGTACGACACCGGAAGCACCGGCCCAGCCTGCCAAAATCGCCCGTGGCCGAAAAGCAGATACAGCCAGACCGCCACGGTCAGAACCGCCAACAACGTCATCCGCGCAGCATTCCGTTGGCCTTGAACCACGCCACCGCGTCCTCGACCGCCAGCCTGACCGGGCGCGGGCTATATCCCAGCTCCGCCTTCGCCTTGGCCGACGAGTAGAACATCTTCTTCCGAGCCATCTTCAGGTGGTCGCGGGTCATCATCGGGGCGATGCCGGTGACGGATGCCAGTTTTTCCATGATGAAGGCCGCTGGCCACACCACAGCCTCCGGCAAGCGGATCAAAGGCGGCCGGCGATGCGCGACATCGGCAACGAGGTCCAGAATAGCCTTTAGCGACATGTCCTCGCCGCCCAGCACGTAACGCTGGCCGATCCGGCCCTTTTCCAGCGCCAGCACATGGCCCTCGGCGACGTCGTCCACATGCACGATGTTCAGGCCGGTATCGATGTAAGCCGGCATGCGCCCGGCGGCGGCATCCAGGATCATCTTTCCGGTCGGCGTGGGTTTGATGTCGCGTGGTCCGACCGGCGCGGCAGGGTTGACGACGACCACCGGCAGCGATTCGCGCCGGGCGAGGTCCAGCACGGCCTTTTCTGCCAGATATTTCGACCGCTTATAGATCCCGACGAAATCCGCTTCGTCGGTGGGTGTGTCCTCATTGGCCGGGGTGCCGTCGCCGGTCTGGCCCAGGGCAGCCACGGAACTGCAATGCACGATTCGTTCCGCCCCAGCCTCGGCCGCCGCCCGCACCATCGCCAGAGCCCCATCGACATTGGCCCGCAGCATGGCGTCCGGATCAGGCACCCACACGCGATAGTCGGCAGCAACATGCACCACATACCGGCAACCCGCGGCGGCGCGTTTCAACGACGCAGGGTCCGTCAGGTCGCCCGTCACCACATCGGTATCCAGCCCCGCCAGATTCCGCCGGTCGCTGCTGGCGCGGGTCAGCAAGCGCAAATCGTGCCCGCGTGCCGCCAGCACCCGCGCGACGGCGGATCCGACAAATCCAGTAGCCCCTGTGACAAGCGTCGTCATTGCCGTTCCATATATCGTCTCGCGCGTCATAGCCGATGCAAGAACCGGTTGGAACAGGTTGGCAAAGCGGGAGCGCAGCCCAATACCAGGACAGATTGCCGTCAAAAGGCCACCTTACCGGCGGTACCTCCGCCTGGACGGTTGCCCCGAACCGCCCACCGGGGCAGAAGCCCCCACTATGAAGCGTCTTTCTTATCTCCTCGCTCTCCTCGGCCTGCTGCTCGCAGTGCTGCTGGTGTCGTATTACGGCTTCGGCAACATCGTCACCGCCGTCAGCCGGATCGGTTGGCGGGAGTTCGCGTTGATCGCCGGTTGGCAGATCGTGATGTTCGCCATCCTGGGCTTCGCATGGGACGTGATAACGCCAAAAAACGTGATGCGACGCCCCTGGTTGATGATCTGGGGCCGGATGGTGCGCGATGCCTCGGCGAACTGCCTGCCGTTCTCGCAGGTTGGCGGATTCGTATTCGGCGCTCGGGCGGTGACCTTGCACGGCGTGGAATGGCATACCGCCACCGCGTCCACTGTCGTCGATGTCACGGCGGAATTCCTGGCCCAGATCGCCTTTGCCTGCATCGGCCTTGGTGTCCTGCTGGCACGCGCCCCCGGATCGCGGCTGGCGGTGCCGGTGGAGGTGGGGATCGGCCTGGCGGTTCTGGCCTGCTTCGGTTTCGTCTGGGCACAGAAGGGCGCGCCGACACTGTTCGCGAAGCTGGGCCGGCGGATCGCAGGCAACTGGTTCGCCGACGCACAGGAACGGGTGGAAGTGCTTCAAGCCGAACTGAGCCTGATCTACGGCCATACCGCCAAGTTGGCGCTTGGTTTCCTAATTCATCTGCTGGGCTGGATCAGCACAGGCATGGCGGGGTGGATCGCTTACCACGCGCTGGGGGTGCCGATCGACTTCGACGATGCGCTGGCGATCGAGGCGCTGCTGAGCGCCGCCGCCGCCGTCGCCTTCCTGGTGCCGGTCAACGCCGGCGTCCAAGAAGCCGGGTACGCCGGGCTCGGGGCGATTTTCGGCGTGCCGCCGGAATTGTCGCTCGGCGTATCGCTGGTGCGCCGCGGCCGGGATATCGCGGTCGGCGTCCCGATTCTGCTGATCTGGCAGCTTGTGGAGATGCGCCGGTTGCGGGCGCTCAAGCGAGACCGGGATGCGCGCCTGCCACGGCCGCATTGACGGAACGGCCGCACAACGGCATCTCTGCGCCCATGCGCATCGCAGCCATCCTTGTCGCCGCCGGGTCCGGCACCCGCTTCGGTGCCGAAACGCCGAAACAGTTCCTGAAGATTGCCGGCAAACAGGTGATCCGCCACGCGGCGGAGGCCCTGGCCGAACACGTTTCCCTGCTGCAACCGGTGGGCGAGGCGGAACCGATCGACGCCGCCCTGGCCGGCGTGGCTGGCCTGCTGCCAACCGTTCCGGGCGGCGCTACCCGCCAGGACAGTGTCCGAGCCGGCCTGGATGCGCTGACTCCCTTCGCGCCCGACATCATTCTGGTGCATGACGCCGCGCGGCCGGTGATCCCCTTTGGCACCATCCCAGCCCTGATCGCCGCCCTGCGTGAATCCCCCGGCGCCATCCCGGGCGCACCTGTCGCCGACACCCTGAAGCGGGCGGAGCGCGGCATCATCACCGACACTGTCCCCCGCACCGGGTTATTTCGGGCCCAGACACCGCAGGCGTTCCGCTTCGACGTCCTGCTCGCGGCCCACCGATCGGGTCTGACCGGCGCGACCGATGATGCGTCCCTGCTGGAAGCGGCCGGCCATGCGGTCGAAATCGTGCCCGGTTCGGACGACAACATCAAATTGACTTATCCGGACGACCTGATCCGGTTGGAGCGTATCATGACCTCGAAGCTGATCCCGCGCGTCGGCACCGGCTTTGACGTTCATGTGTTCGAAGCCGGGCGTCCGTTGTTCCTCTGCGGCGTGCGGGTTCCACACGATCAGGGCCTGGCCGGGCACTCCGACGCCGATGTCGGTATCCATGCGCTATGCGACGCGATTTATGGCGCGCTGGCCGAGGGCGATATTGGCCGCCACTTCCCGCCGTCCGAAGCCACCTGGAAGGACGCCGACAGCGCCCGGTTCCTGGTTCACGCGGCCGGGCGGATCGCCGCGCGCGGCGGGCGGCTGGCCAATGCCGACGTGACCCTGATCTGCGAATGTCCCAAAATCACGCCCCATGCCCCGGCGATGATCGCCCGGCTGGCGGAATTGCTGGGCGTCGATACCGGCCGGATCTCCGTCAAGGCCACCACGACGGAGCGGTTGGGCTTCACCGGACGCGGCGAGGGCATTGCCGCCCAGGCCGTGGTATCCGTATTGATTCCAGAACAGTTGTCGTCGGAGAACGCAGGATCATGAGCAAACATATCGGGCTGGCGGCCTTTCTGGCGGCTGGCCTGCTGGCCAGTTGCGGCGGCGAAACCCCGGCCACCGGGGCGAATCCGTTCCCGCCGGTGCCGCCGCTTGTCGCTGAAGCGACTCCGAAACCGCCCGTGACCGGGGAGGCGCTGATGTGGCAGCCCGGTCACTGGGACTGGAACGGCAGCGGCTATATCTGGGCCAGGGGCCAATACGTCCCGGCGGCAGGGCACGGGAATTTGTGGATGCCTGGCTGGTGGTCGAAGACCGAAGCCGGCTGGACCTGGCAGCCGCCGCACTGGATGTCCTGATCCGTTCGCCCCCTTTGCCGGAAAGACCCGATTCCGCCTGAACGCGGGACCGGGCAAAGCCAGGAATGTCCGCCGTGAGCCTCGCGCAGTCGCTGTTCTCCCCGAAGCGGATCGCCCTGATCGGCGCGTCCACCGATGCCAGCCGGCTGACGGCCAGG
>DAIEHR010000228.1 GCA_027353465.1 Acetobacteraceae bacterium | reverse complement strand
GCGGCTGGGGTGGCTGGCGCGGCGGCGGCTGGGGCTGGGGTGGCGGTTGGGGCGGTTGGGGCTGGGGCGGCCCCGCGTTCGGCTATGCTGTTCCACCGTATTACTATGCGCCGCCGCCGGCGTACTACTATCCAACCCCGGCATATTACGCACCACCAGCATATAACCCATATGCCGCGGGCTCCTCATACGGGTATCCGACCGGCTATTCTGGCATGGGGGGAACGAGCTACACCCCGCGCCCTTATGCCCAACCCAGCTACAGCGGTTCGCTAGCGCCTAATCCCAACAACTGCGGCACACCTGATGCGCCCAGGCCATGCCCCCGATGAAAGGACACCCGCATTCGAAGGGGCGTCAGACGGCGATCGCCGAAGGCAGGCCATAGGGTTCGCCTTGAAATAACCGCTTCGATGGACGCGCGGCCGGTGGGGACCGTCATGGCGGGCCGGCGCCCGCCAATGATGATGAAACGCCAACGGCGCCCGTCGAACGATTCGTTTATTTCGCCGCGTATCCATAGTCCGTTAGCCTCACGGCGATGCAGTGACGATGCTGCCGCGCGTCTCCTGCTACCGCCCCGGAATCGCCTCCGTGCTTAGTTTCGGTCCGGTGTCCAGTTCCGACCCGTCCAGGTTGAACCGGTGAATCGCCAGTTGCGCGCGGGCTTTCTCGATCGTCTGCTGCACCGCCGCGGCTAGCAGTTCCTGCTTCAACTGGTCATGGATGTCGGAGAAGCTGGGCGGCGCGACAAGGCGCCGTTCCTCGACCTTGATCACATGCCAGCCGAACTCGTTCTTCACCGGGTTCGGCGCGACCTGCCCCGGCTGTAGCGAAAACGCCACGTCGGCGAAGCCGGGCCAGACCTGTTCCCGCCGGAAGAATCCCAGATCCCCACCCTTGGATGCGTCCGGGTCCTTGCTCAGCACGCGGGCGATGGTCGCGAAATCGGCCCCCTTTTTCAGGTCTTCCAGAACCTTGCGGGCCTCGGCTTCGGTGGTCACCAGGATATGGCGGGCGCGCACTTCCTCGGTTGCCGGGCGGTTGGCGTATTGGCGGTTATAACGTGCCTGAATGGCCTGTTCGGTGACCAGCGGCGCGGCGACCTCACCCAGGTAGGCGCCTTCCAGTATCCGTTCGGTCGCGACCTGGATATCGTGCTGCACCTGCTTCTTCTGTTCCAGGCCGGCGCGCCTGGCCATGATCACCAGCGCCTCATGGTCAATCATGCGGTCCAGCAGCACCGGATACAGCGTGTCAAACGGCATGCCGCGCAGGTTTTCCGGCAGTGTCTTGGATGCATCGCCCAACTCGCTGAGGTAGATCAGATGCCCCTCCACGCTGCCGACCACGGGATCAGCGTTCGCTTGCGCCCCTGCCGATAGCGGCTGGGTTTCGGTGCCGCCGGGCGCGATTCCAAGCCCCGTGTCGAGTTGCCTGGCCGGCGGGGTCTGGGCGCGGACCCCGCCAAACGAAGCGCTTGCGACGGCAAGCGCCAAACCAAAACGGAACAATGAGGTTGGTGAGCGCATCGAAACTCCTGCGATGCATCCGGCCCGAGCGGTCGGAGCGGCCGGCATGCGCGAGGCGCAGCTATGAACGGTCATGGTTCCCAAGGCCAGAAAAAGCTATACGAAGGCAAACTTGTTTCGCTGTTTGTCTGTCACGGCTCCGCCGGGCCGGCTGGAACAGCAAGGGTCTGGGCTTCCGCAGCAAGGGGCAGCAACCCGAGTCGCTGGCACAAAGCGAACAGCATGGCTTCCGCCGGACGTCATTCGGTTACGACAGCAGCGATAGCAATCCTTGCAGCAACTGTTTCGGTGTCGGCGGGCAGCCGCGAATGACCAGATCGACCGGCACCACGGCCGACACCCCGCCGGCCACGGCATAGCTGCCGGCGAATATGCCGCCATCGGCACCGCAATCGCCCACCGCCACGACCCATTTCGGATTGGGGGTGGCACGCCATGTCCGCTCCAGCGCCTCTCGCATGTTCTTGGTCACCGGCCCCGTGACCAACAACACATCGGCATGGCGCGGGGAGGCGACAAAGCGCAGCCCATAGCGTTCCAGGTCGTTGAACGCGTTGTTCAGGGCATGGATTTCAAGCTCGCACCCGTTGCAAGACCCGGCATCCACCTCGCGGATCGACAGGCTGCGGCCAAGCCGCTTGCGGGCGGTCTGGTCCAGGGTCGAAGCCAGAACCTCCAATTCCGGATCGATCGGGGGCGGCGCTTCGGTCAGCGGCTTGCGCAGCCCCTGCAACAGATGATGCAGCATCGGCCGTGCCTACAGCATCCGCTGCAGGATCAGCTTTTGCACGTCCGACGTGCCCTCGTAGATCTGGCAGACGCGGACATCACGGTAGATCCGCTCCACTGGATAGTCGGATAGGAACCCGTAGCCGCCCAAGGTCTGGATCGAGGCTGTGCAGATCGCCTCGGCGGCTTCGGACGCGAACAGTTTCGCCATGCAGGCGGCTTCCAGGGTGGGCTTGCCCTCGGCCTTCAGGCGGGCGGCATACAGCGTCAACTGGCGGGCGGCTTCCAGGCGGGTTTTAGCCTCCGCCAGCCGGAACCCAACGGCCTGCATGTCGATGATCGCGCCGCCGAACGCCTTGCGGTCGCGGGCGTAGCCGATGGCGTATTCCAGTGCCGCCCGAGCCATGCCGACGCTTTGGGCGGCAATGCCGATGCGGCCGGATTCCAGCGTGGACAGGGCGATCTTGTAGCCCTCGCCTTCGGCGCCGATACGCTGGTCCTCGGGAACTTCCATATCCTCGAACGACAGCGCGCAGGTGTCGGAGGCTTTCTGCCCCAGCTTTTCCTCGACCCGGGCGATGGAGAAACCCGGATGGGTCTTGTCGATAACGAAGGCGGACAGCCCCTTCTTGCCGGCGGCGGGGTCGGTGACGGCAAAGAACACCAGGCTGCCGGGATGGGCGGCATTGCTGATGAACTGCTTCGCCCCGTTCACGATATACCGGTCGCCCTTCCTCACCGCCCGGGTTTTCAGGTTCGACGCATCGGACCCGGCTTGCGGTTCGGTCAGGCCGAACGAACCGACATGCTCCCCGGTTGCCAGCTTGCGCAGCCAGCGGTCTTTCTGGGCGTCGTTGCCGTAGTTGTTCACCACGATGCAGGTCGGCGAATTATGCACCGACACCATGGTGGAGACCGATCCGTCGCCGGCCGCGATTTCCTCCAGCAGCAGGGCGTAGGTGACCGGGTCGATCTCGCTACCGTCCCACTCGGCCGGGGTGGTTGCGCCGAACACGCCCAGTTCGCCCAGTTCGGCGATCACGTCCGGTTCGATGCGCTTGTTCTTCTCCCGCTCCGCCGCCAGCGGGGCCAGCCGGTCCTGGGAGAAGCGGCGGATCATGTCGATGATCAGGGTATCGCCATAGGGCGAGACTACGGTGGGGGCGATGCTGTCGGGCATGATTGGCGCCTTCGGTTACGGACGGTTCGCAGCCCTCTACACCCGGCGCGCGGTTTTGTCAGCTAACCCGGGACGATTACGGAAGAACCCAAGCTTCGGGATGCGGTCGGAATCGCGGCAATACCTTCAGAAATGGTCGATAAGTGTCTACAGTCCTCCAACCTGTTGGATTCAAGAGCAGCATTTTAAGTGTGGATCGGGGCCACTCGCTCTTTGAAACCTCTTGCCCGCAGCCACTCGGCAACCTCTCCCCACGAAACCCTAAACCATTCGCGCTCGTGCTTAAATTCGTGAAATTGAACGTGCGCTGCTTGTTCAAGGTCAAAGGCTTCGCGTTCCGTATTTAACTCAAACACAGCCGAAAGACGTAACGTTCTAGGATTACCGCGCTTTAAATTTGCATTGACGCGCCATTCCGGCGGATTTTGCGAATATCCAATCTTCGTCCACGGTCCGCTATCACATGGACGATCAGGCAATTCCTCCAAAAGATACACGTAGGAAACCATTGCCACCTCCTTTTCTGACGATATTATACTTTACTGACCCATTGGACTAGGGTAGGTTTTCAGTCACAGGAGACCTCCCGTGGCTAACACGGTTCTGTCCGCCTACCACTTCTACGATGAAGCCGCCGCACTGGCTTTAATCGAAGCGCGCATCTGGCAGAACGGGCCCGCCTGCCCGCGCTGTGGCGAGCGCAACCGCATCGGCAGGCTGAACGGCAAAACCACCAAACTCGGCATGTGCAAGTGCTATATTTGCCGCAAGCCGTTCACTGCGACCATGGGCACCATTATGGCGTCCTCGCATATCCCCCTGCACATCTGGTTGCAGGCCATGTACCTTCTCTGCACCAGCAAGAAGGGGATCAGCAGCAACCAGCTTCACCGCATCCTGGGCATCACCCTCAAGTCGGCTTGGTTCCTCTCGCACCGCATCCGCGAAGCCATGAAGTCCGTCAAGGTGGCGCCCACGGGCGGAGTTGGGGCACTCAGGGAGATCGATGGGACCTTCGTCGGGAAGAAGGAGGGTGCCGAAGTGAAGCGCGGATAGGCCCACAAGAAAGCCGCGTTGAGCCCTGTTGAGCACGGTTCCGAAGGTGTCCTCATCCTGCCCTTTCGCATTGGTGGCACCGCCGCCGGGAGATGCGGCCCGGGCGGTGTCTATTCGAAAACCGTTCAAGGATGCTACAATGTCTTCAAGCACGGGATGGTCGGCATCTTTCAGCATTGCGGAAAAGTCAGATTTTAACACTATGCGACTGACTCGACTTCCGTGACA
>DAIEHR010000227.1 GCA_027353465.1 Acetobacteraceae bacterium | reverse complement strand
GTTACGGGATTCCTGGGCAGCAAGACCAAGCCCAGCCCGATCAGTGATGCCGAGGCTGATCGCATCCTGAAACAGAACCAGGAAGGCGTGGATCGTCCCCGGCCCGCGGTCCTGTTTGAGGTCGGCGAGCAGATTCGGGTCGCCGACGGCCCATTCACGAGCTTCAACGGCACAGTCGAGGAAGTGGACGAGGACAAGGGCCGCCTGAAGGTCAGCGTCTCGATCTTCGGCCGTTCCACGCCTGTGGAACTGGAATACTCCCAGGTCGAGAAGGTGTAGGCGGCGGAGCCTTACGCCAAACATGCGTTTGATGTGTCAGGACCGGGCTTAGCCAGACTTAGCCCGGTCAACACGACCTGAATCGTCCCGGCACGCCACCGAGACTAGGGTGACCGGGCGCGGGATCCTTAGCCGGTCTCCCTGATAACCAGCGAAAACCCCAGATCGATCTGCCGCGGTCCCTCCCGCGATAGCGTCAGTCGTCCGGCTGTTTGCCCGATCGCTTCGCCATCAATCCGCACTGTGCTCAGGGCCGGGAAGATTAGCCGCCCGATCTCCAGATCTCCCAGCCCGACCACACCCACGTCCTTCGGCACACCCCGCCCGTTCAGTCGCAGTCCGGCCAACAATCCGAACGCCAGCGCGTCGTTTGCGGCAAACACCCCATCCCGCCCAGTCAGATCCGCCGCGGCCGCTACCCCGGCGCCAGCGTTGCGCGACAGTACCAGCCGTAATGGCGGTTCCAGCCCTGCCTCTTGCGCCGCCTGATAAAACCCGGCCCACCGGCGGCCGGCCCGCGGTTCGTCCCCGCCGATAAACGCCAGCTTCCGCCGCCCAGCGGAAGCGAAATGCCGCGCCACCGCCACCCCAGCCGCCTTGTTGTCGAACCCCGCCACCGCGTCGATAGGATTGGCCGGCAGATCCCAGGTCTCCACCACCGGAATCCGTGCCCGGCGTAGCATCCGTGCCCCGGCCGCGGTGGCGGGCGAGCCCACCATGATCAGTGCCTCGGGCCGCCGAGCGAGCAGCGCGGACAGCATCTTTTCCTCGCGCACGTCGTCGTAATGCGATTGCGCCAGGAACACCGCATAACCCAGCGGCTCCAACGTGTCGGATATTCCTTGAATGGTATCGGCAAAGATCGCGTTGGCCACCGTCGGCACCAACACACCCACCGCCCGGGTCCGCGCACTGGCCAGGGAACCCGCGACCAAATTTGGCACGTAGCCCAGTTCCCGCATCGCTGCCTCGACACGCTCCCGCGTTGCCGCGGCAACCAAATCCGGCAAGCGCACCACCCGGCTGACCGTGATCGGCGATACGCCAGCACGCTCGGCGACCTGTGCCAGCGTCGGTGTTCCGTCAGTCGTGGCGGGCGAATCGTCCATTTCCGCCCATTCCTATCACAAACCAGGGCGCCGGGGATTGCGCCGCCGCAAATGACAGCGCTATCATTGGGCCATGCTAGCAAAATGAGGACGCCAAAGTGCTGACCGATCGGGATATCGCCACCTACCGCCGCGATGGCGTCGTTGTCGTGCCAGACGTGCTGAATGCCGCCAGGCTGACCGAACTCCGTGGCATCGTGGCCGACATCGTTGCTGGCGCCGGCGCGGTGACCGAACATAACGACATCTACGACCTGGAACCCAGCCACACGCCCGCTATGCCGCGGGTCCGCAGAATCAAGGCGCCTCACACGATCCACCCCCTGTTCGGCCAGATCGTCCGCAGCCAGCCCGTTATCGATATCCTGACCAAGCTGATCGGCCCCGGACTCCGCCTCTATGGCTCCAAGCTGAATATCAAGGCCGCGCAATACGGCTCTCCAGTGGAATGGCATCAGGACTGGGCGTTTTACCCCCACACCAACGACGATGTCCTCGCCATCGGCGTCCTGTTGGATGATACGGATTTGTCGAATGGCCCGATGCTGGTCAGCCCCGCCACCCACACTGGCCAGATCTGGAATCACCATGGCGAGGACGGACGATTTTGCGGCCAGATCGACCCCGACCTGATCAAGCCCGAAATAGCGCGGGCAATCCCTTGTATTGGAACCGCCGGCAGTGTGTCGTTCCATCATGTGCGCGCGCTGCACGGATCCGCGCTGAACACCTCCAACCGCTCGCGCAACCTTCTTTTGTATGAGGTTGCCGCCAGCGACGCATGGCCGCTAATGGGCGTGAAGGACTACGATGAGTTCAACAGCCGCCTGCTGGCGGGGGCGCCAGTCAACACCCCGCGGCTGACCGACGTTCCGGTGCGCCTGCCGCTGCCGCCATCCGCTCGGCAAGGGTCCATTTACGAAACCCAGCTTGGCGCCTCAAAGTCGTATTTTGAAAAAGCCGCCTGATCGGCGGCTCATACCAAGGGGTGGGAACACGCCCCCTTTCGGAGGAAAGCATGACTGATTCGAAACGGGTAACCGTGCGGGTCATCCTGGCGGCCTGCGTCGGTTCGGCGCTAGAGTGGTACGACTTCTTCCTCTACGGCACCGCTGCCGCACTGGTATTCGGCCCGCTGTTTTTCCCGAAAAGCGACCCGCTGGTGGGCACGCTGCTGTCCTTCGCCACCTTCGGCATCGGCTTTGTTGTCCGTCCGCTGGGCGGCATCTTCTTCGGCATCATGGGCGACCGTCTGGGGCGCAAACCCGTGCTGGTGGCCACCCTGCTGATGATCGGCGGCGGCACCACCCTAATCGGCGCCCTACCGACCTATGCTGTCGCCGGAAGCTGGGCACCGATCCTGCTGGTAGCCCTGCGCGTCGTCCAAGGCCTGGGCGCCGGAGCGGAATACGGCGGTGCGGTCATTCTACTGGTGGAATACGCACCGTCCTACCAACGTGGCTTCTGGGGCGGCTTCGCGCCCATGGGCGTGTCCATCGGCAACCTGCTCGCCGCCGGGGCGTTCGCGCTGGCGACCATGCTGCCGCATGATCAGTTCATGGCCTGGGGCTGGCGCGTGCCCTTCCTCGCCAGCGCCATCCTGATCGGTGTCGGCGTCTATGTCCGCTTCCGCGTCCTGGAAACCCCGGTGTTCCGCGAGGCCGTGGAAAAGCGCAACAAGCGTGAGTCCAACCCTGCCATGGCGGCCCTGCGCCTCAACACCCGCAACTTTTTCGTCCTGCTGGGCGCCCGCATGGCTGAAAACGGACTCGGCTACCTGTTTCCGGTCTTTGGTCTAACGTACGTCACCAAAACACTCGGCATGAACCAGTCCGATGCACTCAGCGCGCTGATGGTCGGGTACGTCATCGAGTTGTTCGCCATCATGGGGTGGTCCGCCCTGTCCGACCGAATAGGCCGCCGTCCGGTCTATATGTTCGGCGCGCTGGCCGGCATCACCCTGGCCTTTCCGTTCTTCTGGCTGGTCGGAACCGGGATCTGGGCCTTCGTCGCGCTGGGCTTTGTGCTGACACGCGCCGTGGTCGTGGCGGCGATGTTCGGCCCCCAGGCCGCCTATTTCGCCGAATTATTCCCGCCGCAACGCCGATTCGCCGGCTTCGCCTTCGCCCGCGAACTCGGGTCGCTGCTAGCCGGCGGCCCCGCCCCGTTCCTGGCAACAGGCCTGGTCGCCTGGGCCGGCGGCGGTTATTGGCCGGTGGCGTGCTACATCATCGTGCTGTCCGCGATCACCGCCTTCGCCATCTGGTGCGGACCGGAAACATATCGCGACGACATCGCCTCGGAAGATATTGGTATCGACGCCGAAGTCCTGCCAGCCGCGGCCCGGGCATAGAGCGATGGCACAGCAACTGCGCGTCCTTCAGTCACTGTGGGCGATGGAACGCCGGCGGCCGGACGGTGTGGAGTGGCCGTTGCAAACGCAACTGGAAATGATCCGGGACGCCGGGTTCGACGGGGCGGGGGTTCGCTTCATCGATCCGGCGTTCGCCCGATCGGTGACGGCGTTCCTGAGCGACAACGGGATGATCTGGCAGGCGCAATGCTACCCTCGTACCGTCGAGGACCTGCGGCCGGTGCTGGACCTGGTCGCCGAATTGGGCGCCGATCACATCAATCTGCAACCCGACGTTCGCCCCACCCGGCTGGAGGCGTGCATCCCCCTGCTGGAGGGCTGGCGCCGGCTCGCCGCCCAGGCCGGCGTCGCGCTGAACATCGAAACCCACCGCGACCGGATGACCACCGATCTGCACTTCATGCTGCGGATCCTGGACTGTTTCCCCGATCTGCGTCTGACCGCCGATCTTTCACACTATCTGGTGGGCCGCGAATTCGCCTGGCCAGTCAGCGACGAAAACCACGCCCAGATCCATCGCGTGCTGGACAACACCTGGGCCTTACACGGCCGCGTCGCCAGCCGCGAGCAAGTGCAGGTTCAGCTTGATTTTCCCCAACATCAGGGATGGGTGTCCGTGTTCATAGGCTGGTGGGAATATGCGATCCGCTCCTGGCGCAAACGAGCCGCACCAGATGCGGTGTTGACCTTCCTGTGCGAACTGGGTCCCTCGCCCTATGCGATCACCGGGGCCGACGGCTATGAACTGACAGAGCGCTGGGAGGAAGCGCTGACGATGATGGATATGATCCGGCGGCTTTGGGATCGCATCGCGGCGGAGGGCTAGGATAGCCGATACATCCGGCCGGGGCCGTTGTCCGCCCTCATCCCTGGCTTATGTGTACCGGATGCCGCCCCGTAGCTGGAACGTCGCTGGACGGTCGCGGCTGTGTCACACCACCTTATCGCTGATCATCTGGGGAACGGGCACCGAATTGGCCAAAGACGGCCGTTTTTCCATCCGGTCGCTGTAGTCGGACAGCCCGGGGTGCATCTGGCGCCACGGATAATCCGGAAAGCGCACGTCCAGGTACCGGCACACCGTGGCGGTGGCGACGTCAGCGAGGCCGAATTGATCCCCCACGACGTAATTGCGCCCCCCGGCCCATCCCGCCAGCGCCCGCATCCCGCCGTCGAGCTTGCGCATCTGCCGGTCGATCCACGGCTGGCTTTGCTGCTCAGGCGGACGGTGGCGCTCCCAGAACACCAGTACAAGCGCGTCGCAGATCCCGTCCGCGACGACCTCCACCTGGCGGGCGAACAGGCGTTGGTCGATATCCCCCCGCACCATCGGGGGGGTCGGATATTTCGCCTCCAGCCATTCCAGAATGAAGCGCGATTCATAGACGGCGCCGCCATCATCCAGCAGCAGCACCGGCAGTTTCTCCAGCGGATTGTATTTTGGTGTCGCGGTTGTCGCATCCCATGGGACCTCGGTCACCAGTTCGAACGGAATGTTTTTCTCCGCCAGCACGATACGAACCTTGCGGGCATATGGGCTTGGCGTTGCACTGATCAGTTTCAGCATTATTCAGCCGCCGCGAGCACGGCGCCTCCCTTCATGCAGCGGTCTTGCCGGACAAATCCGGCGCGGTCGAGCTCGGCGCGCCGGCTGCCATCCAGCAGCGATACGACGACACAGACCAGGACGGCAAGCGGCAAGGCCACCAGGGCTGGGGGATCAAGTGGGAAAATCGGTTGAGCATGGCCAAGAACTTTGACCCAAACCGCCGGCCCTAGAGCGCTGAAGACGACCGAGAGAACGAGTCCGGTGGCGCCGCCAGGAACAGCGCCACGCGTGGTCAGGCCTTTCCAGTAAAGCGCCAGCAGCAAAAGCGGAAAGTTGGGCGCCGCGGCGATGCCAACCACCAAACTGATGACATACGCGATATTCTGGCCACGGAACCCGATGCCCAGCAGAACAGCCAGCAACCCCAGCACCAGCGTGGCGGGGATGGTCCAGGTCGATTTCCGTTTCCACCGCTATATCTATCACCTGTCAGGCAATCCGTTGATCGAAACGATCGCGACCAACAACTGGCATCATGTGCGCCGCGTGATAACGGCATTATCGACCCGTCTGCTAACCCTGGCGCCGTCGTGGCAGGAGCACGAGAATATCCTGAATGCTATTGCCAGCGGCGATCCTGTGGCGGCAGGCGCGCATGTCGAGCGCGCGATTCGTATCCTGAAATCGTTCGGCAACGAACCGTTCATTCGGGAAACCGCTGATGCCTGACAGGCACGGCGGCATATGCCCCGGCTGCGACAGGGTCATTTCCCGGCAGACGACGGCGGCCGAACCAAAAGCAGCAGCGGCAGCACCACGATCGCCAGCACCAGCATCAGCTTGAAGTCATCCACGTAAGCAATGATCTCGGCCTGCCGCACCACTTCCTGGTTCAATACCGCCGCCCCGTGCACCGAATCCAGGTTCCAGAACCGCTTGATCGCCGCGGACTGCAAAGCCCTGTTGAACGGACCGACCTCT
>DAIEHR010000214.1 GCA_027353465.1 Acetobacteraceae bacterium | reverse complement strand
TCACTCAACCTGACGTCATCTCGGCTTTGGGTACGGGTGATGCACCCGGGCGGTTCCATCTCATTACAATGCGGTCCAACGATCAGTTCAATACGACGATCTACGGCTTCAGTGACCGGCTACGGGGCCTGGAGGGATCGCGTATGATTCTGCTGATCAATCCCTCCGACATGGTGCGGGAGGGTCTGACCGAAGGTGCGGAGGTTAGTTTGGTCTGCGATGCCGGGGACGACGTGCATCGAGAGGTACAAGGACTGACGGTAACACCGTTCGATCTGCCGGATGGGTGCGTGGGCGGATATTATCCTGAAATGAATGTGCTGGTGCCGCTTTGGTATCATGACAAGGAATCCAAAACGCCCGCGTCCAAAGGCGTGCCGGTGCGGATCAGGCGTGATTGACAGAGGGGGGATTTCGACGGTCTGCCTGCGCCGTCAGAAGGCCGCCGGGCCAGATGAGACGTCACGTTTTTGGGACGACCCTCTTTTACATCATCCCGTGGCGCACGATCTCCTGATGCGGGGATCGTCCTCCAGGGAAACAGCGTGAGCCAACTTCAGACTGCCATCGACACTTTGCTTAGGCTGCTCACCGAGTTCGGACTGGCGGTGGCTTCTATCCTGACCGGGTTCGAACTTTGGCTGCGCGAGGTGCTTCAGCAATTTGGTGTTCCCCACACGCTTCAAACAGTGCTTCTGCTTGCGGTCGCCGCGCTACTGGTGTTGGGGTCATTGCGCCTGTTCGGGGGCATCATTCGGATCGCAGTGATATTGATCCTTGTGCTGGTCGCGATCCACATCGTCATGCCAGTGATCCAAGGCTGATCGCCGGCCGGTAGTGTGGCGTTCGCCATGCGGACGATCCTGTCGTATCCGCTGTCACGGATCGTTCCTACCCTGACGGAGGGTATGCGGAGCCTTAAGGCGATAAACTGACGTCTGTGACTACACCGAATGGGGTCGGGCGAATCGCCCGGCCACTTCGGAAATCGCGATCAGGTCAGCCAGTCCGCGGACCCGGCTGATCGGGTGTACCTGGATTGGGGCCGTTCGCCCGCGAATTCTGGCCTCCTCCATTGGCAGATTGTCCGTCGCGATATCGGCGATGCGGCAAATGTCGTGGGAAATCACCGCTTCGCACCCGAACGTCTTGCATAGCGTTTCCAGTCGGGAAGCGACGTTAGCTGCGTCGCCGAGGGTGGTAAACGTCCGGATCGGGCCGTAACCGATCCCGCCCACGATGGCTGATCCGCAATGGGCACCAATGCCGAACCTGATCTCCTCCCCCACTTCAGCGCGCATGACGGCGTTCAGCTCCGCGATGTTGTGGCCGATCCTGGTCAATGTGGCCAAAGCCTGGCGGCAGGCTTCCCCGGGGCCGCATTCCAGGCCGAAGGTCGCCATCAATCCGTCGCCCAGGAAATGGCTGACACGGCCGCCGTGGGCATCCACCGCCAGTCCGGCGGCCGTGACGAAACGGTCAACGATAAACACCGCATCAAAGGGCAGGCGTGTTTCCGCCATGCGGGTTGAATCGCGCATATCAACCATCAGCACGACGATGAATCGCTCCTCGCCAGGCATTGGCCATTCGCTGTGGCGCATGGCGGCAATCGGCCAATTCGGCGGCAGCAGCGGGATTACATTGATGTCCCCGGCTGGGCGCACTTGGCACGCCAGCCGCACGCCGGGTTCCGCGGCGATGCGCAGCAAGACGGTGTGCTCACCCGGCGAGGGCGCGGCGAGATGATGATCCCCCGCCATCACCCGGATCCGGCATGTGGAGCACCGGCCTCGGCCGCCGCAGATGCTGGCATGCGGGACCCGAGCGCTGCGGCTGGCCTCCAGCACGGAAAAACCGAGCGGAACGCGCACTGATCGTCCGTCGGGGTAGGTGACGCGGAAGGCGCCGCCACGGCGTTCGCGCCACGTCCGAAGCAGGCGGGCGAGCAGCACCAGAACCAGCAGCCCAGCGGCCCCGAACAGGCTGGCGTCGCGCCACTCCGTCAGGGTGTGGTTGCTCGGCGGCGTCCCGACCTGCCACGGATTCAGGTTGGCAGCCCGCCAAGCCGGGTCTTGCGCGAGGGCCAGGATCGTCCGGCCGCCCTGGAAGAATCCCAGCAGGGCAAGAACCGGTAGCAGCACCGCACCGCAAAACAGATAGGGCATCCACTTGCCGAACATCGGCTTTAGCTTCAGCCACTGATAAAGTCCGATACATCCATGGATCCAGGCGACAATCAACACGGAGACTTGAACGACGCCAAGAAGTGGCGCGGCGATCCAAAACGAATACAATTCCTGAGCATAGCCTTTTTGCGTGCCGTAAATAGCCAGCGATATGCGTGTAACGAACAGATGGTTCATGAGCAGGAACGGGATACTCAGCCCGAGCGTTAGTTGCGCTACTTCGATTTTTGTCCATCCGAAATGCCGTCGTTCATAGAACGCCCATAGTCCAAGGCAGTAATGTGCCGTCAGGGCCGAGTATAGAACGATAGTGCCAATGATCCCTTGCCAGATGAATTTCTGCACGACCATTCCCGATTCCATGGCGGGAATGGAGATATTGCCAAGCGAATGATTGAGCAGATGGGTGGTGACATAGTAAAAAAGCGTCAGCCCGGTTATAAGCCGCAACTTGCGGAGCCATAGCGGGCTGCTGCCGGGGGAAGTTGACTGTTTCACCGGCCCGTTCAGCTGCTATTGCAGAGGCGCCAGCGCGTGCGCGTTGACCACAACCATGCGGCCGCTGTCCTTGCCCAGCACGCCGACGTCTTCCCATTCCCGGATTTGCTTGTTCACTTTTTCGCGGGAGGCGCCGACCAGGGTGCTGAGATCCTTCTGCGACAATTTGACCTCGATCCTTGTCCCGGTCCTTACCGGGATGCCGTAATCTTTCGCCAGCCGGTTCAACAGCCGGCCAAGCCGTGTCGGCAGATCCAGAAGTGCAATATCCTCCAGCGCCGCGTTCGTTTGCCGCAGCCGCCGAGACAGCATCGCCATCAGGTGAAGGCACAATTCGGCATTTTGTCGCAGAAGGTTCAGAAACTGACCACGTTCGATAACAAGCAGAACGCAGTCTTCCTGCGCGGTGACATCGGCGCTGGAGGCTTCGCCGTCGAGCAGCGACATCTCGCCCAGCACCTGTCCGGGTCCGAGCACGTTCAGGGTCACTTCCTTGCCGTCTTCGGAGACGACGCTGACCCGCACGCGGCCGGACATCACCACGATCATGCCGCCGTTCGGGGCACCGCGCCGCAGAATCGGCGCCCCCCGTTCTACCCGCCGGGGGATCGCCCGCCCCGCGATCGCGTCGATGTCGCCGTCGCTAAGGGATTGGAAGATTTCGGACCGCTTGAGCGCGGCGCGGCGAGCCTGCGCATCGATTGGCTTCATGGCATGACTCCCCGACGAACCTTCGGCGGCGGAATTGATGGTTCAAGCCATGATCGATGGGAAGTGCGTCTGGGTGGCGCTATCTAAAAAGTGTTGTCGAACACGTTGGTATTTCGTCAGCGGTGTGATTCGGGCGGCGCTATGCCGACAATTGTACCAGGGCGATCCATAAGCCGATCAGGCCGAGTGCCAGGCTGGTCGCGGTGATATAGGGGCGCATCGTGGTATCTCCTGCTGGAACACAGGCAGAGTGCGGGTCGCGGCGGCTGCGCGCTGTGACCGGAGGCACAAAACGGGCCTTGCATTCGCGCCCCGCTTCAGGCGACTGAGGGTGTCCCGCCGCCGTCGTCCGACTCGGCGCCTGACCCATTGTCCAAGGCCGCAACTAACCCGATGCCGACGCCTTACACCTCCCAAGACCTGGGCCGCATTTTCGACGGCCGGGCGCTGACCCGTGGCCGTACGCTGGGTTTGGCGGGGGGTGTCGATATCAAGCTGGACGGGGAAACCATTACCGGCACCGTGCAGGACCGCGCGATCCGCTACACCGTCTCCATCACCCCGTCGCTTTTCGGGCGCCGGGTGGTGTTTGACCACCGCTGCACCTGCCGCATGCCGGGCTGCGCCCATCTGGCGGCGGCGGCATTCGCGGCGCTGGATCGCTTCCCGGAACTGCGCAAGCCAGAACAACAGACGTTCCTGGACACGCTGGCCGCCAAGCCAGTGGAGAAGGAGCGCCAGCGGGTCGTCTTCGAACTGGCGCCCGGTGAGCACCCTGATGCCTGTTTCGTCACCACGGTGCTGATCGGGGAGCGCAGCGGCATCGCCACCCCGACCACGCCGCGCCAGATCGCCGCCGACGAACAGGCCGCCGCCGCGATCCGCGACGTCGCCTATCTGATGGGCGAGGGGAATGAGTCCCGCACCGGCATAGCACCTGGTTTGGTGGTTGATCTGCTGGATGCCCTGATTGAAAGCGGCCAGGCGCGCTGGCATGCCGGCGGCAAGCGGCTGATAAAGGGCGAAACACGGCTGTTCGCCTCGGCTTCCACGTCCTCCTTGCCGATTCGGTCAGGCGTGATCGTGGCCGATAGCGGGCCATGGTATGTCGATGCTGACAACGGCGCGGTTGGGCGGGTGCGGATTCAGGCGCCCGCGCCGCCGCCACGGCCGGCGTTTGTCGCACCGCCGCCGGCGCCGCCGTCGCTGAAGCGGCGCGTCGAACCGCCCAGCATGACCGAACAGGTTATCGTTGACCGCGGAATGGCTCCGGTGGTGCGCCTGACCCGGTTCCCATGCCCTGACGAATTCGGCCGCATGCAGACGCTGGACGCCCTGCTGCTGGAGTTCGACTACGAAGGCACATCCGTCCCGTTCGACGACGACCGCCAGTTCGTTCGCATCAACGAACCCGGCGGCCCGGTTTTTGCCCGCCGGGACCGCACCGCCGAGGCGGCAGCGCTGGAATCGATCCGCCAGGAAGGCCTGGTGCAAATGCGCATGGCCACGGCCAAAGTGGCCAAGGGGCGCCTGGTTTACGTGTTTCGTGGCCGCGATGCCGCCGAGGCCTGGCAGGGTTTCATCGCCGACCGCCTGCCGGTATTGCAGGCGCTGGGCTGGCGCAACCAGATCGACACCGATTTCGGCCCGCGTCTGGTGGAATCCGTCGGGCTTTGCGACATGAAGGTGTCGGACGCGCCGCAGGGTGCGTTCTCGTTGGATTTCGGGATCGAGATCGACGGCTCCCGCCATCCCCTGCTGCCCATCCTCATGCGCCTGCGCGAACGCGGCGGCATGGACTCCGCTCGG
>DAIEHR010000206.1 GCA_027353465.1 Acetobacteraceae bacterium | reverse complement strand
GCGCCGGTATCGCTTCGTCTCTTACTTCTGGATGCTGGCAACCACGCCGGCGCCGACGGTGCGGCCACCTTCGCGGATCGCGAAGCGCAGACCGTCGTCCATCGCGATCGGCGCGATGAGCTCGACGGACATAGACACGTTGTCGCCCGGCATCACCATTTCCGTGCCTTCCGGCAGCGACACCACACCCGTCACGTCGGTCGTGCGGAAGTAGAACTGCGGACGGTAGTTGGTGAAGAACGGGGTATGACGACCGCCTTCTTCCTTCGTCAGGATGTAGGCTTCGGCCTTGAACTGGGTGTGCGGCTTGATGCTGCCCGGCTTGCAGAGAACCTGGCCACGCTCCACGTCTTCACGCTTCGTGCCGCGCAGCAGCGCGCCGATGTTGTCACCGGCCTGGCCCTGATCGAGCAGCTTGCGGAACATCTCAACGCCCGTGACGATGGTCTTCACGGTGTCCTTGATGCCGACAATCTCGACTTCCTCGCCAACCTTGACGATGCCGCGTTCGACACGGCCGGTTACCACGGTGCCACGACCAGAGATCGAGAACACGTCTTCGATCGGCATCAGGAACGGACGATCCAGGGTGCGTTCCGGCTGCGGGATGTAGGCGTCAACCGCCTTCATCAACTCCAGGATCGCATCATGGCCCAGTTCCGGGCTCTTGCCTTCCAGGGCCATCAGGGCAGAGCCCTTGATGATGGGGATATCGTCGCCCGGGAACTGATAAGAGGACAGAAGCTCACGCACTTCCATCTCAACCAGCTCAAGCAGCTCGGGGTCGTCAACCATATCGCATTTGTTCAGGAACACCACCAGGGCAGGAACGCCAACCTGACGGGCGAGCAGGATGTGCTCACGGGTCTGCGGCATCGGGCCGTCGGCAGCGGACACGACCAGGATCGCGCCATCCATCTGCGCCGCGCCGGTGATCATGTTCTTCACATAGTCAGCGTGGCCGGGGCAATCGACGTGGGCATAGTGACGGTTAGCCGTCTCGTATTCCACATGAGCGGTGGAGATCGTGATGCCACGCGCCTTTTCTTCCGGCGCCTTGTCGATCTGGTCATACGCCGTGAAGGTCGCGCCGCCGGTTTCGGCAAGCACCTTGGTAATCGCAGCCGTCAGCGACGTCTTGCCATGATCGACGTGGCCGATCGTGCCAATGTTGCAGTGCGGCTTATTCCGCTCGAATTTCGCCTTACCCATCGTAATCTCCGTAGATCCGGAACGGGACCTGTTGAGTGGTGTCTATGGTTACCAGCGGTAGTGACTGAAGGCCTTGTTTGCCTCAGCCATCCGGTGGGTATCTTCGCGCTTCTTCACCGCGGAACCACGGTTGTTCACCGCGTCCAGCAGTTCGTTGGACAAACGATCCTGCATCGTATGCTCACCGCGCTTGCGGGCGGCATCGATGATCCAGCGGATCGCCAGCGCCTGGCGCCTTTCCGCTCGGACTTCGACCGGCACCTGATACGTGGCGCCACCAACGCGGCGGGACCGGACTTCAACAGCCGGCTTCACGTTGTCCAGGGCCTCATGGAACATCCGCACCGGATCAGCGGCATTGCCGCCACGGCGCTTGAGAACGTCGAGCGCATTATAGACAATGCCCTCGGCGGCCGATTTCTTACCATCGTACATTAGCGCGTTCATGAAACGGCTAATGACGACGTCGCCGAACTTCGCGTCCGGCAGAATTTCGCGCTTATCGGCGCGGTGACGACGAGACATGCGATCGCCCTTCTACTTCGGCCGCTTCGCGCCATACAGCGAACGGCGCTGACGACGCTTCGGCAGACCCTGGGTATCCAGGACGCCACGCAGGATGTGGTAACGAACGCCCGGCAAATCCTTCACGCGGCCACCGCGGATCAGAACGACCGAATGTTCCTGAAGGTTGTGACCTTCACCAGGAATGTAGCTAACCACTTCGTATCCGTTTGTAAGACGAACCTTCGCCACCTTACGCAGCGCGGAGTTCGGCTTCTTCGGCGTCGTGGTATAGACGCGCGTGCAGACGCCGCGCTTCTGCGGACAGCCCTGCAGAGCCGGAACCGAGTTCCGGGTCTTCGGCCGCTCGCGCCCATTGGCGATAAGCTGGTTAATGGTCGGCATGGACCTCTTTCTCTTCTCCGTTCGCGCTTCGCCTAGGCTCTCGGTTAGATCGCCGATTAACAGACCAAGACCGCCGGCATGGGGCTAACGCCCATCCAGCGGTATTACATCGGCAGACGGCCTAAGCTTTTCCCGGGGAAAAAGCGGCGCCGCATGCGTCGTGTGCCTGCGAACCAACGACCATCCCGTAAAAGTAAAACCCAGGGTCGGTCGAGGGCGCGATCTCTAGAAGCCCGGTTGCGTCGAGTCAAGCGCTCAAGCAAAGGGATTTTACCGATTCGTGCATGACCCGTATTCGCGGCACTGGAACATCGTCATCGCGCGACAATTTGCAGCCAGTGCGCTATGCATTCCGTCCCCTCGCGGTTCGGCATTCGGAGAAACTTTTTAGTATGTGCGGTATCGCTGGGCTGATCCTCTCCTCCGGCGCCGCGCCGCCCGATCCAGCCGTATTGTCGAAGCTCATTGGCGCGCTGCATCATCGCGGCCCCGATGGCAGTGGTCACGCCGTGATGGGCAGGGTGGCCCTGCTCCACAACCGGCTGGCGATCATCGATCTGGTGACAGGAGACCAGCCGTTTTTTGCCGGTCCAGCCACGCTGGTGGCGAACGGGGAAATTTATAACTACCGGGAACTGCGCGACTCGCTGCCCGGCGTCAACTTCGCCACCAACAGCGATTGCGAACCCCCGTTGCACCTTTGGCTCAGGGACGGCGCGAACTATGCCAAGCAGCTTCGCGGTATGTACGGGATCGCCATTCACGAACGCGTGCATCGGACCGTAACGCTGACCCGCGATCCATTCGGAATTAAGCCGCTTTACATTGCCTCAATAGACGGAGGACTTGCGTTCGCCTCCGAACCGCAGGCGCTGCTGGAAGCCGGCCTGGTTAAGCGGAAGGTGCGCGCGGCAGCGCTTGAAGAGTTGCTGCAACTGCAATTCACCACCGGCGCCGATACCATATTCGACGGCATTCAGCGCGTCCTACCCGGCGAAACCATTACCTGCGCCAACGGACATATCCTGGAGCGGACCCGCATCGATCCAATTCCCGCCGCCCCTCCCGAAGACATCGACGAAGACGCCGCGATGCAGCGGTTGGATCGCGCGCTGATGGAAAGCGTCGATCTGCATCAGCGCAGCGACGTGCCATACGGGATGTTCCTGTCCGGCGGCATCGACAGCGCCACCCTGTTAACCCTGATGGCTCGGTTGAACGATGAGCCGGTGCTGGCGTTCACCGCCGGATTCGACGCCCCCGGCGCAACCGATGAGCGGGAACAGGCAGCCGCTATCGCTCGGGCGACCGGCGCCAGACATGAAGCGATCGAAGTAACGGAGGCCATGGTCTGGCGGCATCTGCCGGAGATTGTCGCTGCGATGGACGACCCCACGATGGACTATGCCATTATCCCCTCCTGGTTTCTCGCTCGTCGGGCACGTCAGGACGTCAAGGTGGTGCTGACCGGCGAGGGCGGCGACGAGATATTCGGCGGCTACAAGCGGTATCGCCAGGCCACGTTGCCGTGGTGGCGCGGCGGAAGAACGATGTGGGCGACGGGTAGTTTCGACAAGGTGCCCGTCCTCCGCTCCCAGCCCGTCGGCTGGCGGGATGGCATGGCGGCGGCAGAACTTCGGGCCGCTGAAGGCCGCCGCTCTCCACTGGCCGCGGCCCAGGCACTCGATATGGCCGACTGGTTGCCCCACGATCTGTTGCTCAAGCTGGATCGCTGCATGATGGCCCACGCGATTGAAGGCCGTACGCCATTCCTCGACTCGGGTGTAATGGCGGCGGCGTTCCGCTTGCCCGATTCGATGAAACTGCGGGGCAGCACCGGGAAGTGGATATTGCGGAGATGGCTGGAGAAAAATCAGCCGGCGGCTCGGCCCTTCGCGCCGAAGACCGGCTTTACAGTGCCTGTGGGTGAGTGGATCAAGGCGCAGGGCCACCGACTTGGTCCATTGGTCGCCGCGCAGGCCGGCGTGGCCCAAATAGCGCACCCCGATAAAGTGGTGGCCTTGTTCCGTGACATCAGGCGGTGGCGGCATGGGTTCGCATGCTGGAAGTTGTTGTTCTACGCGCTGTGGCATCAGCGGCACATCATGAACCTGCCTGTATCCGGTGATGTTTGGCAGGCACTTTCCGCACGGTAGGTGTTGACTTCGCGCCGCTCTCCTATCATTAGGGGCGCCTCGCGATCGGCGTTTCAATGAGACGCCGCGATACCGGCGATGGGGCTGTAGCTCAGTTGGGAGAGCGCCTCGTTCGCAATGAGGAGGTCAGGGGTTCGATTCCCCTCAGCTCCACCACCATCACCGGTTCGCTCCTCTATGCCAGCGCTTCAGTCACGGCTTTGCGCAGATCCGGCAGCAATTCTTGCGTGAACCAAGGGTTTCGCCGCTCCCACGCCCCCGTGCGCCAGGAAGGATGCGGCAGCGGGATGGCCGTGGGCCCAATCTCTCGCCATCGTAGCACCCGGTCGGTCATCGCGCCCGGTCCCAGGCGGTTCCGCAGCGCATACGACCCAACCAGCAGCGTCAGGCGTATCCCCGGCATCAAGCGGATGAAGCGATCCAGCCACAACGGCGCACATTCCGGCCGGGGCGGTGCGTCGCCGCCATTGGAAAGCCGGCCAGGATAGCACAGGCCGGTCGGCACCAGCGCGATCCGCGTGGTGTCGTAGAACAGGTCCCGGCTCATGTTCAGCCAGCCTCGCAGGCGGTCGCCCGAAGCGTCGTTAAAGGGCAGGCCGGTCAAATGCACCTTGGTCCCGGGCGCCTGACTGATAATCAATACCCGAGCCGTTTCAGAGACGTGAAAGACCGGTCGCGGCCCTAGCGGCAGGAAGGCCTCGCAGACCCGGCATGCTCGGGCGTCGTTTATCGCGGCGGCAAGGGAGTCCTCAGGCAATGATGCCCCGGGTGCGCAACGACGCCACAACCTCGTCCGCCAGCACGTCAGGTGTCCCTTCCAAGGTACGCAGACGGATTTCGGGATCCAACGGCTCTTCATATGGCGCATCGACGCCGGTGAAGTTGCGGATCTGGCCCGCGTCGGCCTTCAGGTACAGGCCCTTGGGGTCCCGGCGTCGGCATTCCTCGACCGGTGTATCGACGAAAATCTCCAGGAATTCGTCGCCCCCTACGCGATCGCGCGCCAGCATCCGTTCGGCGCGGTACGGGGAGATGAACGACACGATTACGATCAGGCCCGCTTCGACGAACAGGCGAGAAACCTCGGCGATGCGGCGGATGTTCTCCACGCGATCGGCTTCGGAGAAACCCAGATCGCGGTTCAGCCCATGACGCACATTGTCGCCGTCCAGGATCATGGTGTGATGGCCTAGGGCGTGCAGCCGTTTCTCAACCAGATTGGCGATGGTTGATTTGCCGGCACCCGACAGGCCGGTGAACCACAATACAGCTGGCTTCTGGCCCTTCAACGCGGAACGGGCAGCCTTGTCCACGTCCAGCCGGTGCCAGACGATATCGGCGTTGCGTGTCCGGATCGCGGTGACCATGCCAGCGCCCACGGTGCCCCGGGTCAGCCGGTCGATCAGGATGAAGCCGCCCAGTTCGCGGTTGGCCTCATATAGCTCGCACACCACGGGGTGAGTCAGGGAGATCGAGACACGGCCGATTTCGTTCAGCGCAAGCTCGCGGACGCTGACTTCCTCCAGTGTTTCCATGTCCAGGCGGGTGGTGATGTCGGTCACCGTCGCGACCACCGTGCGACTTCCCAGCATCAACAGATATGCCCGGCCACGAAACAACGGCGTTTCGTCCATCCACACGACCCACGCATCGAGCCCGTCAGCGGCGGCAGGTGCCGGCCCGGCGGCCAGGACGTCCCCTCGGGAGATATCGATTTCGCGGTCGAGCACCAAGGTCACCGGATCGCCGGCATTGGCCTCGGCCAGGTCGCCGTTCATCGTCACGATTCGGGATACGGTTGCTTCAGTGCGAGCCGCCGAGTTGACCAACCGGTCCCCCGGTTGCACACGACCAGTGGCGATCGTGCCGGCGTAGCCGCGGAAGGTGTGGTCGGGGCGACTGACGTATTGCACCGGCATGCGGAACGGCCCGGCCTGGGCCGACATCGGTGTCGCCGCCTCCAATGCCCGCAGCAGTGACGAACCAGTATACCAAGGCATACGCATGCTGGCGCTGGTC
The DNA here is from genome assembly GCA_027353465.1 of Acetobacteraceae bacterium. GTDB lineage: Bacteria > Pseudomonadota > Alphaproteobacteria > Acetobacterales > Acetobacteraceae > Rhodopila. Next base: position 1,222 of record DAIEHR010000206.1, on the reverse strand, counting down.
ACATTGTCGCCGTCGCGGGCGCATATCGGAATCGGTGTGATCCGGTCGAACTCCAGCTTACCCAGCAATGCTCGGAAATCGTGCCGGATCGCGGCAAAAACGGACTCCTGGAAGTCCATCAGGTCCATCTTGTTCACCGCCAGCACGACCTGCTTGATCCCCAGCAGCGAGGCGATGGCGGCGTGCCGGCGGGTTTGCGGCAGGATGCCCTTGCGGGCATCAATCAGCAGCACGGCCAGATCGGCGGTTGACGCCCCGGTGACCATGTTGCGCGTGTACTGCTGGTGGCCGGGCGTGTCGGCCAGGATGAAGCGGCGGGCCGGGGTCTCAAAAAACCGGTACGCGACGTCGATCGTGACGCCCTGCTCCCGCTCCGCCTCCAGGCCATCGACCAATAGCGCATAGTCTGTCGCGCCATCCACCGTCCCGAATCGCTTGGAATCGCACTCCAGCGCCGCCATGACATCGTCGGGGATGGTGCCACATTCGAATAGCAGGCGGCCGATCAGGGTCGATTTGCCATCATCGACGCTGCCGCAGGTCAGCACGCGCAGGACTGAATCAGGCATTAGAAATACCCCTCACGCTTCTTGCGCTCCATCGAGGAGTCCTGGTCCTGGTCGATCAGCCGGCCGGCGCGTTCGGAGTCCCGTGTGGTGCGCATTTCAGCCAGAAGCGAGTCCATGTCGGTTGCATCCGACAGAACAGCGGCCGACAGCGGGTAGCAGCCCAGCGAACGGAAGCGAACCATACGATCGACGGGTTCCTCACCAGGTTGGAAGCGCATACGGTCGTCATCGACCACGATGATCTGGCCGCCGCGCATCACGGTCGGGCGCATGGCGGCGAAATACAGCGGCACGACGTCGATCTCCTCCGCCGCGATGTAGGTCCAGACATCCAACTCGGTCCAATTGGACAGCGGGAACACCCGCATGGTCTCCCCCGGCGCCAGTTGGCCGTTGTAGAGATGCCAGAGTTCAGGGCGTTGGCGCTTCGGATCCCAGGCATGGCCAGGCGCTCGGATCGAAAAGATGCGTTCCTTAGCGCGGGACCGTTCTTCGTCCCGACGCGCCCCGCCGATGGCGAAATCATAGTTGCCGGCTGTCAGCGCCTGCTTCAGCGCGTCGGTCTTCATGATTTGGGTATAGGCACCGCCATGGTCGAACGGGTTGATCCCGTCGCGCAGGCCGTCGGGATTGGTGTGGGGGCGCAGTTCCAG
>DAIEHR010000198.1 GCA_027353465.1 Acetobacteraceae bacterium | reverse complement strand
GGGAAGGCGCTGACCCCGGACAGCTTTGTCGCTGGTATGGAGGCGATCAAGGATTACCATGACATTTTTGGCTCGCCGCCGATCTCGTTCAGCCCGACGAAGCACCAGGGGTCTAACGAGTCGTTTTTGTGCGTGGTGAAGGGCGGCAAGTGGGAGGTCGTGGAAAAGCAGCCTTTGGGATATTGAGGAAACCTCCCCGCTGATGCCATGACGCGCGGATGACGCAGGCTAACGGCCGCTGGCTTTTTCTTGTTCCAGCCATTCGGTTGCCGCGTGATCCGCGCCAGACGGCAAGGGTTCGGATGGGGCGCGTATCCAGGACAGGATGTCGCTGATTGGCGCCTCCCGATCTTTATCGCGCAACAGCAGATGGTAGCCGTTCGGGTAGAATGCGCGCTCTGACCCTGGGGGCAAAGCCTCCCAGGTCGCCGCTGTCGCTCGGGCGGGAACCAGTTCGTCGTGCCCGCCGTACAGAAACAGTGCGTGGGCATCGAAATGCGGGGCAGCGGCTAGGGCCTCATCCATCAGATCGACGAGACCCTTGATCGCATCGACCCGGGTGGCATGGATGGTCAGCGGATCGGTGGACAGGCGCACCAGTGCCTGACGGTTATCGCTGGCGGTGACCTTCACCAGCCCGCCGCCGGTGAGCTTCATGGCGGGCACGGTATGGTCGGCGACCCACAGGCTGGCGCGCATAAAGGCGTTCATCTTGTCCCGCCCCCAGACGGCCGGGGCGATCAGCACATACCCATCCACTGGCGGGGGATCGGGCTGGGTGGCCAGTACCATCAATGCGGCGGCACCCATGCTCTCGGCCATCAGGATCAGCTTGGTATGGGGATAGCGCGCGCGTAGCAGCCGGACCATGGCGCGGGTGTCGGATGTGAACCCTTCAGTACCTGGCCACAGGCCTCGGCTGGGCGTCGCGCCGAAGCCGCGCTGGTCGGGGGAGAACACGGCCATCCCGGCGGCGACGAAATCGGGTGCCGGATACTCCCACGCGTCGCGGCTGTCGTTCATGCCGTGCAGCGCCAGCACGATCGCGGTCGGCATGCCTTTGGGCAGCCAGACCCGATAGGGCAGCGCGGTTCCGTCGGGCATGGTGAAGAATCCGGCGGTATCCGGCGGCTTGCCCCCAGCCACACCGGCCGGCATACCCGGCGCGACGCAACCGGTAAGCCACATCACAGCCAGCAAAACGGCGTTCAAACGGCGCATAACGGGAGCATGGTTGAAAGCATTTGCCGCATCGCTATCATTACCCCGCTTCCCAGACCAGTCAGAGGATCAAAATGCCGGACGGCGCCGCCCAGACGACACCTTCAACGGTGACACCGACCGAGATCATTCATGTGGACTCCCGCACTGTCGCCTGCGATGGCGGCGACGGTGCCCTGGGCCACCCGAGGGTCTTTTTGCGCATTCCTGGCGAACAGGTGATGTGCCCGTATTGCTCACGTTTGTACGTCCTGAACCCGGGAGCTGACCACGCCAGCGGACATTGAAATCGGGACGGATGTCGCCCCGGAGGCTGAAGCGAAGAAACTGCACCTGATCCTGATCGACGGATCCGGGTTCATCTTTCGCGCGTTCCACGCCCTGCCCCCGATGACGCGGCCGGACGGGACGCCGGTTAACGCGGTGTTCGGCTTCACCAACATGCTGGCCAAGCTGCTGAAAGAGCATGTCGGCACCCATATCGCCGTGATCTTCGACGCCGGGCGGCTGACGTTCCGCAACCGCCTGTACGAAGCCTACAAGGCCCATCGCCCACCGGCGCCGGAAGAGCTGATTCCTCAGTTTGCCCTGGTGCGCGAGGCGACGGAGGCATTCGGCGTGCCGGGGATTGAATTACCGGACTGGGAGGCGGACGACCTGATCGCGGCCTATTGCCGGGCGACGACGCAGGCTGGCGGGCAAGTGACGATCGTGTCCTCGGACAAGGACCTGATGCAGTTGATCAGGCCCGGCGTGGATATGCTGGATCCGATCAAGCAGAAGCCGATTGGGCCGGTTGAGGTGATGGAGAAGTTCGGTGTCACCCCGGACAAGATGGTGGAGGTGCAGGCGCTGATCGGTGATTCGACCGACAATGTGCCGGGCGTGCCGGGAATTGGGCCGAAGGGCGCGGCCCAGCTGATCAACGAGTTCGGTGATGTGGAGGCTGTGCTGGCCGCCGCGCCCGGGATGAAGCCCTCCAAGCGGAGGGATATGCTGATCGAGCATGCCGACAAGGCCCGGATTTCCCGCCAATTGGTGTTGCTGCGCGAGGATACGCCGCTGCCGCAGCCGATCGAGGCGTTGGCGCAACGCGACGCCGACCGGCCGGCTTTGGTGGCGTGGCTGCTGAAGCAGGGGTTCCGGAGTACCGTGGCACGTCTGGGCCTGGACGCGCCCGCCGCCGCGCCGGTTGAGGCGAAACCGGTGGTGCAGCCCGATCTTGGACTGACGCCGCCGCCGATCATGTCCGGCTTCGGTCCTTATGTCAGCGTCACCTCAGGCGAGGCGTTGCGGGCTTGGGTGGCGGAGGCCGTCGCGGCCGGATACGTCGGTATGGACACGGAAACCGATGCGCTGGACGCGATGCGCGCCCGATTGATCGGATTGTCGTTGGCCACGGCGGCGGGGCGCGCCTGCTATGTGCCACTGGCGCACGAGGTTCTTGGCGAACAGATGAAGCTGGCGGAGGCCATCGAGATCCTGGCACCGATGCTGACCGATCCGTCGGTGTTGAAGATTTTCCAGAATGCTAAGTTCGACATGATGGTGTTGTCGCGGGCCGGATTCCCGATGCCGGCCCCGGTGGACGACACGATGCTGATCTCTTACGCGCAGGAGGCCGGGCTGCACGGGCATGGGTTGGATGAGCTGTCGCAGCTTCACCTCGGCCACACGCCGATCAGCTACGACGAGGTGACTGGCACGGGGCGCAACCGGGTCCCGTTCCAGCAGGTGGCGATCGACCGAGCGACCGCCTATGCCGCCGAGGACGCCGACGTGGCGCTGCGGCTGTGGGATGCGCTGAAGCCGCGCCTGCGAATCAATGGCGGGCTGGCGCTGTATGAGCAGGTGGAGCGCCGGTTGGTGCCGGTTCTGCTGGAGATGGAGCGGGCGGGCGTAAAGGTCGATGCCGACGACCTGAAGCGCATGTCGGTCGATTTCGGTGAGCGGATGGCGGTGATGGAGGTGGATTGCCACCGTCTGGCCGGGCATCCGTTCAACCTGGGCAGCCCGAAGCAATTGGGCGAGGTTCTGTTCGACGAGCATAAGCTGCCGGGCGGCAAGCGGATGAAGACCGGGGCTTGGGGGACGGATTCCTCGGTGCTGCAGGGTCTGTCGGATCAGGGGCACGAATTGCCGGCGCGGATACTGGAATGGCGGCAGTTGGCGAAGTTGAAATCGACCTATGCGGACTCATTGCTGACCGATATCAATCCGGATACCGGCCGCGTGCATACGTCATTCGCGATGGCAATTGCCTCGACGGGTCGGCTGTCTTCGACTGATCCGAATTTGCAGAATATCCCTATTCGCACGGACGAGGGCAGCCGTATCCGCAAGGCATTCATCGCCGAACCGGGGCATGTTCTAGTTAGCGCGGATTACTCGCAAATCGAATTGCGGCTGTTGGCGCATGTCGCCGATCTGCCCGTGCTGCGTGAGAGTTTTGCCAACGGCGAAGATATTCACGCGCGCACTGCCAGCGAAGTGTTCGGCGTCCCGATGGAGGGGATGGACCCGATGACACGCCGCAGGGCAAAAGCGATCAACTTTGGCATTATCTATGGAATTTCCGGATTCGGCCTGGCCAGGCAGTTGGGAATCTCCCCGGGCGAGGCGAAGGGATACATTGATCGTTACTTTGAGCGTTATCCCGGAATCCGCACCTACATGGACCGAACAAAAGACGAGGCTCGGATCAAGGGATTCGTGGTGTCGCCGTTCGGACGGCGCTGCTGGGTGCCGGGCATTGCCGACAAGAATGGTGCCAGACGTTCATATGCCGAGCGGCAGGCGATCAATGCGCCGCTGCAGGGCGGGGCAGCGGATATCATCAAACGCGCGATGGTGCAGTTGCCGGCGGTGCTGAAGGCGGAGGGGCTGAAATCCCGCATGCTGTTACAGGTGCATGACGAACTGCTGTTCGAAGCGCCGGCCGAGGAGGCGGAGACGCTAGCTGGTGTGGTCAAGCAGGTGATGGAGAGCGCGGCAGTGCTGTCGGTGCCGCTGGTGGTGGAGACCGGGATCGGCAAGACCTGGGCGGAGGCGCATTAGGTCGGGGACCGGGTGCGTGGTCCGGTGTCATAGCGACGTGATCTGGGGCGTGTCTTTGGATCAGATTGCCGCGTCGCTGTCGCGCTTCGCAATGACAGTTGTTTCGAGAGCGCTCCCTGTGAGGGCAGTTGTTGCCAGGGCGTGTTTGAGCGCCTGGACCCGCAGCGACGATGCCAGGGGGCGGCTGGGGTCACGGTCGGTGTCGGTTTCGGCGACCAGGGCGGCGAGGCTTTGTTGCCTTGTCTGAGCCATTTGCAACAGCACATCCCAGAATTCCTCTTCCAGGGCGACGCTCGTGCGGTGGCCGGCCAGAGAGAAACTGCGTTTGATCAGGCCGTTCATGGGCTGGACGGCCTGCGCCCGCCATGGCGATCAAGTGTGTCTGCTCGACGCGCGGTTCCCATCTGTTGACCCCCTGTAACTTGCGCCCGATCGCGACCTCTCCCACAGTGCCACAAAACAACGGGGAATCGTCACGTCATGGCTGCCTATCTTGTCGTTCGCGCCGTGGTCGCCGATGCGGCAGACCGAGCGCGGTTCGACCATTGGTATCGGACGGAGCATCTGCCGGATGCGGTAAAGGCGTTCAAGGCGCTGTCGGCGATGCGGGGATGGAGCACGCTCGATCCCTCGGTTCACACCGCCTACTATCGCTTCAACACACAGGCCGAGGTTGAGGCCATCGGTTCCAGTCCGGCGATCGCGGCGCTGATCGCGGAGTTCGACCGGGTGTGGGGCAATCGCGTCGTTCGGACGCGCGACATTCTTCCCATCGCAGACGAATTGAAAGGATGACCCATGGCTGACGCTGAAATCGCTAAACTGCGCGCGATTATTGCCTCGCGCCCCCGCGCGACGGAGATCGCGCAGATGCGGATCGATTCCGATGCACGCGGCAAGGCATTCGGACTGCCGGCCGATGTAACGGTGGAACCGGTTTCCGCCAATGGGGTGCCGGCGGAGTGGACCTGGACGCCGGGCGCCGATGCTAGCAAGGCGATCCTGTACCTGCATGGCGGCGGGTATGTGATTTGCTCGTTGGACAGCCACCGGCATCTGGTGGCGGAGGTTGGCCGGGCGGCGGGAACGCGGACTCTGGCCATCGATTACCGGCTGGCGCCCGAGCATCCGTTTCCCGCGCCCGTGGAAGATACGGTCGCCGCGTACCGGTATCTGCTGGATAGCGGGCTCAAGCCAAGCGGCATCGCGCTAGCGGGTGACAGCGCCGGCGGCGGCCTCGTGGTAGGTGCGCTGCTGGCGATCCGGGAGGCTGGGTTGCCGCTGCCGGCATGCGGCTGGTGCATCTCCCCTTGGGTGGACATGGAGGCACAGGGTCAGTCGTTCACCGACCGGGCCGAGACGGACCCGACGGTGCAGCGGGCGACCATTCAGATGATGGCGGGCATGTATATGGCGGGTGCCGACCTGAAGCATCCGCATGCCTCGCCGATCCATGGCGATCTGCGCGGACTGCCGCCATTACTGATCCAAGTGGGATCGGTGGAGACGCTGCTGGACGATTCCACGCAGCTCGCCAGGAAGGCCGGGATCGCTGATGTGCCGGTGGAGCTGCAGATTTGGCCGGAAATGATCCATATCTGGCACATCTTCTTTCCGATGCTGTCGGCTGGGCGGCGGGCGATCGCCAGCGGCGGTTTGTTCGTGCGTAACGTATTAAAGGGAGAATGAAACAATGGATGTTCGTTTCGATGACCGGGTCGCGATCGTAACCGGCGCAGGTGCCGGGCTGGGGCGGCAACATGCGCTGCTTCTGGCGTCGCGGGGCGCCAAGGTGGTGGTGAATGATCCGGGTGGATCGGTGGATGGAACCGGTGGCGCGCATGCCGCGGCGGACAAGGTTGTCGAGGAAATCAAGGCGGCAGGCGGGCAGGCGGTTGCGTCCTATGCCTCGGTTGCCGAGGAAGCGGCGGCGCAGAGCATCATCGATACGGCAATGAACACATGGGGCCGTTTGGACGCGCTGGTGTGCAATGCCGGGGTGCTGCGCGACAAGGCGTTCAACAACATGACCATGGCGGACTATGAGTTCGTCAATCAGGTGCATCATTTCGGCACCGCCTATTGCATCAAGGCGGCGTGGCCGATCATGCGCAAGCAGGCTTATGGACGAATTGTCGTGACCACGTCTGGATCGGGCACAGTTGGCAACTTTGGTCAGGCCAATTATGGCGCGGCGAAGATGGCGGTGAACGGGCTGATCAACGTGCTGCGGCATGAGGGGGCGAAGTATAACATCCGGCTGAATGCGATCTCGCCTTCCGCTTACACAAGGATGACGGAATCGCTGTTGCCGCCGGATATCGCGCCGTGGATGAAGCCGGAATTGGTTTCGCCCGTGGTGGCATGGATGTGCAGCGAGGAATGTGACCAGAACGGCGAGATCATGGCCGCCACCGCGGGCGGTTTCGCTCGGGTGCAGTATTTCGTCACCGAGGGCGTGCAGTTCGATCCGGCCGAACCGGTATCGATCGAGATGGTACGCGATAATCTGGGCAAGATCCGCGACCTTTCGACGGCGAAACCGTATTTCGGCATGATGGGCAACGTGGTGGAGAAACTGCGGGAGATGGGACGGATTAAGTAGCGCCCGATCCCATACCAGCACCAGCCGATCGTCTTGTGTCGATCGGCTGGCGATGGGGCGCTATTCGAAGAAGTCCTCATCGACTTTCTTGATATGAAGAACCTCCTCGATCCGGCATCCCACGTTGTAGCGGATCATGAGTTTGGCGAGGTGTTCGCCGTCAATCAGGACAAGCCGCTTGCTAAGGAAATCGGCGGTTTCCTTGGCGGCGAATGAGAAGGTGGAGGTAGTTACAAACAGACCCTTCGTTGCCTTGTGGCGGTCGAGGCTTCCGAAAAAATCGCGAATCGCGCCAGCGCCGATGTTGCTTCCTTCCGCATAGCGCTTCGCCTGGATGTAAACACGATCGAGGCCCAGGGCGTCCTGGTCGATCACGCCGTCAATACCATCGTCGCCGCTGCGCCCCTGCTGTCGCGTCGTTGACCGATTTTTCCTTAAACTGCCGGAATTCCACGAACTGATTGAGGAATTCGTTGTCAATTTTTGTCGGGTGCGAGGCGAGGACCTGACGTCCGCGATCCGTTATCTTGAAATGCCCCCGTCGTGTGGTTTCCAGCAGTCCGGCTTTGTTCAGATATGTTTTGGCCCAATGGACACGGTTCCCAAACAACGTCTGTTTGCCGGACGGCAGGAGCTCCATCAAATTGCGTGTTTCCCGGGCTCCCGCACCAGATATTTCCGCAGCACCCCCATATCCGGATCACATCCCAGCCCCGGCCCGGTCGGCACCTTCACCTTGCCGTCGTTCGCTTCCATCAGATCGCCATACGGACTGTCCCGCAGATCGACGAACAGACGTTCGAACGGGGCATCTGGCGCCAGCGCGGCACTGCAGTGCAGCGACGCCAGATACCCAGCGCCAAAGTAGGCATTATGCGGCACCAACCGGACGCCATACGCTTTCGTCAGTGCCGCCACCTCAATCATCGCCGACGGGCCGCCGATCTTCGTTACGCTCGGCTGAGCGATATCCTGAGCCCCAGCCTCAAATGCCGCTTTGAAGTCGTGCAGGCCCGCGGCGTTTTCCCCGGCGGCGATGGGGATGCCGCCTTCCAGCCGCACCCTGGCCAGACCATCGAAATCGCCGGGCGGCCAGACGGGTTCCTCCAGCCAGGTCAGGTCTAGGTCTTCCAGGTCACGCGCCATGTCCAGCGCCTGCCAGATGGTCCAGGGGCAATTCACATCGACCATCAGCCTGGGCCCGTCACCCAAGGCCTTACGGGCGGCGGCAATGTTCGGGGTGACGATCTCGTGCAGTTTCACGTCGCGATAACCGCGTGCGGCGGCGCGTTCGCAGGCCGCGCCGACCTGTGCCGGCTCCCCATATCGCAGCAGGCTGGCGTAGCTGGTCATGGTTTCGACAGGCGAGCCGCCCAGCAGGCGCCACAGTGGCTGGTTCGCGACCTTGCCGGCGATATCCCATAACGCGATGTCCAGCGCCGACAGGGCGAAGACGTGCGGGCCGTTGCGGCCATACAGGTGGAATGTCTGCGACAGCTTGTGCCGCAGACCGGCGATGTCGCGCGCGTCCTGCCCCAGGATCGCGGGCGCCAACTGGGTGTCCAGCACCGCCATCGTGCCGGCGGAGGTCGCGTGGCCGAACGCCTCACCCCAGCCCTCGACCCCCTGGTCGGTCATGATGCGCAGCCAGACAGTGTTCATCGACTGCCAGTTGAGGCCCCCCATCTCCTTGGGCTGGCCGCCCATGTCGAAGGGCGTCTGCGTCCAGTATGTTTCGACCCCGGTGATTTTCATGGCGGTGGTTCCTCCGATCTGATCGGAGCTTGCCCCGGGGTGGATCGGAACGCCACCCTGACGCAGGATGCCTTAACATCGGAGGACGCCCATGAAACTCACGACTGAAAAGCATCCGGCTATGGGCCGGCGCGGTATGGTTATTACCAATCATCCGCTCGCCTCCGCGGCGGGGGCAGAGATGCTGGCGGCGGGCGGCAACGCGATCGACGCCGCCATTGCCGCGTTTTTCACCCTGACGGTGGTGGAGCCGATGATGGTCGGCATCCTGGGCGGCGGCATGGCGCATATCCGGCTGCCCGACGGCACCCACACGATCATCGACAATCAAAGCACGGCCCCCGCCGCCACCGGGCCCACAACCTATACCGCCGATCCAAACGCCGCGCCCGGAACGATGGACACGATCGGACGGCGAAACGCCGTTGGGTCAACCGCCGTCGCCGTCCCAGGCAACCTGAAGGGCTGGCTGGAGGCGTTGGATCGATTCGGCACATTCTCCCGCGCCGACGTGATGGAGCCGGCGATTCGCCATGCCAGCCGGGGTTTTCGGGTCACGCCCTATCTGCATGAATGTGTCGCTGACTGTGCCGGGGACATGGCGCGGGATTCCGAAATCTCCAGGCTGTACCTGCCGGATGGCGTGCCGATCCAGGCTGGTGTTCGACTGGTGACCAGCGACTACGCCGCCACGCTGCGCGATATCGCCCGCGACGGACCGGACCATCTTTATACCGGTCCGCTGGGCGACCATTACGCGGCCAGTATGGCACAATCGGGCGGCTACATCACTAAGGCTGATCTGACCGGATACCGGACAATCACGCGGGAACCGGTGCGCGGCACCTATCGCGGCTATGAGATCGTCGGTCCGCCGCCGCCTTCATCCGGCCCGCTGCACATCGTGCAGATGCTGAATATCCTGGAAGGCTACGACGTCGGCGCGCTGGGTTTCGGCACCGTCGAAACCGTGCATCTTCTGGCGGAGGTCCTGAAAATCGCGTTCGCCGACCGGGCGGCGGCCACGGCCGACCCGGCTTTCGTCAACGTGCCGATGGAAAAGATACTGTCCAAAGCCTATGCCGCTGAACGGCGCGCCCAAATCGATCCGAACCGTGCGCGGGCCTGGTCGGCACAGGTTGCGCCCGAGGGTTCCGCCTACACGACGCACGTCACGGTCGCGGATGCCGCCGGACATGTCGTTGCCAGCACCCAGACGATCAACAGCCTGTTCGGCGCCCGCTATATCGTTCCGGGAACGGGCATGATCCCGAACAACTACATGCACGTCTTCGATCCCAACCCCAACCGAGCCAGCTCGGTTCAGCCGGGCAAGCGGGTGACGTCGTCGATGGCGCCGGTCATCGTCACGAAGGACGGGAAGCCGGCGTTCGCCCTGGGGCTGCCCGGCGGGTTGCGTATTTTCCCGTCGGTGATGCAGGCATTATGCAATCTGATCGACCACGGCATGACCGTGCAGCAGGCGGTCGAGGCGGCGCGGGTGTGGACGCAGGGCCATGCGCTGGAACTGGAGGACGGTATCTCCCAACCGGTGTTCGATACGCTGCGCGCGATGGGGCACGATGCCGTCCGCGTCGGCAACGTCGCTGGCGGCATGAGCGCGATCCGTTTCCACAACGACGGCACGCTGGAAGGGGCCGCCTGCTGGCGGGCCGACGGCACTCCGATCGCCCTCGGCGGCGGATTGGCCCGGTCTGGCGTTCGGTTCCGGCCGGAGGCGGGCCGAACCTAACTCATCAGCTTCTTCAGGTTCGCCGCGATCTCCTCCCCGGACTCATCCGCCCGGACCGGCGCGATGAACGCGCCGGTCGGGCTCATGAGGTACAGCACCGAACTGTGGTCCATGGAATAATCGTTCGGGCCCGGGCCGGTGCGATGTTCAGCGTAATAGACGCGGTATTCCCGGGCGATTTGGGCGATTTGCTCCGGCGTGCCGGTCAGGCCGACGATGTTGGGGCCGAAAGCGGCGACGTATTGCTTCACCAAGGCAGGGGTATCGCGTTTGGGATCGATGGTGATGAACAGCGGCTGCAGGCGGGCCGCTGCGGCCGGGCCGAGTTTGTCCATCGCGTCGGCGACGGCGTTTAGCGTGGTCGGGCAGACATCCGGGCAGAAGGTGTAGCCGAAATAGACCAGCATATACTTGCCGCGAAAATCCTTGTCGGTGACGGGTTTGCCGTCGCCGTTTTCCAGCGTGAAGGGGCCGCCGATCCCCAAGGCGGTGTTGCCGTCGCCATTATTGTTCAGCCACATGAACCCGCCGGCACCAATCAGCAGTATGGCCAGCAGCAGACCCATCAGTGCCAGCAGCAGGCGGTTCGGCTTAGTAGTGGTGTTCATGCGACGCTCCATGACGTTGTTCGAGAGGGTGCGCCTGGATCGCGCGAATGGCCGCCGCCAGGTCATTGGCGGCGCCAGGATGCCGTACTGAACGGAGCCATCCGTTCGCATCGATCAGGAATGTCGTTCCGGTGGCCTGGTCCGGCGGCAGTCCGGCCAGAATGGCATAGGCATCCCCGGCGGCAACACCCGTGGCCACGCATGCGCCGGCTTCGGGAGGCGTTGCGGACCATGCCTCATTGGGCACGGCCAGGACGACGGTGCCGGCCGGAAGCCGTTCACGTTCCGTCGCCCCGAGAATGGCCAGCACGGCATGCCCGTGTAAACCGGACATCGCCGCAGCGGGCAGCCCATTGCATGCGATCGGGCCGGACGGGGCCGGCACGGGTGTATCGAAAGCCGGATCGCGCTCGAACGACACTGCCGCACTGTGCGCGCGGACGTAGTCGATCAGCGCCCAGCGCCCCTCATCCGGAATAGCTGCCTGGAAGCCCGGCATAACCAATCCGCCGCCGGGGCCGGCCCCCGGGTCGTCGATTCCATGTGTCAGCCACCAGAACATCTCACCGTCGGTATGTCCCCATATATGGGGCTGCGTCAGGTCGGCCGGCCGTATGCGCAGCGCGGCCGCGGCTGGGCCATTGCCCTCGCCGTTCGGCCCGTGGCAGGCGACACAATACCGGGCAAACAGGGTCTGACCGCGGGCGATGGAGCCAGCGGAAAACCCGGAGGGCGAGGTTAGGAAGCTGGTCGGATAGGCCTCGGCGATCAACAGGCCGAACGATGGTCCACGCCAGACCGCCGCCGCGATCAACAAGATAAGCGCCATCCAGCGGAAGCGCCGCAGCAGTAACCCGACCGCCATGAACAGGACAGAAACGGCGATCAGGGCCACGCTCACCAGCATCTCCCGTCGGAAATCCGCGTCCTCCCCCACCGTGGCCAGGGTGAACTGCCAGGAGAACGGCCACACCGGCTGCTGGTGGATGCCCGGCACGGCAGAGGCCAGGAACGCCGCCGCGGTCACGATCGTCAGGCCGATCAGCGCCTCCGCGAGCGCGGACGCCATCAACTCCTGCCGGGCCCGGGTTCCGGCGGCGGCCAGGCGGTCGGTCAACCACAGACGGTTGATCGCGGCGGCGGTCTGGCGTGGACCATCGTTCGGCCTGTTGATCGCCGAGGCCTATCCGACCAG
>DAIEHR010000186.1 GCA_027353465.1 Acetobacteraceae bacterium | reverse complement strand
TGTCGGGGGCCAGCTTGCCGGTCAGCATGTTCAGCAGCGTGGTCTTGCCGGCGCCGTTCTGGCCGACGATGCCGACGCGGTCGCCGCGGATGATGCGGGTGGAGAAGTCCCGCACCACGGTTTTGTCGCCATAGGTCTTGCTGATACCCTCCGCCACCACAACCAGCCGGCCGGACAAGTCGGCCTCGGCGGCTTCCAGCCTGACCTTGCCGACCGCGCCTTTCTGTTCGCGGTGCTTCTTGCGCAGGGCGTGCAGGTCGCCCAACCGCTTCTGGTTGCGCTTACGCCGGGCGGTGACGCCGTAGCGCAGCCAGTCTTCCTCCATCACGATTTTACGGCCCATCTTGTGCCGCTCGGTTTCTTCCTGCTCCAGCACCTGGTCGCGCCACGCCTCGAAATGGGCGAATCCCTGGTCCAGCACGCGGGTGACGCCGCGATCCAGCCAGACGGTGGTTTTGGAGATACGTTCCAGCAGCCGCCGGTCATGGCTGATGAGCACGATGCCGGAGCGCATGCCGGCCAGTTCGGATTCCAGCCATTCGATGCCGGGCAGATCCAGATGGTTGGTGGGCTCGTCCAGCAGCAGGATGTCGGGTTCCGGTGCCAGGACGCGGGCGAGGGCGGTGCGGCGGGCCTCACCGCCCGACAGTTTGGACGGGTCTTCGGTGCCGCTGAGACCAAGCTGTTCGAGGAGGTAGGAGGCGCGATAGTGGTCGGCGGCTGCGGCGTCACCCAGGCCGGCCTCGACATAGGCGAGCGTGGTGGGGAAGCCGGCAAAGTCCGGCTCCTGCGGCAGATACTGGATCGTGGCGCCGGGTTGGGCGAAGCGGCGGCCGGCATCGGCCTGCACCAGGCCGGCGGCGACCTTCAGCAGGGTGGATTTGCCGGAGCCGTTGCGGCCGACGAGGCAGACCCGGTCGCCGGTGGACACGGCGATTCCGGCGCCGGCCAGCAGCGGGGCGGTGCCGAACGTGAGGGTGATGTCTTGGAGCGTGAGCAAGGGAGGAGCCATGCGGGAGGCTCTACACCATGTGGCCGGGGGATGGGAGGTCAATGGGCGATGCGGTGGTGGTCGGGGATATTGGTGGTTCGTTGTGCTGGCTTCGTGCCCGAATCGGTGCGTGGGACCGCGATCCGAAACCGCATGATCAACCGCGACGGTTCCGTTGGCTGAGGAAACGTGTTGGCTTGGAATGACGGGATTCCGTAGGATTCGACCGTCAGGGTCGCATCCGCGGCGATGTCCAGGATCGTGTAGCCGTTCTGGTCCGGCGCGAAGAAATCGATCGACGTCGGATGCGACGCGGCGTTTGGATCACCCTCGCGGAACACGTCCCTCAGTCCGGGGAAACCCATCAGCCCGATCGGCGGGTCGCCGTGGGCGATCAGGTCCGGATTGTTATCGACCATTGTCGAGGGATTGTTCAGGACCGAGACGATGTGCGCGAAGGAATGGTCGGTGATGGCGTCCGGGCCGGCGCCCCCGATCGGGCCGGTGACCACCTGCAGCGCGCCGGGCACCAGGGCTTTACGGCCGGGTGACGGCGCATAGACCAGCTTCGTGGCGCGCATCTCGTGGTCGTCGGTTGTCAGGAACAGGACGTGGCCGATCTTGTTATCCGCGATGAATTTCAGCAGCTCGTTGCGCTCTGCCCGGTAGCCGCCATACCAGGATTTACCGTCCTGGTTGCCGCCGACCGTGTCGATGGGGCTGGAGATCACCAGGATCTTCCAGACCGTGCCGTTCGCGTTGGCCTTCCGCAACGCCTGCTTTACCCAGGCAAGTTGCGTCTTGCCCAGCATCGTCCGGCTTGGGTTGTCCGCCCGAGCGTGGGGGAGCAGCGAACCGTCGGGGGCGATGCCGGTTTCGGGGAGCCGGATGTCGCGATACGACCGGTCGTCGATGCGGATCAGGACGCTGTTGCGGCCCCATTGCTGGGCGAAATACTGCCGGACCGTGCCGTCCGAACGCGGGTTTTTCGGAGCGGACAGCATCACCTTCCGGATCGGGTGATAGTCCAGATACGCGCGCATCAGGGTTCGGAAACCGGGCGATTTGTTGTTGAAGGTGCCGGTGGTGTTGACGTCGAAACCGGCTTGGTTGCCCTCGTTGGCCGCCGCCTGGGGGGCGCCGCCGGATTGAAGCTGCTTGTTGCCCAACTCATGGTTGTCCAGCAGCGTATAGAGGCCGGTCGCGGCCAGCATCGATTGGATGCCCTGCTGCCCTTGGTCGGAGACCTCCCCAGTGCCGGCGGTGACGCCCTTCAGCACTTCTCGATACTTGCGGTGATAGTCGATCAACGCCTGTTCGGCGTTCGATCCGTCGGTCGCTGCCGCCACGGTCGCGGGGGACCCGGTGGCGGCGGTTTCGTACATCGTATCGCCCAGGAAGATGAAGTAGTTCAGCCCAATTGTGCCGCCGGCCGTGGTGCCGAAGCCAGCGACCGAGGGGAAGGGCCGGAATTTGGCATCGACGTCGCCGGAGAAGCCGAACCGCACCGGCACGGCCTGAGTGCCGGCGGGGGGTGTGGTGAAGCGCCCGACCGGGCTGACGGCCGAGCCGTTAAAAAATCGATAGTAATAGACGGTGTTTGGGGCCAGTCCGGTGGCATCGACCTTCAGGGTGAAATCAGACGCGGGATCGGTCACGCCGCGATAGATTCGCGGCTGGCCGCGGAACGCGGGGTCGGTCGAGACCTCTGCCGTCAGGGGGGTTACCGAACCATCGTTGTCCGCCCGGGTCCACAGGATCGCGTCACGATCCGTGGCATCGCCGGCCGCCACGCCGTCAAACACAATCGCCGCGAAAGCGGGCGGCGCGGCCATCAGGCTGGCCGCGAGAAGCACGAAACGCCATGGGAAATTCATCATTCACTCCGCCGAAGCGGGCGAACAATACGCCGCCGTTCGGCCCCTGTCCCCGCGTCTTCAACATCGCTATATGATTGTCATAGAAACCCCTCGCAGGAAGGCGCGTCCGATGATCCGTCAGCCCGATCCGAAGCCCGATGTGATGGTGCGGCGCGACAGCATCGTCGCCGGCTTGCGAAAACTGCTGCCCGAAACCGGCCTGATCGCCGAACCGCTGCGGCTGAAACCGTATGAGACCGATGGGTTGTCGGCCTATCGGCAGGTGCCGCTGGCCGTCGCCCTGCCGGAAACCACCGAACAGGTCGCCGCCGTGCTGCGTTTCTGTCACCAGAACGGCGTTCGGGTGGTGCCGCGTGGGGCCGGCACGTCGTTGTCCGGCGGGGCGTTGCCGATGGCGGACGCGGTGGTTGTCGGCATGATGCGGATGAACCAGATCCTGGACATCGACTATCCGGACCGCTGTGCCGTGGTGCAGGCCGGCGTCACCAATATCGGCATCACCAACGCCGTGTCCGCCGACGGGTTCTTCTATGCGCCCGACCCATCCAGCCAGCTTGCGTGCATGATCGGCGGCAACGTCAACATGAACTCCGGCGGGGCGCACTGCCTGAAATATGGCGTGACCGCCAACAACCTGCTTGGCCTGAAGATCGTCACCATCGAGGGGGAGATCATCGACATCGGCGGCGCCTATCTGGACGCGGCCGGCTATGACTGGCTGGGGCTGCTGACCGGCAGCGAGGGCATGCTGGCGATC
>DAIEHR010000177.1 GCA_027353465.1 Acetobacteraceae bacterium | reverse complement strand
GCGGCTTGCCCGGCCGCATCGCGATCCGCCAGAAATCCAGCGTCATCCCGCGCGCCTTCAACGCTTCGATGACCAGATCGTGATCACCCACTGACGCGCCGCCCGTCGTCACCAGCATGTCGATGCCCGCGACCGCATCCGCGACCGCTCCGATCGCCGCATGCTCATCGCGCGCCACTGGCAGCACCACGGGGTCCCCGCCGGCCGCCCGCACCAACGCCGCCAGCGCATGAGAATTCGAACTCACGATACCGCCCGGCGGAATTGGCTCGCCCGGCATCGCGATCTCATCCCCGGTCGCCAGGATCGCGACACGCGGGCGGCGGTGTACCGACAGCCAGGGATGGTTGGCGGCGGCGGCCACGCCGATATCGCGCGCGGTGATGCGCCGCCCGCGCGGCACCACCACATCGCCCGCCGAGAAATCCTGCCCCGCCCGGCGGATATGCCGCCCCTGCGCCACCGCCTCGTTGACATGGACGGTCGCGCCGTCACGGGTGGCGTCTTCCTGCAACAGGATCGCATCCGCCCCGTCGGGCACGACGCTGCCGGTGAACAGCCGCACCGCCTCTCCGGGCCCCACACCATGCCCGAACGGATGCCCGGCCGGTGCCGCCCCGATCACGGTCAACCTGGCACCGAGACAGCCGTCTTCCGTCCGCAGCGCGTAGCCATCCATCGCCGACACGTCGGCCGGCGGCTGGGTCAGCCTTGCCAGCACATCCCGCGCGGTGACGCGGTTCCAGGCATCGGCCAGCGCGACCACCTCGGCCGGGGTCGGGCGCAAGGTTTCCAGGATGCGCCCACGGGCTTCATCGACACTGATCATTCCGGCGCTCCGCTGACTTAACTCGCCCCAATGTGGGCGAAGCGGAGGCTGCCCTCAAGTCAGGTGCGTTTAACCCCGGTGAACAGGATCAACCCCTTCATCATTCCCGACAAATCCGCCCGATAGGCTACCGGCTGATAATACAGGCCCAGCGGCATGCAGGGTGCGTCCTCAAATGCCTGACGCTGCATGTCGGCGGCCAGCGCCTTCTGGGTGGGCATATCGGTTGCGTGCAGCCATCGGTCGCGAATCGCCTCCAGCTTTGGCGCCGTCGGCCAGCCGAACCACGCGTTCATTCCATTGCCGCGCAGCGCCAGATTGCCCGCCGGGTTATCCCAATCCAAGCCGCCCCACATCGACCCGAACATGCTCCACCCGCCCTCCGAGATCGGCTGCTTGCGCGTGCTGCGCTGAACGACCGTCCCCCAATCGGTGGACACATAATCGACGTTCAAGCCAAGTTTGGTCAGCAGGTCCGCGCCAACCTGACAGATCGCGGTAATCCGGGGCACATCGGCCGCGCCCAGGAACACCACCGTCTCTCCGCTATACCCCGCCGCCTTGATCTCTTGTTTCAGTGCCGCAAGATCGGGATTGGGACTGAAATTCTCCAATCCGGCGGCCGAGGCATACACCGAGCTTGGGGCGAAAAACCCGACTTTGTCGTTGATGACACCGGGGGCAACGTCCCCTGCGACCGCCGTCATGAACTCCCGCTGGTTGACCGCGCGCAATACCGCCCGGCGGATCGCGGGATTATCGAACGGCGGATACAGATGGTTAAACCGCAGCACGCCGATCAGGCCGGTGGTTTCCATCACCTCCACCCGCAGATTGCGGTCGGCCTTCAGCGACGGTACCAGATCCATCACCGGCTGCTCCACCCAATCGACCTCCCCGGACTTCAACGCGGCCGCCTGGGTGGACGGATCGGGCGTCGTCAGCCACTCCACACGCTCAAAATTGGCGATACGCGGCCCGGCGCAGAAACTCGCCATCCCCTCCCGAGGCACGTATTTGTCGAATTTCGCATAGGCGTTGTGCGCGCCGGACACCCGCTCCTCCGCCAGATAGCGGAACGGCCCGCTGCCCACCATTTCGTTCAGCAGTGTCGTGGCTGGAATCTTCGCCAGCCGCTCCGGCATGATTGCCGCCATCAGGTTGGTGGGTTTCGCCAACGCTTGCGGCAGCAGCGGAAACGGGCGGCTGAGGCGGAACACGATCTGCTTGTCGTTGGGTGCCGACAGATCGTCGGTCGCGGCCAGCAACGCCTGCCCGAACGCATCCTTGTAGGCCCAGCGGCGGATACTGGCGACCGCATCGCGGGCCAGCACCGGCGTCCCGTCGTGGAACATCAGCCCGTCCCGTAGCGTCAGCGTCCATACTTTCTCATCGGCATCCACCGTATGCCCGGCCAGCATCTGGTGCCGCGCGACCCCGGCCGCATCCAGCGAGAACAAGGTGTCGAACACCATCATCACGTGGTTGCGCGTGACGAACGCGCTGACCAGCGGATCCAGCAGCGCCAGATCAGCGTAAGGCACGAATTTCAGCGTCGTCGCCGATGCGGCCCGTACAATCGACGGGCGAGCGATGCTGCCAAGAAAGGCAGCCGAGGCGGCGCGTCCAACAAACTGGCGTCTTTTCATGCTGATCGTCGCTCCGTTCATCACGCTTAAGGATGGGCGTAACGACGAACAGCAAAAATCGAGCCAGACTGGCGGCGACTGATCCGCGCTCTATGTCGTCGCCCGTTCAACGATCTTGAACGGAACCTGCACCCGCTCCGGCTCATGAGGCCCCTCGCCCGACAGCCGCCGCAACAGAAACCCCGCCGCCGAACGCCCCGTCCCGGTTCCTTCCAGGCTGACGGTAGTGATCGGCGGCTCCGTCATCTCGCTGAGTTCCATGTTACCGAAGCCGCACACCGCAAGCTGGTCGGGCACCGCAATGCCATGCAGGCGCGCTTCCGTCAGCAGCCCGAACGCAAGAAGATCAGAGCTGCAGAAGACCGCGCATCGCCGGTCCAGCAGTGCCAGCAGGTCGCGCGCTCCCGTGCGTCCCGCCGCGATGGTGCTGGGTGCGGGGAACGTCTGTTCCATGATCAGGCTGCCGCCAAGCTGCCGCACCGTCTCGGCGAACCCCCTGGCGCGCGACAACGCCCGCGAATCCCGCGCCGACAATACCGCGAACCGATTATGGCCCTTGGCGTGGAAAAACCGGGCGACCTCGGCGCCGACTCGCGCATGATCGAAACCGATTGCCATGTCGATCGGGCGGCTGGAAGCGTCCCAGATCTCAACGACCGGAATCCGAGCCTCGATCACCAGTTGCAGGGCGGCGGGCGAGTAACCGGACCCGGTGATCAGCAGCGCATCAGGCCTACGGCCCAGAATGGCTCTGAACAGCGCCTCCTCGTCGGTTTCGTCATAGCCACTGATCGACAGCATCACCTGATAACCCGCCTGCCGCATCGCTGCCGAGAACGCCTGCACCACCCCCGCGAACATCGGATGCGCGATCGTCGGCACCACAGCCGCGACCATGCGCGACTTGCGCGACGACAGTCCGCCGGCGATCAGATTCGGCACATAACCCAGCCGGTCGATCGCCTCCCGCACCCGGGCGGTGGTTTCGGGCGTCACCCGGTCGGGGGTGTTGATTACGCGTGAAACTGTCATCGGCGCGACACCGGCGGCGGCGGCCACATCGGTGATCTTCACCGTCCCGGATCGGGGAACAGGGCCACTGGCCATGTCGGTCACTATCGTTTCCTCGGTTGGTCCGGCAAACTAGCGCGCGCCGGCCCGCTAAACCAGGGGAGATGACACCCCGTCCATGTCATTCCACGCCCCGTGTCTGGAACACCGGCCCGGTTTGACGCATGATCCCGCTAAACTGACTAACGGGAGGCAACCAAGATGCTGAAATCCGGCGTATCCATGTTTTTCACCGACTATTCCATGGCGCCCGGCGCCCTGGGTCAGGCCCTGGAACAGCGAGGCTTCGAATCCCTCTGGGCGCCCGAACATTCGCACATTCCGCTGACCCGCAAATCGCCGTTCCCCGGCGGGGGGGAATTGCCGAAACGCTACTACGACGCCATGGACCCGTTCGTGACGCTGACCGCCGCCGCCGCCGCTACCAAATCGTTGATGGTGGGCACCGGCGTCTGCCTTGTGGCGCAGCGCGACCCGATTCAGACCGCCAAGCTGGTGGCCTCGATCGATCAAGTCTCCGGCGGACGTTTCCTGTTCGGCATCGGCAACGGCTGGAACCAGGACGAACTGGAAGACCACGG
>DAIEHR010000162.1 GCA_027353465.1 Acetobacteraceae bacterium | reverse complement strand
CCGACGGTTTGATGGAGGGCGTGCTCTTGAGCATGGTTTTTATAAGCGTCCGTGGTTCACAAGGCGCGGCTTATGGAGGCCCGGGCCCGGTTGGTCAAGCGGTTTCCGGATGTGGTATTATGATACCACACAAAAGAAGGGGCTCGGCGCCGGGTTGGCAAAACCAATGGGTCCAAAAAACTACTAGTCAGTTGACAAACCGGCCCCCGACGTTATCCGATACCGTCAATCACAATCCAGGAGCCTTCATGTCACAGCCAGCCGAACTCCAACGCGCGCCCGTCACGGGAAAAATTGATGTTGTTATCGTCGGCGCCGGCTTCGGCGGTATGTACATGCTGCATCGGCTGCGTGGCTTGGGGATGTCCGCCATCGTGTTCGACGTCGCCACCGGCGTCGGGGGCACCTGGTACTGGAATCGCTACCCCGGCGCTCGCTGCGACGTGGAGAGCATGCAGTACTCCTATTCTTTCGACGAAGGGATCCAGCAGGACTGGCAATGGAGCGAAGTCTTCGCCGGCCAACCGGAAATTCTGCGCTATGCCAATTTCGTCGCCGACCGCCTGGACCTGCGCCGCGACATGCGCTTTGAAACCCGCGTCACCGGGGCGGAGTTCGATGAGGCCACCAACCGCTGGACGGTTAGAACAGACCGCGGCGACGTTCTGTCCGCGGGCTTCTGCGTTATGGCAACCGGCTGCCTGTCGGCGGCCAGGATGCCCGACTTTCCCGGCATTGATAGTTTCAGGGGCAAAATCTACCACACCGGCCACTGGCCGCATGAGGGCGTCGATTTCACCGGCCTGCGCGTGGGCGTCGTCGGCACCGGATCGTCAGCGATCCAATCCATCCCGGTGATCGCGGATCAGGCCGCCCATATCACGGTCTTCCAGCGCACGCCGAACTTCAGCATCCCGTCGCGCAACCGTCCGATGACCGAGGACTATGCCCGGTCGTTCAAAGACGTTTATCCCGCCAGGCGCGCCGAAGCCCGAATGACCCGCAACGGCATTTTGGCCAACCCGAACGACCAATCCGCCATTGAAACGCCGGAGGCCGATCGTCTGGCGGTTTATGAGCAAAGGTGGGAGAGCGGCGGCACGACCTTCATGGCCGCGTTCAATGACCTGATCTTCAACAAGGCATCCAACGACACCGCGGCGGAATTTGTCCGGTCGAAGATACGGGCCATGGTCAAGGACCCGGCGAAGGCGGAACTGTTGGCGCCGACCAGCCATCCGATCGGCACCAAGCGGATTTGCGTCGATACCGATTACTACCTGACGTTCAACCGGCCCAACGTCGATCTGGTGGATATCAGCGACACACCCATCGAGGCAGTCACGCCGCTTGGGCTGCGCGTCGGCGGCCAGGAGTACGCGTTCGACGCTATCGTGTTTGCCACCGGCTTCGATGCGATGACCGGCGCCCTGACCCGCATGGGGATCGTCGGGCGGGATGGAATGACGTTGGCGGACAAATGGGCGCCAGGAGCGCGGACTTATCTGGGGCTGATGACGGCGGGCTTCCCCAACATGTTCATGATCACTGGCCCCGGCAGCCCGTCGGTGCTCAGCAATATGATCGTCTCGATCGAACAGCATGTCGACTGGATCGCCGATTGCCTTGGCCATCTGCGCGATCGCGGACTGGATTGCATCGAAGCGACACTGGATGCGGAGAACGCCTGGGTCGATCACGGCAATGAGGTTGCGCATACGACGCTGTATCCGTCCGCGGCATCCTGGTACATGGGCGCCAATATTCCCGGCAAGCCGCGCGTGTTCATGCCGTATATCGGCGGCGTCGGCGCGTATCGGTTGAAGTGCGATGAGATCGCCGCGAACGGTTACGAGGGATTTGCCCTGTCCGGCGCGGACAAGGTGGCCGCGGCCGCGGAGTAAGGTGCCCGGGAGGGGTATTGCCCCTCCCGCATTTCCTCAGGTCACCGGCGCGGGCTTGGCGTTGTAGTCCTGGTCCGACACATGTTCGAACCAGGCGGTGCCCTCGCCTTTGTCGTTCAGTTCCGACATCGCGAGGTGGGAGAACAGCTTGTCCGGCGCCGCCCCGTGCCAATGGCGCACATCGGGCGGGATAATGACGGTGTCGCCGGGACGGATTTCCTGCACCTGCTCGCCTTCGCGCTGCACGCGGCCGGCCCCGGACAGGCAGAACAGGGTTTGCCCGACCGGATGGCTATGCCACGCCGTCCTGGCGCCGGGGGTGAAAGACACGACCGAACCGCGCATGCGCGATGGCGCGACGCCGACCACGACCTCATCCGAGAACACGGTTCCGGTAAAGTTGGAGGCGGGGGCGCGATTGGTTTTGCGGGCGGAGGAGCGGAGGATTTTCATGGCGGTTTCCTTTGCGGCGTTGGGGGGCGGATGAGGCGGCGGCATGTCCGGGGGCAGAGCCTTGCAATCGACCGGGGCTATGCTCCGCCGGTACGGTTCCAGCCCCACCATGCGCAAATCGCGTCGCCCATGATCAGTTGCTTGTCCGGCTGAGTCAGCCACGGCAGTTCCTCGGTGAACATCGTTACGCATTGGTGCCAGGAGCACGGCATCTTGGTGATGTCCGTACCCCAGAACATGCGGCTGGGGCCGAACGCGTCGTATATTTGTCGCAGGTAGGTGTGCATTTTCGGGAAGGGGTAGGCCTCACCGGAATAGCCCGGCGCGCCGGTTGCCTTGACCGCGACATTCGGCAGTTTCGCCAGCTTCAGAAGCTCTGGGATATGGGTCATGGCCTCGGCGTCCTTCAGCGTCGTCAGACCCCCGCGTCCGCCCAGGTGATCGATCGTCAGCCGCAGCCCAGGGTGGCGCTCGGCGAGGCGCCCGAGCACCGCCAGAGAATCGGTTGCCAGCGCGGAGATGGGGACGCCCGCTTTCTCAGCCGCGGCAAAAAGCCAGTCGTACTCACCATCCGCCAGATTCCGCCGAGCGGGCTCGTGCAGAAAGGTGTAGCGAAGTCCGAGCATTCCGGGTTGAGCGCGCCAGTTGGCGATTTGCTCGCGGGAGCCGGGTTCGTCGAGCGGCAGGGACCCCATGATCGCGAATCGGTTCGGGTAGTCCCTGACCGCCTGGAACGCCATGTCGGTCGAGTTCGGATCCCAGCCGGGGGGATGAATGATGGCGGCATCGACACCGCCCTCATTCATCAAGGCGATGGCTTCGGCAGGTGTGAAATGGGTGACCTGGATGTGCGACAGGTTGCTGGGCAGGCCGGTTCCCCAGGTGTGAATTTGGGCATCGACGATCTGCATTGGACTTTTTCCCCTGGGTTCTTGTCGTGTTGGCGAAGATTAACCCAAACGATGTTTCGCGAACACCGTTGGGTTGCCCGCTGTGGGGTTCGGTAGCAATGTTCGGGTTTGGGAGACAGTTCATGGACCTTAAGGGCTCGGTTGCGGTGGTCACGGGGGGTAATGGCGGACTGGGGCAACGCATTTGTCATGCGCTGGCCCGGGAAGGCGTCAATATCGCGGTGATGTACGCGCAGAGCCGCGATCAGGCGGAGAGTGTCGCCGGCGAATTGAAATCGAAATACCAAATCAACGCCGTCGCGTTTGCTTGCGACATCACCGACGGCGCGGCCGTGGAACAACTGGTCGGCGATGTAACAAATCGCTTCGGCCGGCTCGATATTCTGATCAACGACGCCGCTTACAACAAGGCGATCCCGTTTGCCGACTTGGATAACCTTACGATCGATGAATGGGACAGGATTATTGCCGTCAACCTGACGGGGCCGATGCGGCTGACGAAGGCGGTGGCGCCGGTCATGAAGGCGCGGGGGCAGGGCCGCATCGTCAATATCGCGTCGGTCGCGGGTTTGCATCCGGTGGGCTCGTCCATCGCATACGCGGTGTCCAAGGCCGGTCTTATCCACCTGACCCGCTGCATGGCGGTGGCATTGGCGCCAGAAACCCTGGTGAACTGCGTGGCACCCGGGCTGATCGAGGGTACGCGCGCGACAGCCAACCTGCGGCCGGACATGATCGAGCGGTCAGCGTCCGGATCGCTGCTGAAGAAACCCGCCGACAAAGAGGATTGCGCCGATATGGTCGTGGCGATGTGCCGGACGGAGACGATGACCGGCCAGACGATCGTTATCGACTCGGGGCGAATATTCCATTGAGAAACGAATAAAACAAGATAGGACCAACCATGAATCCAGAATCCGTCGGCCTCTCCGCCACCCGTCTCGCTCGGTTGGACGATGTCATGCGGCAACGCTACGTCGATACCGGTAAATTGCCGGGGCTGATGACCATGGTCTATCGCCGCGGTCAGTTGGTTCATACTGGACTGTCCGGTCATATGGACCTGGAGCGCGGCAAGAAGATGCGGGAGGACACGATTTTTCGTATCTATTCCATGAGCAAGCCGGTCACGGCCGTGGCGCTGATGATGCTGGCCGAGGAAGGACTGATCGGCCTGGACGACGATGTGGCAACCCACATCCCCTCTTTCCGGAACCTTGGCGTCTATTCCACTGGAATGCCCAGCCTGATCCCCACCGCGACGCCAAGCTTCATCTCCACACCGGTTGAACGGCCGATGAAGGTGGTGGATCTGGTCACCCATACCTCCGGCCTGACCTATGGGTTCATGAACCGTACCGGCGTCGATGCCGCCTATCGCCGGTTGCGGGTTGCGGAGTTCAATACCGAGGGCGGCCTGGACACGATGATCGAGCAATTATCCAGCCTGCCGCTGGAATTTTCGCCCGGAACGAAATGGAACTATTCCGTTTCGATCGACGTGATGGGCTACCTTGTGCAGAAACTGAGCGGCATGAAGTTCAGTGATTTCCTGCGCACCCGCCTTTTTGAGCCGCTGGGCATGACCGACACCGCGTTCTGGTGCCCGCCGGAGAAGCTGGACCGGCTGTCGTCCTGCTACATGCCCGACGGGGCCGGAGGCATCAAGGTGCAGGACGATGCCGGCAAAAGCTTCTTCTCCGCGCCCCCGGGGCTGGAATCCGGCGGCGGTGGATTGCTGTCAACCGCGCACGACTACATGCGGTTCTGCCGCATGATGCTGGCCGGAGGAACGCTGGACGGTGTGCGGATACTCAGCCCCAAGACGGTTGCGCTGTTCAGCCTGAACCATCTGCCGGATAACAAGGAACTGGCCCACATGGCGCCGCCGGGTATGTTCAGCGAGGCGGGCTATTCCGGCATCGGCTTTTCCATCGGCTGCGGCGTCAACGTCAACGTCGCCAGAACCCGCCTGCCGGGCACGCTGGGCGAATATTTCTGGGGTGGAGCGGCCTCGACCGCGTTCTGGATCGACCCGGTCGAAGACCTGGCCGTCGTCTTCATGACCCAAGTCATCGGCAGCGAGGCTCGGTTAACACTTCGCCGCGACCTTCGGACGCTGGTCTATTCGGCGATGACGGAATCGTTCGCTTAGACTGGTAGATATAACAGGCTGTCGGCGTTGCCGTGCGCGATCTTTGCCCGATCCGCCGGCGACACTGGCAGCGTGTCAAGGAATGCCCGGGCGCGGGCGTTCGACGCGAACGGGTAATCGACCGAGAACATGATGCGGTCCACCCCGAACGTCATCAGTGCCGCCATGAACGGGACCATGGTGAAAAACCCGCTTCTGCTCAGCCAAACCTGATCCGTCAGCGTTTGGCCAACCGATCGGCTGAGTAATGACTGGGCTTGGGCGGAGGTGGTCTCGTCGATTCGGTCGAGCATGAAGTGCAGCGCCTCGCCCAAATGGCCGATGATGATTTTCAGGCCGGGGTGGCGGTCCAGCGCGCCGCTGAGCGCCAGGCGCAGCGTGTGGATCGCGGTGTCAGCGTGCCAGCCCCAGGCGGAAAGCGCCAGAGTGAAGCCGAAATTCCCGGGCAGGTTGTCGAAGTAGTCCTGCCGCACCGCTTGCGTGGGGATGCCGGGATGCGGATAGATCGGCACATCGAGGTGTTCGGCGCGCGCCAGGATTGGCTCGAACATCGGATCGTCGAGAAAGCGGCCTCCGGTTGCGCCGTTGACCAGTACGCCGTGGAATCCCAGGTCCTTGACGGTCCGCTCCAATTCGTCGGCGGCTTCGGGCGCCAGCATAGGCAGATGGGCGAAGCCGCGATAGCGGGTGGGGTGGCTGGCGCAGGCCCGGGCCAGTGCGTCGTTCTAGGCGCGGGCGAGGTCAATTCCGGCCTGTCCGGGCACAAGGTCCGCGCCCGGTCCTGCGACGGACAGCACCTGGACCGTGATGCCGCTGGCGTCCATGTCCGCCAGGCGGGTGGGGCCGGCGCGAAGCAATGTCATGCGACCGCGGTGCGCTACGATGGCGGCAGATTCGCCTTCAAGAACGTCCGCACGTGCCGCACCGCCAGCGGAATCAGCTCCTTCGGGTCCTTCCACGGATACAGGCTCACCTGTGCGTTGGGTGCCAAAAGAGCGGACTCCATCGCCACGGCACAGGGATGCGCCGGGATATCGTCCGGCAGCACCAGGATCGGGGTTTCGCAGCCGCGCACGAAATCCCGCGTCACCGTGAACACGAAATCGGGGTTGGAGCGGTACATGCGGCTCAGGAACGCCTCGACCATCGGCATCGTCACGTCCGGTCGTCCAGCGCACAGTTCAGGTCCCCAGCCCGCCATATTGGTATCATAGAACAGATCGCGCATCTCTGGCCGCGATCCGCTCGGTTGCGCTAGCACCGCTGCAACGATTCGGCCGGGCGCGCGGCGCAACAGGTTCCAGATGAACGGGCCGCCGATGCAAAAGCCCATCACCATGAACCGATCGATGCCCAGGTGGTCCATCAGCCCCAACTGGTCATCGGCATACGAATCCCATGGCCGGTCGATCTCAACCGGGCCCGAGGACTGACCGCCATTGGCATTGCGAAGGTCCATCGTGATGCAGCGATAGTCGCCGGCGAACGCCGCGAACGGATCGAACGGGGCGCCGTTCGTAAAGAACCTCGCGGTCGCGTTCAGCCCGCCGCCCGGAATCAGCAGCAAGGGAAAGCCGGAACCGGCTTCCTGGTAGTGTATCCGGACGTCGCCTCTTTCATAGAACGGCAAGGCACTTCCTCCTGATCGCTACGCCCCCACCTTCTCCTCAATGCGGTCCCAGATCGTCTTCTCGATATGCACGCCGTCGAAGCGGGCGATCTCTTGCAGGCCGGTCGGGGAGGTCACGTTGATCTCCGTCAGGTAGTCGCCGATCACGTCGATTCCGACGAAAATCATGCCCTGATCGCGCAATGTTGGCCCGATTGCCGCGCAGATTTCCAGATCACGCGCGGTCAGCGGTGATTTTTCCGCCCGGCCGCCAACATGCATGTTGGACCGCGCTTCGCCCTCCGCCGGCACGCGGTTGATCGCGCCGGCCGGTTCCCCATCCACCAGGATGATTCGCTTGTCTCCCACGCGCACCGCGGCCTCGTACCGCTGGATCATCAACGGCTCGCGCGACCGGGCGAAGTGCATTTCCAGCAGCGAGGCCAGATTTTCATCATCCGGCTTGATGCGGAACACCCCGGCCCCGCCATTGCCAAACAGCGGCTTGACGATGATGTCCTTGTATTCAGCCCGGAACGACCGGATCGCGTTCACGTCCCACGTAATCAGCGTGGGCGGCATCAGGTCCGGGAAATGCGTCACCAGGATTTTCTCCGGCGCATTCCGCACCGCGGCTGGATCGTTGACGATCAGGGTGCCGGGCTGGATGTGCTCCAGCATATGGGTCGCGGTGATATAGGCCATGTCGAATGGCGGGTCCTGGCGCATCAGCACCACGTCCATGGAGCCCAGATCCAGCGTCTCCATCGGCCCGAATTCGAAATGGGCGCCATGGCGGCGGGCGACCTTCACCGCATGGCCGCGGGCGAACAGCCGCTCCTCCCGCTTGCCGCCGGCGGGGCGGGATCGGCCTTCCTTCAGCGCCATGTGCCGCACTTCGTAGTGCCACAGCGCATGGCCGCGTGCCTGGGCTTCCAGCATCAGGGCGAAGGTGGAATCGCCGTCGATGTTGATACTGTCCATCGGGTCCATCTGGACCGCGACCTTTAGCGTTCGGGCCATCGTCAATCCTCTGTCCGGTTGGTGTTCATTAAGGTGTGAACCGGACCTAGGGAAGGGGCGTCGCCTCAGGTGGCGTCGGACAGCCCCGGCACGACCGCGCAGGCCATCTCATGCAGCTGCCTGCCGACTCGATTCCAGTCGAACCGGGCGCGGTTGCGCTCGAACCCCGCCAACCCCATGCGTTGGCCCAATGCGGGGTTCTCGAACAGCAGGCGCATCGCCGCGGCCAGGGCGGCCGGATCGTTTGGCGGCACCAGGATGCCGGTCTGTCCATCTGTCACGGTTTCGAAAAAGCCGGGGACCCGCGTGGCGATCACGGGCAGGCGGAACAGGGACGCCTCGATAGCGGCGATCCCCAGCGGTTCGACGACACTGGGCATACAGAAGACCGAGGCTGCTTCAAAATAGCTTGCCACCCGGTCGCGCGGCTCTTTCCCGACTACCGTGAT
Source organism: Acetobacteraceae bacterium (assembly GCA_027353465.1). Taxonomy (GTDB): domain Bacteria; phylum Pseudomonadota; class Alphaproteobacteria; order Acetobacterales; family Acetobacteraceae; genus Rhodopila. Next base: position 10,963 of record DAIEHR010000162.1, on the reverse strand, counting down.
CTGGGGGTGCGAAACGAGAGGGGAACAGCCAACGATCGTGAGGCAGGCATCCGGATACGCCCGCGCGACTTCGCTAAAGGCTTCGACCAACGCCGGGCCGCCCTTACGCTCCCACTCAACGCCGACGAACAGGACATGATGGGCGGCATAGCGCGCCATCGTCGTTTCTGACGGAACGATATCGACGTTGGCCCCGATATGGACCGTCCGTACGCGACTTGGATCGCATTTGTAACGGTCAACCAGTGTCCGCTCCACGAATGCGCTGGTGGTGGCGATCCCGTCGGCCTGCTGAAACAGCGCGGCCTCTTGCCGCAGATAGGCGGGGGAGCGGAACAGACGCTGATCTGGCTTCGGCTCGTTCAAATTGTCCATAAACGTATAATCGGTATAAATCAGATGCGGTCGTCCAGGAATGCGGCCGCTAAACATCCCCTGGGTCTGGATCGAAAAATCGAACTCGTGCGCCAGCGGTGCGAAGATCCCGGCGATGGCGGATGATAGCCGGCGAAACATCAACGGCGTCATGAAGAAGAATGCATGCAGCTGCGATCGATTTTTCAGGACGGATGGCCCATAGGTCATCACCTCGATTAGCAAATTCAGCGCGGTCAATCCGAAACGCCGCTTCACGTAATCCTTCACGTCAAATATTTCGATCTCATGATCAGGAAAATGGAGGGCGAGCTGCTCGCTTACTTTTTCGTTGCTATGTGAAAAGGAACCTAACTTCGTAAACAGAATACGGCGAGGCCGTTCTTGCCGGCCGGGCCGCGGCGCTGCGCCGGATGTTCTTGAGTTGAGCTTTGCAGGCAAGGCAGGGGCGGACGAGGACGTTAACTGGTTCGACTGCATCGGGCTTGAAGCACTCTTGATCTGTGAAGGTTCAACTATGAGGGGCAAGCGCCGAGTCTCCTGGTAACGCTTCGGTTATGTCCACCTTACGTCAGTGACAGCGTCATTGCGGACGTCGCTGACGGATGCCCTTGCCCAAACCGTGCGGCGTCGCCATTTAGACGCGTCATGCAGAACCTCACCAACGCCTCTGCCGACCCGATTGGGTGGCACGGCACCACCATCCTGTGCGTAAGGCGCGATGGAACAGTCACGATGGCCGGCGACGGCCAGGTTTCGATGGGACAGACCATCGTCAAGGGAAACGCGCGCAAGGTGCGGCGGATTGGCGCTGGCGGGACTGTGATCGCCGGTTTCGCCGGGGCCACCGCCGACGCTTTCACGCTGCTGGAGCGGCTGGAGTCTAAGCTGGAACGCTATCCGAACCAGCTTGAACGCGCCTGCGTCGAACTGGCGAAGGACTGGCGCACCGATCGCTATCTGCGCCGGCTGGAAGCCCTGATGGCGGTGGCCGACAAGGATCGCAGCTTCACGCTGACCGGCAACGGCGACGTGCTGGAACCGGAAGACGGTGTGATCGGTATCGGGTCCGGCGGCAATTATGCCCTGGCCGCCGCGCGCGCCCTGATGTCGGTCCCAGACCTCACCGCCGAGGACATCGCCCGGCGGGCTATGAAAATCGCCGCCGATATCTGCGTCTATACCAACGGCAACACCATCGTCGAGTCGATCTAATGGATGTCCCCACATACTCGCCGAGAGAGATCGTCTCGGAACTCGACCGCTTCATCGTGGGGCAGGGAGATGCCAAGCGCGCGGTGGCCATCGCGCTGCGTAACCGCTGGCGCCGTCAGCAACTGCCCGAGGGCATCCGTGAGGAGGTCGTGCCCAAGAACATCCTGATGATCGGCCCGACCGGCTGCGGCAAAACGGAAATCGCCCGTCGTCTGGCCAAGCTGGCGCAGGCGCCGTTCCTGAAAGTGGAGGCGACGAAGTTCACCGAGGTCGGCTATGTCGGCCGCGACGTGGACAGCATCGTCCGCGATCTGGTGGATGCCAGCCTGAACATGCTGCGCGAGAGCAGCCGAAAGAACGTCCAGGCCAAAGCCGAAGCCGCCGCCGAGGAACGGCTGGTCACGGCCCTGGTCGGTGACGAGGCCGCCGCCGATACCCGTTCCAAGTTCCGCCGCATGCTGCGTAACGGCGAGTTCGAACAGAAAGAGATCGAGGTTGCGGTTTCGGATGCTGGAAGTTCCCCGATTGGCCAGCTCGATATGCCCGGCATGCCGCCCGGCCAGGTCATCAATCTGAGCGAGATGATGAAGGGCATCATGGGCAACCGTCCGCAAGTGAAGCGGCGCATGACCGTGGAAGCCGCCCGCCGCATCCTGGAGGCCGAGGAAGCCGACAATCTGCTGGACAATGATCAACTGACCAAGGAAGCCGTGTCGCATGCCGAGAACAACGGCATCGTTTTCCTGGACGAGATCGACAAGATCTGCGCCCGCACCAGCGAGGGCGGGTTTCGTGGCGGCGATGTCAGCCGGGAAGGGGTGCAGCGCGACCTGCTGCCACTGATCGAGGGCACGACGGTCAACACGAAGTACGGCCTGGTGAAGACAGACCATATTCTGTTCATCGCCTCCGGCGCGTTTCATCTGGCCAAGCCGTCCGACCTGTTACCGGAACTGCAAGGCCGCCTGCCGATCAGGGTGGAACTGTCGCCGCTGACCCGCGAAGATTTGCGCCGCATCCTGACCGAACCGGAGCACTCGTTGCTGAAGCAGTATTCCGCGCTGCTGGGAACCGAGAGCGTGAGGCTGGACTTCCGCGATGACGCGGTGGACGCGCTGGCCGAACTCGCCGCGGACATCAACGACCGCGTCGAGAACATCGGCGCAAGGCGTTTGCATACGGTGCTGGAGCGACTGCTGGAGGATATCAGCTTCACCGCGACCGATCGCGGCGGCGAGACGTTCGTGGTCGATGCCGCTTACGTTGCGGACAAGGTCGCCCCGCTGGCGCAGAAGGGAGACCTGAGCCGGTTCATCCTGTAGGTTTCGGTCTGACGCACGTTATGACGGCGACTTGGTGTGAGAGCGGTTCCAACCCTCGCCGTCCTGGCTGAAACACGCCCGGCCAGGACGGCAAGTGAAAGGTGGATCAGCGATGCGCACGTTGGAACTGACCCAGATCGGCAATTCCGTCGGCGTTATCCTGCCGCGTGAAATGCTAGCGAAGCTGGTGTGACGAAAGGCGACACTAGCTACGCCGTTGACGGTCGCGGTCCCCGGGTTTGGCGAACATATTGAACTCGCCCGGCGGGTCATGAAGGACCGCCGAGCGGTGCGGCGCGAACTGGCGAAGTGACCATCTGGTAAAGAGTTCACCGACTGGGTCAGGCTTCACGCGGCGCCTTCAACGTAAGCCCGATTGCCACCGGCATCGCCAGCAAAACCAGTGGAAACTGCACGATCAGCCCCGCGATGATCGCCACCGCCAGTGGCTGCTGCATACCCGATCCCTGGCCGATCGCCAGCGCCAGGGGAAGCAGGGTCAGGATCGCGGCCAATGTCGTCATCAGGATCGGCCGCAGCCGGTTTGCGCTGGCGGCCACGAGCGCCTGCCGAGCGGGCATGGACCGAGCAAGTTCGGTGTATTCGGAGACGTAGAAGATCGCGAGTTCTGTTGAGATGCCGATGATCATCGTCATGCCCATCAGCGCCGTAATGTTCAAATCGACGCCGGCGATCCACAGGCCGGTGAACACCGCCGTCGTGGACAGCAAAGACGACGCGATGATGATCAGCGGCAGCCAGAATTGTTCGTAAAGCACCAGCAGCAGCACGAATTCCGCCACCAACGTCGCCAGAAACACCCGGATCAGGCCAGAAAAGGCAATCTGCTGCTGTTCGTACAAGCCTCCCAGCGCATAATGCGCATTCGGCGGAATCAACCCCGGCTGTGCCAGCGCGGTCTTCACGTCGGCGACGGCGGCACCCAGGCCACGGCCCTCGATCCGGCCAGTGACGGCGACGGTCTGGCGCAGGTCGCGGCGGTCGATTTCAGGCTGCCCGGCCACCGTGACAACCCGCGCGATGCGCTTCAGCGGAAACAGGTGGCCGTCGGGCGCGCGCAGCGTCAAATCCGCCAGTTGCGCGCCATACTGGCGTTGGGTTGGCGTCAGCAGGACCCGCACATCGACCAGCAGATTTCCTTGAGGCATCTGCGTCGGCGTCGCGCCAGTCAGGTCGCTATTCAGTTGATCCTGCACTGTGCGGGCATCGACACCCTCCAGCGCCGCCTTGACCGGATCGACATGCACCGTCAGCGCATCGCCCGCGATCACCACGCCACTGCGGACCTCCACCACGCCATCGACCTTCCGGATCGCGGTGGCGACCTTCTCCGCCAGGGGGTTCAGGATCGCCGGATCGTCGGCATACAACTGCACCTCAATCGGCTGCGGCACGGCGGTCAGGTCGCCGATCAGGTCCTCCATCAGTTGCGAGATATCGACGTCGATCCCCGGCACCTCAGTTTCGATCCGCTGGCGCACGTTGCTCATCACCGTTTCGATCGGGTCGCGGCCGGTATCCTTCAGGCGCACGAAATAGTCGCCTTGGTTTGGCTCGCTCAGATCGCCGCCCAATCCCATCCCGGTGCGGCGGGAGTAAGTGCGGACGGCGGGGTTGTCGTGCAGGATGGCATCGACCTGAGCAAGTTCGCGACTGGATTCAGCCAGCGACGTGCCCGGTTTGGTCTTGTAGTCCAGGACGAAGCCGCCTTCGTCCATGGTGGGCATGAAGCCGGTCGCCACGTGGGTATAAGCAACCCACCCGATAACCAGCAGCGGCACCAGCCCCGCCAGCAGCAACCATGGCCGTTTGGACAAGCCCAGCAGCAGAAGCTGATGGGTTCGCTCCAGCCGCCCCGGTCCGGCCAGCGCCGGGTCCCGCCACTTGCGGAAATCGATTATGGATCTGGCCAATACCGGCACGGCAAAGGCGGTAAACAACCAAGAAATCACCAGGGCCGATCCCATCGTCACCGACAAGGCTCGGGAAAACGAGCCGGTTACCCCGCTGAGGAAGCCCAGCGGCAGGAACACCAGGATGGTCGCCAGACTCGATCCGGTCAGCGGCCGCAGGAACTCCTGCCCGGCGGGCAGCACTGCCTCGGCGCCCCGGTCGCTTTCGCCGGCTCTGCGGGCGATTTGCTCGATCATGACGATGACGTCGTCGATCACCAGACCCACAGCCGCGGCGATTCCGCCTAACGTCATGATGTTGAAGCTGAGGCCAAGCAGACTCAGAACCAGCGCGGTGGTCGCCAGGGTCGCCGGTACGGTAAGCAGGGCGACCAACGTGACCCGCCAACTGCGCAGGAAGAACAGCAGCACCAAACCCGCCAGCACCAGACCGATCGCGACCGCATCGCGCACGCTGGCAGCGGATTCGGTCACCAGCACGCTTTGATCGTACCAGTTCGACAAGCTGACACCTGGTGGCAAGGCAAACCCCGCCAGCCGGTCCCGCACCGCGGCGGCGATTTGCACCGCGTTGCCGTCGGGCTGTTCGTACACGCTGAACAGCACCGCCGGCTTGCCGTCCAGCACCACCCGCGTCCAGTTCGGGGCCACGCCCGGTACGATTTCGGCCACATCCCCAAGTGTCACGACCCAGCCGGTACCGCCCCGTACGACGGTTTCGCGTACCTGCTGAATGGCGCGCATCGTATTGTCCACCACGACAAGATACAGCCTGCCGTGATCGTCGATCCGGCCGGCGGAGGCGACGATGCCGGTGTTCCGCAACGCCGCGGTGACGTCATTGATCCCGACCCCTTGCGATGCCAGCCGCAACGGATCGATGCGAACGTGAATTTCCGGCACGTCGCCGCCCTGGAAGTTCACTCGCTTAACCCCGGGGATCGAGGTCAGCAGCGGCACGATCTGGAATTGCGCCAAGTTCCGCAGTGCAACTTGCGATATCGTGTCGGAAGTCAGGCCGTACGCGATGATCGGGAACGTCGTCGGGTCCATGCGTTCGACCGAGTAAGTCGTCCCGGCCGGAAGCGTCGGCAACGCCTGGGCGATCGCGGCGGCCACCTGGTTGGTCGTTGCGACCATATCGCGGCCCCACCCGACATCGATCTGGATCTGTGCCGACCCGCGGCTGGTGACGGAGCGCAGATCGACAACACCCGGCACCGGACGGATTGCCTGCTCCATCGGCCGTGTCACCAGCAGCATCATCTGGTCCGCCGGCTGGTCGCCCGCGTCGATGGACACCCGGATCCGTGGGAACGAGACCTGCGGAAACAGTCCGACCGGCAGCGACACCGCGGCAAACACGCCCGCCGCCGCCAGCGCGAACATCACGACCAGGATGGATCGGCGATGTCGTTCGATGAATCCGACAACGCTCACCGTACTGCCATCCCTTCGGACAATTGGTAGGCTCCGTCGATTACCAGTTTGCGGTCGGCTTGCAGCGCGCCGTCCACCAGCACCGTGTCGCCGGCATCGACCAGGATATGTACGTTTATCCGCTTGGCCTTGCCGCCCTCCTCCTGAAAGACGTGCTCGCCCTGGTCGTCCGTCAACACGGCCGATCGCGGCAGCTTCCACCCGCTGAGCTGATCCACCACGATCGCGGCGCGCAGGTTCTGACCATCGAGCAGGGTCTGCCCCCCGGTCCCCGCGATGCGCACCGGCACCAGCCTTGTGCCGGGGTCCACCTGGCCGCCGATGGTTTGCACCTGCCCCGGTATGGGCGGCCCGTCCTCCGGCATCGCTGTCATCGTCACCGGTTGCCCCGGCCTCACCAGGGTTCGGGCGGCCGGTTCAATGCCAGCGGTCAGAACGATTCCGCCCGCCCGCACCAGCGTCAGCAACGGCGCGTTAGCCTGAATCCGATCCCCTTGGGCGACCATGACGGAACGCACCGTGCCATCAGCCGGCGCACGCACAGGTTTGGCCGACCCATCGACGCCTTGGCGCTTCAACGTATCAACCTGCGTGCGGGCGTCGGTCTCGGCCTTTTCCGCCTGGGCCACCTGGTCCCGTGTCGCCAGTTGCTGTCCGCGCATCTGCGTGACATGCGCCAGTTCGACCTGTGCCAGCCGCAGCGCGGTTTGGGCCTGATCGAACGCAGCCAGCATCGCCGCCGAGGCGGTCACACGCGCCAGCTTGTCGCCTGCCCGCACGGTCTGTCCGGGTGCGACCGACAGTTCGGCAACCTGTCCATCATACTGAACGCCAATCGAAGTTACCGCGTCCTGCGCGGGTGAGGCCAAACCATAGGCCGTCACGACGCGCGGCAGTTCCCCCCGCTCCGGCATCATCGTCTTGACCAGCACACTGGGCTCCTCATCCGCCCGGGATGATGAGCCGAGCGCCAGGCTGCCAATCAGTGCCGCCGCAATCAGCCGTGGCAGCGCCCCGGGCACGATCAGGCGGCGGCTTCTTCGGGGCCGGGGCTGGACACTCTGTTCGGGGATCATTCGCTATCCTTCGGCAAGGCGACAACCGGCATTCCGGCGCCGATCAGGGCTGCCAGACCCACTTGTTGTTCGCGCAGGCTTTGCTCCAGGCCCAGCAGTTCCTGCTGGCGGGCGAGATGAGCGGCAAGGAAATCGATATAGGCGCGTTCGGTCAGGTTTCCGGCTTGGAAGGCCGCACCGGCGTTGGCGGCGATGCGGCGAACCTCATCCGTCCGGGCACGCAACCTGGGTATCTGCCGCGTGGTGAGGGCGATTTCGCGGAGCAGGCGGCCGGCCTCGCCTTCGGCCGCCGCCAGGCGGGCCGTGAACTCCTCTCGCAGTTGCAGCCTGGTTGCGCGTTCGATGGCGATGTTGCCCTGGTTCCGGTCGAAAATTGGCAGATCCAGGGTGATTTGCGGCCCGAACGTCTTGATGGCGGTACTGTCGCTGCCGCCGACCAGCCCGATGTTGAGCGCCGGGAACTGAGACAGGATCGACGAACGCAGTTTGGCATCCTGGGCGGCGTATCCCATGCGAAGCGCGATCAGATCTGGACGGCGATCGGCCAGCGAATGCAGGTCCGCCATGATAGTCGTGGCATCGACGGACGTTGGTTCGGCCACCGGGCGCAGCTTTACCTCGGACCCGGGACGCAAGCCCAATAGTGCATTCAGGTCGTGCTGGTGGGCTTGGGTTTGCCGGTCCAGGTCGTCGATCTGCTTATCGACATCGCCCAATGCCGCCAGGTCGGGCGACAGCGTCGTCAGGTCGGCATCCCCCGCCGCCACCGCTGCCTTGGTCAGGCGATAGCGTCCGTCCAGCAACGCCCTGGTGTCCCGAAGCACCGCCGCCATCCGGCGGTCGCCGTCGCATTGAATGACCAGCAGGCGGACTTTACCCGCCGTCTGCCACTCCTGCCACAGGATGCTAGCGCTGACCTGCCTGGCCGCGGCGGCGGCGGCATCTCGGTGGCTGGTTAGGGTGATCAGCGCGCGAAAGTCGGTGCTGAAGCCGGCCGACCACGCCGAGGCGGTGCCAGGACCAGCCAGAACCGGCATAAAGGCGCCGGTGACCGACGGATTCGGCAGCAGCCCGGCCTGGAGCAACTGCCCCTCGGCAACACCCTGCTGGGCGCGCACGGCCCGCAAGTCGGGGTTGTTCGCAAGGGCGAGCCGGACTACCGTTTCGATGTCCAACGCCCCGGATGTGTCACTTCCGGCCGGATCGAGGTCCGCGACGGTGTTATGAAGCTGAGGCCCGGTTGATAAGGGCAACGGCTGGTAGCTGGCGCATCCGGCCAACGCCAGCGCCGCCGCAAGGACCAGCGCCGCGGGCCGCCGAACCGGCCGGCCGGTGGGGTTAGAACTTGAAGCCGTCATCGGTCGCAGGATCCTTCGTCGCGGCCTAACGCAGCCGCGACGGGCCCGTTCCGAGCGCCGTCATAACGATAAGGCGGCTATGTGCAACCATTCAGCGTTGTTCCGCCTTGACGGCCCTCGCGACCGCCCGCACATCCCCATTATGATCGATCCTTTCGTCCGCCCCGAAGAACCCACCGCCGCAGCGGCGATCGAAGCGATCGCGGATGACTTGTCGTTATTCGACGACTGGATGGAACGCTACGAGTTCATCATCGGCATGGGGCGCAAACTGCCGCCGTTTCCCGATGAGTGGGCGAACGATTCCCATCGTGTCCCTGGCTGCCAGAGCCGTGTCTGGATGGAGGCTGTGCTGCGCGACGGCACCCTGTATTTCGCTGGCGCATCCGACGCGGCCATCGTCTCCGGCTTGGTGGCTTTGCTCCTGCGGGTCTATTCTGGCCGCCCACCGGCCGAAATTCTTGCCACCGACCCGGTCTTCCTGAAGGATTTAGGCCTGCTGGAAGCGCTATCAACCAATCGCGGCAACGGCATCGCCGCGATGGCCCGCAAGGTGCGCGAAGTCGCGGCCATGCAGCCGACCTGATGCGACTGTCCCCGGCGTGACTGCCGCCACGCGGGTTGCGGCATTCCTGGGTGCTTACTTCGCCGCAAACGCGATCAACGCTTTTATGCCGCTGTGGTTTGCCGACCGCGGGTTGTCGGCCGCCTCGATCGGCCAGATCCTAGGGGCGGCGGCGCTGCTGCGGGTTCTCTCGGGTCCCGGTTGGGGCAACGTCGCCGACCGGCTGGGCAGGCGACGGCCGGTGTTGTTCGTTGCCGCGTTCGCGGCGGCTGGCCTTGGGGCTTCCTATGTTGCCGCCACTGGTTTCCTGCCGCTGTTGCTGATCGCGGCGGGGCAGGGGATCGCGGCTAGTGCGATCAATCCGCTGGCCGATTCGCTGGCCCTGGCCTTGGCACGGGAGGGCCGGATTGATTACGGTCCGGTTCGGGCGGTTGGGTCGGCCACCTTCATGGCGGCGACGGCGGCGGCGGGGTGGCTGCTGACCCGCATCGGCTCCTGGATGGTGCCCTGGCTGCTGGCGGCGGGATACGGTGCGGCCGCGATCCTGACCGCGTTTTTGCCGGAGGCAGCAACGCCCCCAGCCGCACCCAGGGCCTTTGCCGGGCTGATGCTGTTCCGCAACCGGGCGTTTCGCCTCGCGGTTGGCTGCACCGCGCTGATCCAGGGTGCCCATGCCGCCTATTACGGCTTCGCGGCGCTGTTCTGGCGCTCTCAAGGGTATAGCGACACCGTAATCGGGCTGCTGATCGCCGAGGGCATCGTCGCTGAAATCCTGCTGTTCGCGAAGGGGCGCAGATTGGTGGAGCGGCTGGGTCCGGCCGGCCTGACCGCCTGCGCGGCCGGCGCGTCGGTGGTGCGCTGGACCATGACCGCGTTCGCACCGCCATTGCCGATCCTGGCGGTGGTGCAGATCGTTCATGCCGCGACGTTCGCCATGCAGCATCTTTCGGCGATGATGGTCCTGACCCGGTTCGTGCCGACGGAGCGTGCGGCCACGTCACAGGCGCTGCATGCCGCGCTGGGATATGGCGCGCCGACCGGGCTGATGATGCTGCTGTCGGGATGGCTGTATGCACGTTATGGCGGCCTGGCGTTTCTGGCGATGGCGGTGTCCGGCGGTGCGGCGCTTTTTCTGGTACGGCCGCTCTCTCGCGCGGTGCGGTGACAGGGACGGGCTCTCAATGCCGGCCGTTGCGGGTCGGCTACCTTGTGCAACGCATGTGCCGCGCAAGGGCAGTCCTCTGGCGCCGTGAGAGGATTGTGCGCCGGAACCGCCAGCGCGGCTGGTCATTCGTTCTTCATTTTGCTTGGAAGGGCGCGGAGGGCGGGAAGGGCCGCGAAGGGCGCCGCATCTCGGCTTCGCGGCCCTTCCCGCCCTCCGCGCCCTTCCAAGCAAAATGAAGAACGAATGACCAGCCGCGCCGGCGGTTCCGGCGCACAATCCCCTAACGGCGCCGGAGGAGTGTCCGTCCGCGCCATGCGGTCGACGCAGGGTAGTCAACCCGCAACGGCTGGCATTGAGAGCCCGTCCCTGTCATCGCACCGCGCGAGCGAGCGGCCGTACCAGAAAAAGCGCCGCACCGCCGGAAACCGCCATCGCCAGAAACGCCAGGCCGCCATAACGTGCATACAGCCATCCCGACAGCAGCATCATCAGCCCGGTCGGCGCGCCATATCC
>DAIEHR010000161.1 GCA_027353465.1 Acetobacteraceae bacterium | reverse complement strand
GGCGTGTCTCCACTATACGGATCGAGCCCGAGGCGTCCGGCGTTGGTGCACCAGCCGCGCTCCTCGGCATCGTGCGTCGAATGCACTATGCGATCCCACTCGGCCTTAAGCTCCGCGTAGGCCGGCATCGTGGCTTGCAGCCGCTCCAGCACCGACGTGATGAACGCGCCGAGGGCGCCCTCGGCGGGGCCGCGGGCGACTGACCAAGGATGTCGATGAGGCAGCAGAAATGATTTATTGTGGAAGCGTGTGTCGGCCGCGAACGTGCCAACCATCACCGTCTCGCCGCCGGACCAAATACCGATCGGGGGAAACACGTAACCTGGCGTAAAGCTGTCCAGCCGGTGTCGGGCCTCGAAGCGAAGGTCCGGTTCCTGTCGGCGCTCAAACACATGCTGCGGCTCGTAGAGCAGCCGCCACCAGTTTCGTGCCATCCCTTGCGCTAGGATGATAGCCGGCAGCCTGGCGCCGAATGCAACCTCCGCAGCGTCGGGATCCTGGACCGACGAGAGCGATTGCATCCCGACGCTGACCGTGACCTCCGCCGCGGTAGCCGCTTCTGCCGGGTCATCGTAGCTCCCGGGCCGCCAATCGGCGGCTATGTGGAGGTCGTCACTCACCTGATCTCTATGCTCACCAACAACACTTGGCTTTCGGTTAACGGGTAGGCTTTATAGCTGTCCGACGACGGGGACAATCGTCGGGCCAAGTATACAGGGCTACGAACTCATGTGACAGGAGGTGACAGAGCGCCTGGTGGTTGATTCTATGCGGTTCCCACCCTGATTCGGAGCCGCCTCCTATGTCATTTGCCGCCGACACGACGCCTGGAAAGTCCCGTCTTGCCGTTCTGCTCGAACATTTCGGTCAGATAGACGACCCACGCGACGTTCGTCGTGTTCTCCATCCTTTGGCGGAGGTTCTGCTTCTGGTGGTTTGTGCCACGGTCGCCGACTGCGACGACTACGATCATATCGCCGCCTGGGGCGAGGCCCACCTCGACTTCCTCCGGCGTCATTTGCCGTTCGAGAACGGGGTTCCTGGCGGTCGCTGGCTGACCATTTTGATGAACCGGATCAATCCGGCCTTGTTCTCGGCCGCCTTCACCGCCTGGGTGCGTGAGACCTGGCCGCAGCGCCCGGACTTCGTCGCCATCGACGGCAAAACCTCGCGTCGCAGCCATGATCGAAGCGCGGGAGAGGCGGCAATCCACTTGGTTTCGGCCTTCGCCACCACCAGCCGTCTGGTGCTTGGCCAGGAGGCGGTGCCCGACAAGTCCAACGAATTGACGGCCATTCCCCTGCTTCTGGCAAAACTGGCCGAAAACGGCGGGTTGCGCGGCACCATCGTCTCCATCGACGCAATCGCCACCAATGGAACGATTGCCGCGGCAATCAAGGACGCCGGTGCCGATTACCTGTTGGCGGTCAAGGCCAATCAACCCGGGTTGCGCGCCGACGTGGAGGCCTGTTTCGAGGCTGCCGCCCCAAGCGGCGTCGACACATTCATCGAGCACGACAAGGGTCATGGCCGCATCGAACAACGCACAGTCAGCGTCATACGCGAGGTGGACTGGCTGTCGGGTGATCGCCGTTTCCCAGGCGAACTGCGACTACCAAGCGCAGCCAGCATCGTCCGCGTCCACGCCAGCATCCAGCGTGGCGAAAAACGCAACGAAGAAACCCGCTATTATATTTCATCCGCTGCCCTCGACGCCCAGCACGCAGCCAACGCCGTCCGCGGGCACTGGGGCATCGAGAACCGCCTGCATTGGGTTCTCGACGTCACCTTCAACGATGACCAATCCCGCGTGCGCAAGGGCTTCGGCGCCAAGAATATGGCGGTCGTGCGACACTTCGCCCTCAATCTCATTCGCGCCGCCAAGGATACCAAATCCGTCAAACTGCGCCGCAAACTCGCCGCATGGACACCAGACTACCTCGACCGCCTACTCCGCGAACAGGTCAGCTAAAATTGGATTCGAGGCCCTGGGGGGGACAGTCCATGGTCCAGATACGCAAGGTTGGCCCGCGCATCGGGGTGGAGGTTTCAGGAGTGGATCTTCGCACCCTGGATGATGCGGGTTTCGCGGCGATCTATCAGGCGTGGCTGGATTACAATGTGCTCGTGGTGACGGATCAGGAACTAACGATTCATGAGTTCATGGCTTACAGTCGCCGTTTTGGCGTGGTCTCCCCGCATCCGTCCAAAACCACCCGCCATCCGGACCTTCCCGAAATTACCTTGCTGGGGACTGGCAAGTTCAATGCGGACGGCAGCCTGAACAACGCGATCTATCGCCGTGGCGCCGAGGGTTGGCACACCGACGGCGCTTATGACGATATTCCGTTCAAGGCCACCCAGCTTTTCGCCCTGGCGATCCCCGAGTCAGGCGGCGATACGCTGTTTGCCAGTGGCTACGCGGCATACGAGGCCATGCCGCGGCGGCTGAAACAACGCCTGGAGGGTGTGGTGGGCGCGTTCACCTATGGCGGCCGGACGAAGGCGCAGGCATTGCTGAACCCGGAAGACCGTGACCGGGCCCCGGCGTTGCATCCGATTATCCGCACCCATGGCGAAACGGGCCGCCAGTCGATGTATTTCGATCCTGGAAAGATCCTGTATATACAAGGCGCCGAACAGGCCGAAAGCGACGATCTGATCAGCGAGCTGACCGAACTGATGATCCAGCCCGACGGCGGATACCGCCATAAATGGCGCGTCGGCGACGTGGTGATCTGGGACAACCGCTGTTCATACCACAAGGCGGCCGGGGACTATCCGCCGGAGCAGGACCGCATTCATTGGCGCACATCGATCAAGGAACCGGCGCAGTAACGACCCGGCTAGGCGATGCCGCGTTCCTCGAACACCTCGCGGGCGATCCTCGCGGCGGTCATCGATCCGGGCCACCCGGAGTAGAACGCGAGGTGGGTGATGACCTCGGCGATTTCCTCTTTGGTGACGCCGTTATCCAGCGCGCGTGCGAGGTGGCCGCGCAGTTGTTCCGGACGATAGGTGCCAATCAGCGTGGCCAGCACGACAAGACTTCGGTCGCGCTTGCTCAGGCCGGGGCGTTCCCAGATATCGCCGTAGATGACTTGTTCCGTCACCTCGATCATTTTCGGCACGGTGGCGCGAACGGCGTCGCGCGCGTTGGCAGGGGGCTTGGACATGGTTTGTCTCCCGGAGTATGGCATCCGCGGCAGTGCGGGTTGGCGCCCTGCCGCGGCGGCTGAAGGCGTTCAGTAGCCCTTCATTCCGGGTGCCTCGGTTTCCGAGGCTTCGAAGTTGCATTCCACCGAGATGCCATCGGGGTCCAGGTAGAACAGCTGCGTCATGTTCAGCCTGGGCAGCACGCGCTCATCGAACTTGATTGCGCGCGACTGAAGATTGGACCGCATTTCCTTTAAGCCATTGCAGGAGAAAGCGATGTGGTCCAGGCGCCCGGTTGGGGCCGGATGCGACGGCGCGTCCTCGATGGCCGGATCCTCCGCGCGATAGCCGATCAGGTGAACGGTTGGAATATCGCCGCAATACAGCCAATAGCCCGGGAACGGCAGCGGCGGGCGCTCCCCGACCGTCAGGCCGACGACGTCCTGGTAGAAATTCTTCGTCCTCTCCAGGTCGCGCACCCGGATGGTGTAATGGTTCAACGATTGTGCCGGCATGGTCTTTTTCCCCTGTCAGAATTGGTTTTCCGGTGGCAGGCCGAACATCATCTGTCCGACAGATTCGTAATGAAGTTGCCGCCCCTGCGCCTGTTGGGCAACCGTGTCGATGTCGCGTAGCCGCCGTTCGAACGGTTGATCCTCGAAGACCGCCATCGATCCGGCGCAGTGAAAGATCGTGTTCGCCACCTCCCGCGATTGCTGGATCGCCCATGTCGAGGCTAGCCGGATCATCGCGGACTGCCGTTCGGTCATCTCGCCATGGCAGACGACATACTCGTAGACTTCGTCCAGCGTGGTGTGCAGGAACGCGCGGGCGGAATGCCATCTGGCCTCGGACTGCGCGAGCTGGGATTGCACGACGTTATTTTCGCGCATCGGCCTGGCGGCACCGCGCGACACCTTGGTGGCGGGCAAATCCAGAAAGGCATCGATCATGCCGCGCGCCAGGCCGAGGCCGACGCCCGCGAACCCAGCCGAATACAATTGGCCGCTGGTAAAGCGATACAGCGGCCCCTGTTCGCGCCGGTCCGTCGCCTCATCCCGTAACGTGGAGTGGTCTTCGGGCACGAACAGATCCTTAACCACGTATTCGTTGCTCGCGGTGCCCCGCAACCCCAGCGTGTGCCAGATATCGACGTATTCGGCGCTGGATTTGGGGAACAGCATGGTGCGTACTTCCTTGCGTCCCTTCACCTTCATATGGGCGCCCAGCCAGGTTGCGTTCTGGCTGCCGGATGCGAATCGCCAGGTGCCGGAGATGCAATATCCGCCTGGAACCGGCTCTGCCTCAAACGGGGCGCCCGGAGGACCCCAGGCGAGGATGCCGTCAACCGGCCCGAAAATCTCTCTGGCGACCTCGGGCTTCAGATAGGCGGCCGACATCGAGCAGCCGTTCCCCTGGCAGACCACCCAGGCCACCGATCCGTCGGCGGCGGCCAGCGCTTCCGTTACGCGTGAGAAATCCTTTGGCTTCATCTCCATCCCGCCGATCGACCGTGGCTGAAGCATGCGGAAGAAATGGCCGTCCTTAAGAGCCGCGACCAGGGGTGGCGTCAGTTGGCGGCGACGATTAACCTCATTCCCTTCCTGCCCGATCAGGGGGTGCAAGGCGAGCGCCCGCGTGACCTGGGGTTGGATTTCTGTCATCGATATGCCTCCGCATCAGGGCGTTGCAGCACTTGGGCAAAACGATGAAGCATTTTGTGCCGCTTGAAAAGCAAGGCGCCCGGGCATGTCGCCCGCCATAATATCGGTGGGGGTGACTTCCCGTTCAGGTCCAGCTAGGAGTCAGGGTCTGTCGCGACGGCGCGGCACTTCATAAACCCCTCAGGGAGCAAAAAGCATGACGATCAAGGTCGGTGACACGATTCCGTCGATGAAGCTGATGGTCGCGACGGCGGAGGGTCCAAAGGAAATCTCCACGGACGATATCTTCAAGAGCAAGAAGGTCGTTCTGTTCGCGGTTCCGGGCGCCTTTACCCCCACCTGCAGTGCTAAGCATCTGCCGGGATTCGTGCAGAACGCCGAGGCGTTCAAAGCCAAGGGCGTCGATGAGATCGCCTGCATTTCCGTCAATGACGCCTTTGTCATGGGCGCCTGGGGCAAGGACCAGGGCACTGGCGACAAGGTGACCATGCTGGCCGACGGCGCGGCCGCGTTCGCCAAGGCGATCGGCCTGGAGCTTGACCTGAACGCTCGTGGCATGGGCTGGCGCAGCCAGCGATATGCGTTGGTCGCCGAAGACGGCAAGGTCACCCACCTGGGCGTCGAAGCCCCGGGCGGGTTTGAGGTCAGCAAGGCCGAGACCATCCTCGCCTCGCTGTAACACCGGGTTGGCGGCGCGCGTATCCGCGCTGCCGCCTCCACCGACCAACCTGCCAGTTTATCGCATCCCGAGATTTGATCCGGATAACTCTTCGTCGATGTAACGCGGTTGACCAAACCCGGCTGGGCGGCCCATAGAAATGCCACGATATGCCCGGAAGATGCGTTTAGATTGACTGGTTCCATCCCCTTTTGCGACGGCCCGCGCTGCGCTGCCCGGTTTCCCCGGGCCGCAGCGTTTCGGGCCGTGGCGTCAGCAACCCGGCAGGCCCTTGGCAAATCTAATTTATAAGGCCGAAGCTTCCTGGCCGGCTTGTCGGAGTGTCGTCGCCATCACCACATCGCTAGACATGACAGTCTGCATGCCATGTTGGTCCTTCGCGGTGGCGGCATGAGCGTTCGTCCGCTGCCCACCAACCCTGACGATCCGCATCGCACCGGCGGATATCTGCTAGGGGGCTCCAGTGTTCGCGGACGCATGCCGCCGACCGCGGGTCGGATCGCGCGGCGCCGGTTTTTGATCACCCTCACAAAGTGGCTGCTGCCGTTAGCCGCGATGGTTCTGCTGTCGATGATCGCCCTTTGGCCCGAGATCGAGGCCCTGACCAACAAGACAAGGCTGGCGATGTCCCATGTTTCGGCGGATGTGCAGGGCGGTAAGCTGGTGGACGCGCGGTATAATGGTGTCGATGACAAGGGGCGCCCTTATACGGTCACCGCGGCGACGGCCTGGCAGATTACGCCCTCGACCATCGGGCTGACTTTGCCGAAGGGCGATATCACGCTGGAGAACGGCACCTGGCTTATGCTGACCGCGAAAGAAGGCACGTTTGTTCAGGATCTGAACCAACTCGACCTTGTGAAGCAGGTCACGCTTTATCGTGATGACGGAACGACCATGCACACCGAAAGTGCCTCGATCGATCTGAAAGCCGGCGGGGCCGCCGGGTCGGAGCCGGTTCATGTTGAAGGACCATTCGGGACATTGGACGCACAGGGATTCACGGTGACAGAGAAGGGGGCCGCGATCGACTTCGCCGGGCCGGCCCACGTTATCCTGAATGGGACCAACCATTGACACGCCCTTGGATTGCCTTCGTCCCCCTGTGGCTGACCGCCGGCCTGTTCGCGGTGCCGGCGGCGGCACAGCAACTGGATTTGTCGCACGGGGGGCCGATCGACATTACCGCCCGTGACGGCATCGAATGGCGGCAGAACCAGCAGGAAGTGATCGCGCGGGGGGACGCCAAGGCCATTCGCGGTGCGGTGACCGTGACCGCCGACCGGCTGACCGCCTGGTATCGAAAGAAAGCGACATCGCAAACGGCCGCGCAGACGCCGGCGCCCACGCCGGCCGCCGATCCAGCTTCGGGGCTGGCGGGCGATTCTTCGACCGACGGTAACGAGGTCTATCGGCTGCAGGCGGACGGGCACGTACACATCTTCACCGCGACGGATCAGGCGTGGGGCGACCGGGCAACGTACGATCTGGACCAGTCGGTGCTGGTGATGACGGGCCATGCCCTGAAGCTGACGACGCCAAACGACGTCATCACCGCCAGGGATGATCTCGAATACTGGCCGCAGAAGCACATGGCGGTGGCGCGCGGCGATGCGGTAGTGGTGACCAACGACGCCAAGAGGGTCGCTGCCGATACTTTGGTAGCCTATACAACCGACAATCCCCCGCCAGCCTCCGCGACTTCCGCGCCAGCGTCCGCAACACCGGCCGCGACCGCAGGCGACCCGCTCGCGGCGTCCGGTAAGCTTCAGCGGGTAGAGGCGTTTGGGAACGTCTCCATTCGCACCCCGACCGACACCGTGACGGGCGATCGCGGCGTCTATCTGCCGGATACCGGGATGGCTCGTCTGGCTGGGAACGTGCGAATCACGCATGGCCAGAGCCAGTTGAACGGGGCCGAGGCGGATGTGAACATGAAGACCGGTATCGCCAACCTGATCGCCCAGCAGCCAGGTGGGGGGCAGATTCCCGGCCGAGTGCATGGATTGGTGGTGCCGAACGATCAGAGCAACAAGTCCCTGGGCGGTAATCCTGCTGCCGGCGCGACGGACGGGAAGGCTGCCCAGCCGGCAGCCTCGGCTTCAGGACAAAAACAATGAATAACTTGCGTGAGTCCCGGCCGGCCGCCGGCCTCAAGGTGTTGCCGGGCAGCGGCGGATTGACCGCTCGGGGGGTTGGAAAGACCTACAAGGGCCGCCCGGTTGTCAGGAACGTTACGGTCTCGCTGCACCGCGGCGAGGCGGTTGGCATGCTGGGGCCGAACGGTGCCGGTAAAACGACCACTTTCTACATGATTGTCGGCCTGGTGAAGCCCGACACCGGCTCGATCACCCTGGACGGCGCCGATATCACCCGCCTGCCGATGTATCGCCGCGCTCGGCTTGGCATCGGCTATCTGCCACAAGAAGCGAGCGTGTTTCGCGGCTTGAATGTTGAACAGAACATCATGTCGGCGCTGGAGGTCATCGAGCCGGACACGGCCACGCGAGATATGATGCTGGATGAACTGCTGGCGGAATTCGGCATCGGCCATCTGCGTCGCACACCGGCCCTGGCTTTGTCGGGCGGCGAGCGGCGCCGGGTGGAAATCGCGCGGGCGCTGGCGACTCAGCCTTCTTACATCCTGCTGGACGAACCATTAGCGGGCATCGACCCAATCGCGGTGGGCGAAATTCGCGATCTGGTCAAACATCTGAAGGATCGCGGGATCGGCGTGCTGATCACCGACCATAACGTGAGAGAGACGCTGGATATCATCGACCGAGCCTACATCATGCACGATGGTCAGGTTTTGATGGAAGGCAAACCAAGCGAAGTCGTGGCTCACGAGGATGTGCGGCGGGTCTATTTGGGGGAAAAATTCAGCCTCTGAGACTTTTTTGCGTTGCCGTGCGGGCCTTGCCGCCACAGTTGCACGGTTTTTGCATGCATCAGCATCGAAACCATTGACCCGGGGCACAATGGCTAGATAATCCCCGCTATGGCGATAGCCCCCCGTCTCGACCTACGCCAAAGCCAGACACTGGTCATGACGCCGCAGCTGCGTCAGGCCATCAAGCTGCTGCAATTCTCCAACATCGAGGTCAATGCATTCGTCGAGGAGGAGCTGGAGCGCAATCCGCTGCTGGAACGCGACGAAGTGCCCGAACCCCCGGTTGGGGAGCGGGCGGCGTTGGACCAGTTGGAACCGCGTGCCGCCAATATCGTGGACACCGCCGACGCGGTGCGGGCCGATACCTTGCCGACCGACGCTGGATCGCCGCTGGATGCTGTCCATGCGGAGGAGTACGACCCCGGCGGCGCGGGTGACGGTGCCCCGTCGGGCAGGATCGAGGGTTCCGGCGGCAGTCACAGCTTCGATGGAGACGATCGCGGCATCGACGACTTCGCGGGCGAGTCCCGGTCATTGCGGGACCATCTGGGCGAACAACTCCGGCTGAATTTCGCTGATCATGTGGACCAGATGGTGGGTGCGCATTTGATCGCGCTGCTGTGCCCGGCCGGGAGGCTGACGGCCGATCCGGCGGCGATCGCCAAGGCGATGGGTCTGCCGCTGGAGCGGGTGGAGGCGGTGCGGTCACGCATGATGCGCTTCGACCCAGTCGGATTATTCGCGCGCGACCTGAGGGAATGCCTGGCGGCGCAGTTGGCGGAGCGCAACCGGCTGGATCCGGCGATGCAAACGCTGCTGGACAACCTGGAACTGCTCGCCAAGCGAGAAAACCGCCGGCTGATGGCGCTGTGTGGCGTCGATGCTGAAGACCTGACCGACATGATCGCCGAAATTCGGGCACTGGACCCCAAACCGGCCGCGACGTGGGACAGCACGCCGCCGCAACTGGTGGTGCCGGACCTGCTGATGCGCCAGTTGCCAGACGGAAGCTGGATCATTGAACTGAACCCGGAAACCATGCCGCGGGTTCTGGTGAATGAGCGTTTCTACGCCAAAATCGCGCCGGCCGCAAAGAAGGAGGAGAAAGTCTTCCTGACCGAACGGCTGGCCAATGCCAACTGGCTGGTCCGGTCGCTGCAACAGCGCGCCCAAACTATCCTGAAGGTCGCGGCCGAGATCATCCGCCAGCAGGATGGCTTCCTGCGCCTGGGAGTCGCACATCTGCGGCCACTGATCCTGCGCGACATCGCCGAGGCAGTGGAATTGCATGAAAGCACCGTCAGCCGGGTGACAGCCAACAAATACATCGCCACGGCACGCGGCACGTTCGAACTGAAATATTTCTTCACCACGGCGATTCATGGCACCAATGGCGGCGATTCACACAGCGCGGAGGCGGTTCGTCATCGGATCCGGGGCCTGATCGACTCCGAAGCGCCGGCCGATATTCTGTCGGATGATGCCATTGTCGCGGAACTGAGGAAGGAAGGCGTGGAGATCGCGCGCCGCACTGTGGCGAAGTACCGTGAGGCGCTGCGCATCCCCAATTCCGTACAGCGCCGGCGGGACAAGATGGCGGCGGCCTAGGTGCGGCCAGCCAGCATTGGTTACGATCTAACCCATTTACCATAAGGGTTTATCCGTAGTGGACACGTGCCCTAAGACCGTGCCCAAATGCTTCCAGGCCCCGAGGCGATTGTCTGATTGAAGCCCTCGGCGGCCTGTCGAACTGGTCGGAGAGAGAACGATGCAGATCACGGTTGCCGGCAAACAGGTTGATTTGTCGGATGCGCTAAGGACGCGCGTGTCCACTCAGATGGAAACGATAGCTGGCAAGTATTTCGACCATGCGCTGGAAGCGCACGTGACGTTTAGTCGAGCCCGAAGTTTTTTCACCTGCGATATCAATGTTCACGCCGGCCGAGGCCTGCAGTTGCGTGGCGAGGGCGAAGCAGCCGATGCCAACACTGCCTTTGACGATGCCGCCGAACATATCGCCAAGCGTCTTCGCCGGTATCGCCGCCGGGTCAACGATCACCACCGCGACATGGCCCATCGCGAAAACCCCGAGGCTGCTCGGCAATACATCCTGCGCGAGGACGCAAGTGGGGGCGAGGCTCCAGCGCCCGATACCCGCACCCTGGATGAGGCCTTTGCCACGGTCATTGCCGAAACGCAGACCGAGATTTCCTCGCTGTCGGTTGGTGAGGCGGTGATGCGCATGGATCTGGCGGACCAGCCGGTGATGATGTTCCGCAACAGCGCGAACGGTGTGTTGAACGTGGTTTACCGGCGGACTGACGGCCATATCGGGTGGATCGACCCCGGCGACTAGAGCCGCGTCAGGCGGATGTCCTGAATGGGCATCCGCCAAAACCGGCATCGCACAAGCGCCCGTGTGCCGCGCTGCACAGGCCAGGGCCACATTCCATGGCGTGCCGGACAATCCCCGCGAGCGAGGCGATAAAGCCGGCGTCGGCGTTTTGTGCCGGCACCCGGAAATAGCCCGGTACATCAAGCTTTTCCGCAACCTCGCGGTATTCTACGTCCAGTTCCACCAGCGTCTCGGTGTGTTCCGACACGAACGCGATTGGTACGACCAGAACCGCCGAACGGTCTTTCGCGGCCCGAGCGATCTCATCCTCGGTGCTGGGCTCGATCCATTTCTGCGGGGTGGCGCGGGATTGATAGCAGATGGCGTGGTCCACCTTTTCCCCCCAGGCGTCCAGGACCGCGGCCACTGTCTGTTCGATTTGCCACTGATATGGATCGCCGCCCTTGATGATCGTCTCCGGCAGTCCGTGGGCTGAAAATAATACCCGCAGGTTCGTGCCGGGATCCAAAGATGCGCGGGCCTGGTCATACTCCCGCTTCACGATCGCGGCCGTGGCTGCCGCGTATTGCGGATCGACCGGGTAGCAGCACACCGTGACGGTATCCGCGACCAGCCCGGCCTGTGCCGCGGCCTGGCGCCATGCGGTCAGCGAACTGCCGGTGGTGGTGGTGGAGAAGTGCGGATACAGCGGCAGCAGGACAATTTCATCAGGCCCCCACTCTTTGACCGCGCGCGCGGTCTCCAGGCTGAAGGGGTGCCAGTAGCGCATGGCGATGAAGCACTTGGCGTCCACTTCCGGCAGGGCGGCTTCCAGAGCTGAACCCTGCTGCTGGGTCAATCCCAGCAGGGGCGATTTGCCGCCCAGCAGCGCATAATTCGCGGTTGCCGGCGCGACACGGGCGCGGGTGATGATACGGGCAAGGAACGGGCGAACGAAGAACGGCACCCGCAGGATCGCGGGGTCCAGGAACAGGTTGAGCAGAAACGGCTTGATTGCTTCAGGCCGGTCCGGACCGCCCAGATTAAACAGAACGATCGCAACCTTGCGACGAGGCGGGGAATTGGTCATGCGGATTGCCGCGAACGATAAGACGTTCGGGTCCACAGGGTTCTGACCCGGCGCGCGCTAGGAGCGCTTATCTCTCCGCGTATCCTAACCGTTTGGGAAATAGACGAATTGGTCGGCTGCAGCCACTGGCCTCTCATCGTCATGGCGGGCGCAGGCCCGCCATCCACGACTTGCGGCGAAGCGCTTATCTCGCCGCAAGCCTTAACCCGCACGCACCATCTCCAGCAGGGCCGAGACATGGTCAGGCGGGGTTTGCGGCACGATGCCGTGCCCTAGATTGAAGATGAAAGGCCTGCCGCGCATCGCGTCCAGGATTGGCATCGTCTCATCCCGCAACGCCGATCCGCCCGCGACCAGCGCCAGCGGGTCCAGATTGCCCTGCACTGCCATGCGGGGCGGTAGCATCGCCGCGATCGCCGCGATGTCGCTGCCGGTATCCACTCCAATCCCATCCACGCCGGTTGCCGCGTAATCGCGCGACATCACACCGGCCAACCGGGGAAATCCGATCAGCGGAATGCCTGGATGGCGGGCTTTCAGGGCCGCCACGATGCGCTTAGCCGGTGCCACGCAATGCTTGCGGAACAGCGCCGGCGACAGCACGCCCGCCCAGGAGTCGAACAGCATCAACGCCTCAGCGCCGGCAGTGACCTGGGCCGACAAATATTCTACCGAGGCGTCGGTCAGCACGTCCATCAGGCGACCGAACACCTCCGGCTGGCTGTAAGCCATGCCGCGCACAGCGGCGAAGTCCTTCGATCCGCCGCCTTCGACCATGTAGCAGGCGACGGTGAAAGGGGCGCCAGCGAACCCGATCAGGGTGGTGTCGCCGAAACCCTCGGTCAGCAGGCCGGCCCGGACCAACCGCACGGTTTCCATGATCGGTTCGACCCGATCGGCGACTCGGGCGGGGTCCAGCGCGGCGACCGCGGCGGCGTCGCGCAGTTTCGGCAGGACGGGACCTTCACCTTCCTTGAATTCCAGCCCATGCCCCAGCGCCCAGGGCAGCATCAGGATGTCGCTGAACAGGATCGCGGCATCGAAGCCGTAACGGCGGATCGGTTGCAACGTGACCTCGGCCGCCAGATGCGGTGTGGTACACAACGCGACGAAATCCTTCACGCCAGCCCGTACCGCCCGGTATTCGGGCAGGTAACGTCCGGCCTGACGCATCAGCCATACGGGCGGCGGCCACACCGCCTCTCCGCCCAGGGTCCGCAGCAAACGTTTCATGACGAAGTCCATTGGTCCGAGATAGGCCCGAGACGCCTGTCTCCAAGCTATGGACCGAACCGTCAAGCGATGAACACGGGTTCCCGCGTCTGTGGCGAACGAATGGTGACACCTCGATCCGCCGCGAAGGCGCACAGGGCGGCGGCGGCCTGCTGCATTGGCGTGGACCAGTCACCCGGCCGCTTTTGCCGAAAGATGGTCAGGTCGGGATACCAAGGGGAGTCGCGGCGGTCGCTGAGCCAGCGCCAGCAGGCATCGTAGCGATCCAGCATGAACGCGGGTTTGCGTAGCAGGCCGGCCAGATGGATCACGGCAGTATCGACGCCAATCACCAGATCCAGATTGGCGACCACAGCCGCGGTGTCGGCGAAATCGTCGATATGCGGCATCGGATCGATCAGCGGCGTGCCGGCGGACAACCGCTGGTCGGCCTCGGGGCCGGCCTGCAGGCTGACGAACGCGACGCCCCGCAGCGCGAGCAGCGGTTCGAATGCCGCCAGTCCCGCGCTGCGCCGCTGATCCAGCGTGGTGAATCCGGGCAGCAGCGGCCGGGGTTGGCCGGCCCACACCAGCCCCACATTCAGCCCCTTTCGGGGCAGCCATTTGTTCCATTGGCGCAGGGCTACAGGGTCCAGGCTGATCGGCGGCACCGGAGGAACTGTTGTCGTGGTTGTAGCGAAGACGCGGGGCAGGCTGGACATGGGACAGATGAAATCGTGCCGCGGGATCATGCGTTTGCCGGTGACGACCTCGGCCACCCCGGGAACCAGCCGCAGGATGCGGGCCAATGTGGCCGGAACGCAGGCGACGACGTGGGCGCCGCGTTCGGCCAGCAACGGCAGATAGCGCAGAAATTGCAGCGTGTCGCCAAAGCCTTCTTCATGCGCGGCCACCACGGTCAGGCCAGCGAGGGAGTCGTCCGGTGCCAGCGACGGCAGCAGTTTCGTCAGGTCTGAAGCCGCCGAACCGGGCAGATGGAAGCGGTGTTCGTAGTCGGGCCAGGCCGCTTCCCAGCGCCCGGCTCTGAGCAGGGCGGCCGAACGGTTGACGCGAAACTGATGGTTAGTGGGATCCAGGGCCACGGCCTTGTCGTGGGCGGCGATCGATTGGTCGAACTGGCCTTCGACCTTCAGCACCATGCCCAGGTTCGACCAGCTTGCCGCGGCATCTGGTTTCAGGGCCAGGACCTGTTCGAAGCTGGCGATCGCCGCGGGGAATGCGTTGAGATTGGCGTGTGCCAGGCCGCGCAGGTGAAGCACGGCCGGGGAATCGGCCATTCCCCCCAGGACATCCAGCGCCTGTTGTGGGCGGTGAGCGTCGATCAGAAAATCGGCGAAGGCGGCGTTCAGGCGGCGATCCTCTGGGGTCAGGCGCAGACATGCCTGAAACACGCGTACGATGGCATTGGGCGGGAAGGGGGGCTGAAACCGGGCAAAGACGGTGCAGGGGTGATCGGCGTCTTGTGCCATGGTGCTGGCGCGCAACAGGATGGGGGCGGCCCGTTCCGCATCGCCCATCGCCGCGATGGAAAGCCCCCATAACAGCATTGCCCGCGGGTCATGCGGATCGTCTGCCATTGCCGCCCGAGCCGCGGGCTCCGCGCGGAAATACGACCCTGCCGTCAACAGTTGGTCCGCGGTGGACAGATGTTCGGATGATGCCATCGTCGCTTCTCCTGGAAGCGGCGACAATGACGGACGAAGGTTAACGAATGGTTAGCGATCCGGCGATGACATGCGACAGCGGCGCCATGTTTGTAATTTGACTCGTGTCCGCGGCCAACCATTTAAGGTAAACATCGGTTGATCACGCTGAACGTAGCCGCCTATCCCCGGGCTCCGTCAACCTCCGCCCACGAAAAGATTTTTATGTATCTTGCAGCTCCGCCGCCCGCGCTCGCCGCGACGGCTATCGATCGCCGTAAAATGTTGGCCACTCTCGCGCCATTCCAAGCACCATCGACGCGGCGCAGCCTCACGCAGCTTGCGGTTACCGCCGCGCCTTATGCCGCGCTGGTGGCCTTCATGTATTATTCGTACTATCACATCTCTCCTTGGTTGAGTCTGGCGCTGGCCTTGCCCGCGGGCGGCTTTGTGGTGCGCTTGTTCATCATCCAGCACGATTGCGGCCATGGAGCCTACTTCAAATCGCGTACGGCGAATGAGGTCGTGGGTTGGCTGTGCAGTTTGACCACCTTCACGCCGTTTGCCTTGTGGCGGCGTCATCATGCCAACCATCATGCGGTGTGGAACAACCTGGATAAGCGTCCCACTGGCGGCGATATCTACTCCGGCTGCCTGACGCTGAAGGAGTATGAGGCGCTGTCGCCGATGCGCCAGCTTCTGTACCGTGCCGCGTTGCATCCGCTGGTGTCGCAACTTCTGCTGCCGCCGGTGGTCTTTATTCTCGTATATCGGATCCCGTTCGACACGCCCCGGAAAGGGTGGCGGAAGGAGCGTTTGAGCGTTTACCTGACGAATGCGGCGATCGCCGCGGTGTTGCTGACCCTGACGCTGCTGTTGGGGTGGGAGCCTGTGTTGCTGGTGCAACTGCCAATGATCGCGCTGGCGTCCATTATCGGCGTGTGGCTGTTCTCGGTGCAGCATCGGTTCGAACACTCGCTGTGGTCGCGCCAGGCGGATTGGACCCCGGCGGGTGCGGCGTTGCACGGCAGTTCCTGGCTGCGGTTGCCGAAGGTGCTGCAGTGGTTTACCGGTAATATCGGTTTCCACCATGTCCATCACTTAGTGCCCCGTGTGCCGAACTATCGCCTTCAGGCCGCGCATCGGGCCGAACCGGCATTCGCCGAACATGTGACGGGCCTGACGCTGTGGCAGGCGTTGCGCGCCCCCAGCTTTACGCTGTGGGACGAAGCCAAGGGTCTGATGGTGCGGTTTCCCCGTCGGCGGTAGCTGGACCTTGCTTAATCAGCGGTCACTGGGGCGTACAGACTGCCGGCCGATGGAGTATAATCCATCGCCGCCCGATTCGCGGTCCCCTTTGATACGACACGTCGCAGGACCGGATCAGCATGATCGCCCAATTGACCGGACGAGTGGACTCACTCTCCGACGGCTCCTGCGTTATCGACGTGGGGGGCGTCGGCTATCTGGTGCAAGCGTCGTCGCGGACTCTGTCCGCGCTGCCGGAACCGCCTGTACCGACCAAACTGCTGATCGAGACGCATGTCCGCGAGGATGCCATCATCCTATACGGGTTCGCGGATGGGGCGGAGCGCGACTGGTTCCGTCTGCTGACCACGGTCCAGGGGGTCGGTGGCAAGGTCGCGCTGGGTATCCTCTCGGCGATGTCGCCGCGCGACCTGATCGGCGCGATCTCGGCCGGCGACAAGGCCAGCCTCACCCGGGCGCAGGGTGTCGGGCCTCGGCTGGCGGTTCGGCTGCTGACGGAACTGAAGGATAAGACCGGGACGATGCCAACCTCCGCCGCCGGGGTGTCCTATACGCCGATTGCCGCCGCCACACCGGCCGACGATGCGCTGTCCGCCCTGGTCAACCTGGGCTACCGCCGGCAGGAAGCGCAGCAGACCGTCGTTCGGGTGCTGGAACGCCTGGGCGATGGCGCCACGCTGGATGGCCTGATCCGTGAAAGCCTGAAAGAGCTGGCGCAAAGGTCACTCGGATGAGCGAGGAGCGGGAAGTGTCCGCCGTTCGCCAGCCGGAGGACGCGGCCGAAGCGTCACTGCGGCCGCAGACGCTGGCGGATTTCACCGGGCAGAAGGCGTCGCGTGAGAATCTGGCGATCTTCATCCAGGCGGCGAAGTCACGGGGCGAATCGCTGGACCATGTGCTGCTGCATGGCCCGCCCGGACTGGGCAAAACCACCCTGGCGCAGATTGTCGCCAGGGAGCTTGGGGTCGGGTTTCGCGCGACATCGGGGCCGGTGATCGCCAAGGCCGGCGATCTCGCCGCGATTCTGACAAACCTTCAGCCAAGGGATGTCTTGTTCATCGACGAAATCCATCGCCTGCAACCGGCGATCGAGGAAGTTCTGTATCCGGCGATGGAAGATTTCCAGCTCGATCTGATCATCGGCGAGGGGCCGGCTGCGCGCAGCGTGCGCATCGACTTGCCCCCGTTCACGCTGGTCGGGGCCACAACCCGGGCAGGCCTGCTGGCCACGCCGTTGCGCGACCGGTTCGGGATTCCGCTGCGGCTGATATTCTACACGCCGGAGGAGCTGCGCCAGATCATCGTGCGCGGCGCGCGTCTGCTGGGTTTGAACCTGACGGATGAAGGGGCCGCCGAGATCGCCGGGCGATCCCGTGGCACGCCCCGCATCGCCGGCCGGCTGCTGCGCCGGGTGCGCGATTTCGCTGCCGTGCAAGGCAACAGCCCGGTCGATCGGCAGGTTGCGGATGCGGCACTGACCCGGCTGGAGGTCGATCGGCTAGGTCTGGATTCGATGGATCGGCGCTATCTGCGCCGGATCGCGGAGCATCATGCCGGCGGCCCGGTCGGCGTCGAGACGCTGGCCGCCGCCCTCGCCGAGGCCAGGGATACGCTGGAAGACGTCATCGAACCGTATCTGATCCAGGAAGGATTGATCCTGCGCACCAGCCGCGGCCGCATGCTGGGCGAGCCAGGGTGGCGGCATCTGGGGCTGAAAGTGCCGCGAACCGGGATGCCGTTGCTGGATGTGCTGGGGGACGAGGCGTGAGCGGCCGATTCAACCTGAGGACATCGTGCGAGACGAGCGACTTCTTTGAAGAAAGCCTCTGGAATTTTGTCGTCATAGCGGGCGCAGGCCCGCTATCCACGCCTTTTCCCGGATTGGCACTGCAAGCCGTGGATGGCGAGCCTGAGCCCGCCATGACGGTCTCCACCGACCCAGCGCCCGTCGAAGCGGTTATTTCGCAATCGCCCCTCAGCCGGTTCGCCTAAATGATTGCTAATCCGCAATCCACCCACCGCTATTCCTTGCGTGTCTATTATGAAGACACCGATGCCGGCGGGGTGGTCTATCACGCGAACTACCTTGGGTACGCCGAACGTGGCCGAACGGAAGCCCTGCGTGACGCGGGAATCCCGCATGCTGGGATGGTTGAGCGATTTGGTCTGATGTTCATGGTGCATCGCCTTGAAATAGATTATCAGCGCCCCGCGATGCTCGACGATCTTTTGGTGGTTGAGACGGAAATTATGGACGTGGGCGGGGCAACCGCCTTATTGCGCCAGACGGTGCGCGGCCCGAACGGGGTCTGCGCGACGTTGCGCATCAAGCTCGCCTGCGTCCGACTCGTAGGAAACAAGCCGGCCCGCATTCCGCCCCGATGGCGGGAGGTGTTGGTCAGCATGCGTGATGACGCCGGAACGGCGACCAAAGAAGGGGATTAGGCAGTGGATCGGGCAGTGGATGCGGTAAACCTGGGAACGGCGGGCGGCGACCTGTCGCTTTGGGGCTTGTTCATGCAAGCCGACATCGTCGTCAAACTGGTAATGCTTGGCCTGTTGAGCGCCAGCATCTGGGTCTGGGCGGTGGTGTTCGAGAAATGGACCACGCTGCGTAAGGTCAATAAGGAAGCCAACGCGTTCGAGGACCGGTTCTGGTCCGGCGGCAGCTTGGACGACCTGTTCGACCGCGAAGGCACTAACCCGAATCACCCGATGGCCGCCGTGTTCGCGGCCGCGATGGGCGAATGGCGCCGTTCGGTGCGCGTTGCCGGGGCCGATATCTCCCACACCAGCGTGCGGGAACGCATCGATCGCGCCATCACCGTGACCGTGCAGCGGGAGATGGACCGCATCGAACGCTGGATGATCTTTCTGGCCAGCGTCGGCGCGACCGCCCCGTTCATCGGTCTGTTCGGCACGGTTTGGGGCATCATGCACTCATTCTCCGCCATCGCGGCGATGCACAATACCAACCTCGCGGTCGTGGCCCCCGGCATCGCCGAGGCGCTGTTCGCCACCGCGATCGGCCTGGTCGCGGCGATCCCGGCCGTGCTGGCCTATAACCAGATCAGCAACAGCCTGTCGCGTTTCGCCGGCCGCCTGGACAATTTCGGCAGTGAGTTCAGTGCGATCCTGTCGCGTCAAAGCGAAGAGCGGGCCTAAGCCATGGCAATGTCCATGAACTCCGGGCGTGGCGGGCGGCGCGGGCGTTACCGGCCGCTGGCGGAGATCAACGTCACGCCGCTGGTCGATGTCATGCTGGTGCTGCTGATCATCTTCATGGTCACCGCACCGCTGATGACCTCTGGCGTGTCCGTCGATCTGCCCAAGACCAGCGCGCAGCAGTTGAACAGCGACAGCGAGCCGTTGACGGTTTCGATCAAGGCCGATGGCTCGATTTTCCTGCAGGATGAAGCGGTGGAGATCGGCGATCTGGTGACCAAGTTGCAAGCGATCTCGAAGAATAATCCCGAGCGGCGGATTTTTGTCCGGGGCGACAAGGATTTGGCCTATGGGCGAATCATGGAGGTAATGGGGACTATTACTCAGGGCGGATTTACCAAGGTTGCCCTGCTGGCTGAACAGGCCGGAGCTCCAGGCCCTGCCGCGCCCGCCGCCAAGCCCGCTTCCGGGCCGCGCAAGTAGCGGCGTGCGACGGATGAGCATTGGAAAATCCTCTCGCGGCCATGCGGCTCGGCTATGCCATCCCGGCCTTCTGTCGCCGAACTTCCACGGTCGGGGACGGAAGTCCGGCTTCCTTTTGACCCTGATTTGGTGACCGGCCGGTGCTCCAGCAACTTTTCCGCGGCGGCGACAGGCTTCGGTCCCAGGGATCCGGCATGACCCCGGTTCTACGCCGAAGCCTGATCGTGTCGGGCGTGCTGCATCTGACGGTGCTGCTCATCCTACTGATTGGCCTGCCGTCGTTCACGCCGAAAGACGAAACACCGCCGGAAACCGAGGTGGCGATGGTGTTTGGCGACGTCAAATCGGCGTCGCAGGCCCAGTCAAAAGCCGATGCCACGCCCGCACCGCCGGTGAACCAGCCGCCGAAGCCGCAGCCGATTGAGGCTCCGCCGCCCCCCCCACCGCCCCCACCACCCCCGCCGCAAAGCCATGTGGAGCCGGCGCCCCCGTCACCCACGCCGCCGCAACCGACCCCGCCGCCGGAGCCCGCGCCATCGCCGGTTGTTGTGCCGCCGCCGCCCGCCCCGCCGACTCCGCCGACCCCGACCCCGCCGAAGAACGAGCCGCCGCTCCCCTTGCCCCCGCCGCCTGTGCCGCCGCCGCCGATGCCCCCCAGCACGACGTCGCAGCCGAACATCACGAAGAACGCCGTCCCGAACAGCACGTCGGTGGAGAACACGCTGGAAAAGCTGCGCCAGCAGCTCGCGCAGACCAAACCGCCGAAAGCTCGGGCGAATCCGGCGGCTGGCGGTCGCGACAACCCCACCGGCAATGATACGGCGGCACTGACTGGCCAACAGCGCGGCGCCATCGGCGATCATGTGCGTGAGTGCTGGACGAAGGATGCGGGCGCACTGGATATCGACAAGCAAAGCGTTATGCTGACCGTCACCACCGACGCAACCGGCGTCGCGCGTCGGGTGGATGTGGCGGGCGACGATTCGGGGCGCATGGGCGATCCCCGATTCCGGGCGTTCGCGGAACGGGCGGTGCGCGCGATCATGGATCCGCGCTGTGCCAACTTGCCGCTACCCAACAACGTCCTTGGGAAAGTGAATGTTCTGACCTTCCGGTTCAGGCCATGACGATAACCGATCGACACATTCCCGCGATGACTAAACCGAACGCGTTGCAAGGCAACCGCAACAGGTGGAAGACAATGTCATGATCTACATTCCGAATACCTCTGTTGGCCGTCGCCGGCTGATCGCCAGCGCGGCTGTATTGCTGGCGGCGGCGCCTGTGCCCGTGTTTGCCGAACCCGCCGCGCCGTCCGGGGCGAAGGGCGGTGGGCAGTCCGCCGTGATCGACGTCGATCGTGCGCGCAGCGAACCGATACCGATCGCTGTGCCCGATCTTGGCGGGCCTGACGGCGCGTCCGCGCAGCTTGGGCATGAAATCGCCGGCGTGATCAGCGCCGACCTTGCGCGCAGCGGGCTGTTCCGGCTGATCGATCAGTCAGCGTTCATCCAGGCGGGTGCCGTGACATCCGGTGCGCCGAACTTCGCAAACTGGAAGCCGACCGGCGCGCAGGCGCTGGTAACCGGCAGCGTCCAGATTCTGGGCGGTGGACAGGTGCGGGTGGAGTTCCGGTTGTGGGATATTCTGCCGCAGACCCAGATTCAGGGCACGGCCTACACCACGACCCAAGGTAACTGGCGTCGCATCGCCCACATCATGGCCGACGTGATCTACGAGCGGCTGCTGGGCGAGAAAGGCTATTTCGATACCCGCATCGTCTATATCTCGGCCACCGGCCCGCGCGACCGCCGCACCAAGCGGCTGGCGATCATGGACCAGGACAGTGAAAACAACCGGTTGCTGACAGACGGTTCCTGGCTGGTGCTGACCCCGCGCTTCCATCCGACGCGCGATGAGATCGCGTTCATGAGCTACGCGAACAACCGGCCACGGGTGTATCTGTTCAACTTGTCTTCTGGCCAGCAACGGCTGCTGGGCGATTTTGCCGGCATGACCTTCGCGCCGCGGTTTTCCCCGGACGGCAGCGGCGTCATCATGGCGGTGGCCAATGGCGGCGGTTCGGACATCGTGTCTATGGACCTCAGTACCCATTCGCCGCGGCGGCTTACCAATTCCGGTTCGATCGACGTCAGTCCGTGCTTCAGCCCGGACGGCTCCCAGATCGCGTTTGCATCGGATCGCGGCGGCGACCAGCAGATCTACGTCATGGGGGCGGGGGGAGGCGATGCGAAGCGCATCAGTTTCGGAAATGGAAAATATGCGACGCCGGTCTGGTCTCCGCGCGGCGACCTGATCGCGTTCACGCGCTATGCCGGCGATACGTCCAACTTCGCCATTGGCGTGATGCATCCGGATGGATCCGGCGAACGCATCCTGTCCGAGGGCTGGCTGGTGGAGGGGCCAACCTTCGCCCCGAACGGGCGCGTGCTGATGTTCTGGCGGGAAACCCGGTCGCAGGACTCACGCGGACGCGGATTTTCCTCACGGTTGGTGTCGGTCGATATCACAGGGTTCAACGAACGTCCGGCGGAAACCCCGACTGATGCGTCCGACCCCGCATGGTCGCCGCTGGGAACCTAATCGCGCGCCATTGCGTTTCCATAGTGTGACAAACGGCTATCAGCACTGTGTTGAGTGTGCAACATAGGTGCTATGAGGTCTTTTAATGTCTATGGGAACTTGACCGCCATCGGCTGAACACGTTAATCGCTCACGCGGACGGAACGGATTACCGTTTCTTCCTGCGCGGGCTGTGTTCGCGCATTTGGATTGCACCCCATCCAGGGACGAATAAAAGATGAACATCAAGATCCTCGGCGCTCTGTCCGCCGTCGCCCTGCTGGCGGCGTGCTCCACACCTGCAACAACCACGCCGGCCACTCCTGCTCCGGTTGCCTCCAGCATCGTGCCGGGCAGCCAGGAAGACCTGGTCGCCAATGTCGGCGATCGCGTTTTCTATGACTTCAACAAGTCCGGCCTCCGCGATGACGCGAAGGCCACTCTGGACAAGCAGGCCGCGTGGCTCGCGAAATATGCGACCAACAATGTTCAGATCGCTGGCAACTGCGATGAGCGTGGCACGGAAGAATACAACCTGGCGCTCGGCAACCGCCGCGCGAATGCCGCCGCGGCTTATCTGAAGGCCAAGGGCGTTGCTGCTGCCCGCATGACCACGATCAGCTACGGCAAGGATCGTCCGACCGCGCAGGGCTCCACGGAGCAAGCCTGGGCGCAGAACCGGAACGCGATCACCTCCGTTCGCTAAGCCTTTGGCTCCGGGCGTTTAGCCCGGAACCGCCAAGTGCTTAACTAATCGACCGGCAAGCCTTGTGGTTCGCTCCACCAGGATTGCCGGTCTTTTTGTTTGTCATCATGACAGCGATGAACCGACCCGCGCCCGTTCTTCCAGCCCGCGGCTGGCGCCAGGGTTTGCGCGCTAGAACAGTTCCAGCGACCCGGTCACCGCATCGATGTAGTGTTGAACCGAGGCCGCCATCACAGCCTTGGCATTATCGGGAATCACACGCTCCCACCAGCCGCCGTAAATGGCTTCGAATGGCCATGGTTTCAGCGCCTCCGCGATATTGAGAACGCGTCCGGCGTCCAGGGGAATCAAGTTCGGATAGCTGTGCATGAACGTCAGGCCCTTATCCGGACGCACCTGCACCGTGTCCCCGGTCAGCAGAGCGCCCTTGCCATCCGCGCCTTGGGCCCAGTGCAAGACCGAACTGCCGGGGAAATGACCGCCGCAGCGGATCAAGGTCAAGCCTTCCGCAAGTTCCAGGTGGTCACCCTCCCAGAAGGTGATCACCGGATCGGAACGTGTGACGAATTTGCGGTCCATGGCATGCAGGTACACCGGGATGCTGTCGAAGGCGTGACTCCATTCCACCACCGAAGCAAGAAAATGCGGGTGGGAGCATGCGATGCCCGTCAGGCCGCCCAAAGCCTTGATCAGCGTAACAGTGGTGTCGTCCAGGAAGCTTATACAGTCCCATAGGATGGTTCCGGTCGGCGTACGCACCATCAAGGCGCGCTGTCCGATCGCGAAGCTGGGAAAGGTGCCGATGCCCATCAGGCCGGTTTCCAGGCGGCGGAACGCGTTGAAATGGGTTTGCCGCATCGCTGGCAGAGTGGTCCAGGTCTGACCCGCCGGATTGACGTATTGCCGATCGTCCTGGCAGATCAGACAACCCGCTGGCGGGGCATCGGTATGGGGATACTGGCAGCCGCAGGTCGTGCAGATGAACGCCGGCATACGGGCATGCTGCTCCGGACAATAGGAGTTTCAGGGGCCGAACAGGGCCGCGATCCTGGCCGGATCGACGTCCTCGATCCTGGCGGGTTGCCAGGCCGGCTTGCGGTCCTTGTCCACCACCATCGCGCGCACGCCTTCCGCGAAGTCCGGATGCGCCATGGTGGTTTTGGTCAGCGCGAACTCCGCGTCCAGCGCGTCCCGCAGGTTCAGATCACGGCCGCGGCGCAGGGCCAACAGTGTCCAATAAAGCGCGGAGGGTGAGACGTGGCGCAGTGCCTTCAGCGCGTCTTGTGCCCACGCCGACCCATCGGCTTCCAGGCGCGCCACGATCTCCGGCACCCTGGGCGCGGAGAAGCAATGGTCGATAGAGGCGCGCCGATCCGCTAGCGAGAACGGCGGCAGCGCCTCGTTGAAGGCGGCCAGCGCCGCGATGCCGTCGAGGGCCAGGGCGGCCGAAAGGTCTTTCAACCGAGCGCGTGGGGTGAAATGGGTGGCCAGGCCGGCATGGACCGCGTCGGCGCCGTTGATGCGCTGGCCGGTCAGGCCCAGATACATGCCCAATTCACCCGGCAGGCGCGGCAGCAGGAAGGTGCCGCCGATGTCGGGGAAGAAGCCGATAATTGTTTCTGGCATGCCGAAACCGGCATGTTCGGTGGCGACGCGGTAATGGCCATGCACCGACATACCTATGCCGCCGCCCATGCAGATTCCGTCGATCAACGCGATATATGGCTTCGGATAGGTCGCGATGGTCATATTCAGGTTGTATTCTTCGGTGAAGAACCGATCGACCTCGGTGCGATCGCCAGACAACTGGCCGTCGCGCAGAAAGCGGATATCGCCGCCGGCGCAGAAGGCGCGATCGCCGGCGCCCTCAATCACCACGGCATCGACATGCGGATCGTGCCGCCATGTTTCCAAAATCGCGGCGCAGGCGCGCAGCATGCCCAGGTCCAGCGCGTTCAAGGCCTTTGGCCGGTTCAGCACGATACGTCCGATGCGTCCGTCGCGGCTGGTGATGACGGTGTCTTCGATGGTCATGCGGCAATCTCTCCCGGGTCGGCAGTCGTGTTACCCGGCGGATCGCGCGATGCCAAGAGCGGCAGCCGGGCGCCCTCGACAGCATCCCCGTCCAAACCGCATTATGGGTCGGGAAAAGTGGAGGAACGACATGCGCGTCGCTATCATCGGTCAGCAGGATTTCGGCAAGGCAACGCTGGAGGCTTTCCTGGCGCGCGGCGATGAGGTCGCGGCGGTTTTCTGCGCCCCGGAAAAGGGGCGCCCCGATCCGCTGCGCCTGGCGGGCGAGGCGGCTGGCATCCCCACCCACCAGTTCCCCAAGTTGACCGACCCGGAGGCGCTGGAAGCCCTGCGTGCCGCCAGGGCGGATATTGGGGTCATGGCGTATGTGACCCAGTTCGTGCCCCAGGATTTCTGTAACATCCCCAAATTCGGCACGATCCAGTTTCACCCTAGCCTGTTGCCGCTGCATCGCGGCGCTTCATCCATGAGTTGGTCGATCATTCTCGGCCGCCAGGAAACCGGCTTCAGTATCTTCCGCCCGACCGACGGCCTGGACGAAGGCCCGGTGATGCTGACCCGAGCGGTTCGGATCGAACCGGAGGATACGTTAGGGAGCCTTTATTTCGGTAAAATATTCCCGATGGGTATCGCCGGCCTGATCGAGGTCGCCGACATGGTGGTCGCCGGCAAGGCTCCCGCCATCGCGCAATACGAACCCAACGCTGGCTATGAGGGTATCATCCGGGAAGCCGAGTCCCAGATCCACTGGGCGACCCATGTGGACCAGACGTTCAACCTGATTCGCGGCTGTAATCCCGCCCCCGGGGCCTGGACGACGCACGATGGCAAGAAGCTGTTCCTGTTCGAGAGCACCAAGCGCATCGCTCGGACATTCGCCGAGGTGAAGGGCCGGAAAATCGGCCAGGTCGTGGCACAAGCCGGTTCCAGCCTGACGATCCATGGCCAGGGTGGCTTTATCGAGGTTCATCGCGTGCGATGGGACGGCGGCAAGAAAATCGCCGCAGCCGAGGCTGGACTCCAGGTTGGGACGATCCTGGGCGGGTAGCGAATGGGCGCCGCCCGGCCAGTTTGCTGGGGTTCTTGACACACATCAAACCGGCGGCTGGGAAAACGTGCCAGCGTCTTCGGGATAATCCGTCCGGGAGACGCAACACATGTCTACATCCCACACACCGACCCTGTTGGGCAGGATTTTCGACTGGATCAAGGCTCGCGCGAGCCGCGACAATGAACTCGCTTCATTGTCGCGTGCCGACCTGGAACGCATTGCAGCGGACATTGGCGTTACCGATTCCGATCTGCGCGATGTCGTGCCGATGATTGGCGACCACAGCGAGTTGATGGATCGAATGATCCTCGCGCGCGGATTGGATCCGGCCGAACTGCGGCGGGCGCTTGCGCCGGTGATCCGCGATATGGAGGTGACGTGTGCCAGATGTGGGGATTCCCGCACGTGCGGGCGCGAACTGGCGGCCGGCACCGCGCGGGAGCGGAGTCATGAATTCTGTGGCAATGCCTCGGTTATCGATCAGTTGCTGGCCGTAGCCAGCTGACCCGCTCTGTTCAGAGCCCGCGTACCGCCGGTTCGGCCGCTGGACAAAAAGTGCGGCATTTTGTGGTTACCCGGTTTGGCGTGGCAACGGATTGTGGCACACACTTGTTTCCAGGGGGGTCGTTGCTCAAATAGGCGCCGGCCTGTAGCGTCCATTCAACCTCAGGAAGCCGGAAATCCGTCTGTTCATGCCCGTCCGCACGCTCCTGGCCGCCGTGGCGCTGCTCGCCGTCCCGGC
Source organism: Acetobacteraceae bacterium (assembly GCA_027353465.1). Classification (GTDB taxonomy): domain Bacteria; phylum Pseudomonadota; class Alphaproteobacteria; order Acetobacterales; family Acetobacteraceae; genus Rhodopila. The sequence continues at coordinate 4,915 of DAIEHR010000161.1, read as the reverse complement.
AGCGGCCTCGCCACCGGCCTTCGCCAGCCCTAACGATTTGATGATTGTCACGCGCGATGCGTCTGTGCAGCGGGCGATCGAGTTCGCCTATGTGCAGCCTTTCACGGCTGTCACCGCGACACCTGTCCAGCAATCAACTTGGGATGGCGGCATCGACATGCTGCGTACCCAGGCCAAGGCAACCGAAAACCAGTGGGATCTGGTGATGGTTGATGCGGACGAGCTATCGGTCGGTTGCGGCGAAGGCCTGTTTGAAAAGCTGGATTGGGCGGCGATTGGCGGCAAGGATCATTATGCGCCGCAGGCGGTCAGTGATTGCGGCCTGGGCGCGATGGTCAGCACCACGGTTCTGGCCTGGGATAAGGATAAGCTGCCTGTCGCGCCGTCGTGGGCGGATTTCTGGGATGTGGCGAAATATCCGGGCAAGCGCGGCCTGCACAAAGGCGTTCGGGGGAACCTGGAATTCGCGTTGATGGCGGATGGTGTCGCACCTGCCGATGTTTACAAGACACTATCGACGTCCGACGGCGTTGACCGGGCGTTCCGGAAACTCGACCAGTTGAAGCCCTATATCGAATGGTGGTCCACCGAGGTCGAGGCCGCGCGGATTCTTGCCTCGGGTGATGTCCTGATGACCAGTGCGCCCAGTAGCCAGGTCGCCAGCATGGCAGAGCATGCCCACAAGAATTTCGGCCTCCAATTCAACGGCAGCCTGTTCGAGATTGAGAGTTGGGCGATCATGAAAGGCAGCCCATCCGCCAAAATGGCGATGCAGTTCCTGTATTTTACCGGCATGCCGGCAGTGGAGCTGAAGCTGCTGGAGCACAGCGGGGACGGGGGCGTCGCAAAGGGTTTGAACGACGGTTTGGCGCCGGAACTGGCAGCGGTTTCACCCAGTGCGCCGGCCAATATGGCTGCGGGCCTGCGGCTCGACGCCGGGTTTTGGCACGACAATCTGCCGAAGCTGCGGCAGCGGTTCGATGCCTGGCAGGGGCATTAAGGGGCCGTTCCCAACCAGGTTCGGTACAGGTCCTCGACATGCCGGCGGTCCACCCTGGCCGTTCCATAGGTTGCCACCGCCACGGCCCCCGCGGCGGTGGCAAACGCCAGGGCATTTCGATCCGATAGTCCCCGGGTAAATCCCAATACAAGTCCTGCCAGAAAGCTGTCACCGGCGCCGACGGCCCCGCATTCGTCCACCGGCATCGCAGGCGAGTGGATGATGCCGCCGGCTCCGCCGAGCACCGCACCGCCGGCGCCGAGACTGACCGCGACTTTCCGGATATTCCCCGCGCGCAACAGCAAGGTGATCTCCTCGTCCCGGGTTGCCGGATCCGGCAGCGGCCGACCGGCCAGAAATGCCAGTTCCCCCAGGCTTGCCTTCAACAGGTGGATCGGCGCCGACACGGCGGCCCGTAATGCGGCGCCCGAGGTGTCCAGGGCGAATTTCTGCCCGCGTCTGGCGGCGATTGCCGCCGCCCTGGCATAGAAGTCCTCCGGGACGCCGGGCGGCAGGCTGCCGCTGGCGACGATCCACTCCGCTTCGATGGTTTCCAGCATGGTCAGTGCCGAGGCCCATTCATCGTGTTCCACCACGGGTCCTTCGGGCACGAACCGGTATTCCAGGCCGCTTTCGCGGTCTTGGATGTTCATGCTGATCCTGTTTCGGCCGGCAATTGGAAGGCTCTGCCATGGCACCCCGGACTCGGTCAGCAGCGTCTCCATCAAAGTGCCGGTTGCACCGCCTGTCATGACCAGCGCCAGCGTGTCCCCACCCAGGGCGTCGATCACCCGAGCCACATTGATCCCGCCGCCGCCCGGATCAAGTTGCTCCGCCGAGGAGCGGATTTTATGCGTGGGGCGCACATGGGGCGCAACGCAGGCCACATCGATGGCCGGATTCATCGTTATCGTAACGATCCGCGCCATCTTACCGCGCCGCCCTGGAAGTCTCGGCGTCGTTGACGATCCCAATCGTGCGCAACAGGCTGGACGGGTTCACGCTGATTGAATCGATCCCGATATCGGCCAAAAACCGAGCGACTTCGGGGTAGTTGGCGGGGGCCTCGCCGCAGATACCGACTTTGCGGCCGTTGCGGTGCGCCCCCGCCACGGCCATCCGCAGCATCTCGAACATCCCCGGGTCACGTTCGTCGAAATCGAATGCAACGATTTCCGAATCGCGGTCCACCCCCAGCGTCAGCTGAGTCAGGTCGTTCGATCCGATGGAAAATCCATCGAACACCCCGGCAAACGCGTCAGCCTGGATCACGTTGTTGGGGATCTCGCACATCACATAGACCTCCAGTCCATTGGCTCCGCGCGCCAGGCCGTGGCGCGCCATTTCGGACAGGACGCTTTCCGCCTCCGGCACGCGGCGGCAGAATGGCACCATGACGATCAGGTTGGACATCCCCATGTCGTTGCGCACGCGCGTCAGCGCTTCGCATTCCAGGGCGAATCCGTCAGCGTAGGCGGGATGGGCGTAGCGGGAGGCGCCACGAAAACCCAGCATCGGGTTGGATTCCCGCGGTTCAAATGTCGTGCCGCCCAGAAGTTCGGCGTATTCGTTGGTTTTGAAGTCGGACAAACGGACGATGACCGGCTTTGGATAGAACGCCGCGGCGATCGTGCCCACGCCTTCAGCGAGGTTGCGGACGAAATACTCCCGCGGCGAGACATACCCGGCGACACGTTCGAAGATACGAACGCGTTCCCGCTCGGGGACTCGGTCCGGGTGCACCAGCGCCATCGGATGAATGCCGATATGCTCGTTGATGATGAACTCCATCCGGGCCAGGCCGACGCCGGCGTTGGGGATCATCGCGGTGCGGAACGCCTGGTCGGGATTGCCCAGGTTCACCATGATCCGCGTCTTCGGCATGGTTAGCGCGCCGACATCGGTTCGCGTCACCTCAAACGGAATGTCGCCCGCATAGACCACGCCGGTTTCGCCGCCGGCGCAGGAGATGGTGACCCGAGCGCCGGTTTGCAGGGCGGTGGTGGCGTTCTCCGCGCCCACCACCGCCGGCACACCCAGTTCGCGGGCGACGATCGCGGCATGGCAGGTGCGCCCGCCATGATCGGTGACGATCGCGCCGGCGGTTTTCATCACCGGTTCCCAGTCCGGGCTGGTGGAGCGTGCGACCAGGACCTCGCCGGCTTTGAACGTCTTCAGGTCTTCCGCTGATTTGACGACATGGACGATGCCGGAACCGACTTTCTCGCCGACGGCTTTGCCCGTCACGAGGATCGGCCCGCTGCCGGTCAGGGCATAACTCTCCAGCATCGTCGCGGATTTGCGTGACACCACGGTTTCCGGGCGGGCCTGCACGATGAATAGCCGCCCGGTGTCAGCGTCCTTCGCCCACTCGACATCCATCGGCACCGCATGGCCGGCTCGGTGAGAATAATGCTTTTCGATCGCGATAGCATGCGCGGCAAGTGTGATGACCTCGCCATCGGTCAGGCAAAACCGACGCTGTTTGTCCATCGGCGTCGCCTCATCCTTGGTCGTCGATCCGATGTGACCGCCCGCCAGCACCATGGTCAACTGCTTCTGGCCCAGTATGCGTCGCAGGACCGCCCTGTGTCCCAGGGCGAATGTCGGCTTGTGGACGAAGTATTCGTCGGGATCGACCTTGCCCTGGACGACATTCTCCCCCAAGCCATAGGAGCCTGTGATCAGCACGACGTCGCGGAAGCCGGATTCGGTGTCGAGTGTAAAGATCACCCCACTCGATGCCCGATCGGAGCGGACCATTTTCATCACGCCGACCGACAGGCCGACCTTGAAATGGTCGAAACCGTTGTTCACCCGGTAAACGATCGCCCGGTCGGTGAACAGCGACGCGAAGCATTCGCGGCATGCCTCCACCAGGTCATCGAGGCCGGTGACGTTCAGGAAGCTTTCATGCTGGCCGGCAAAGCTGGCGGTGGGCAGATCCTCGGCGGTGGCGGAGCTGCGGACCGCGACCGCGACGTTGGCGCCGTATTCGTCTTCCAGCATCCGGTAAGCGTCGGCGATCCGGTCCCGCAGGGCGGCGCCGCCGGTGGCGGCATACACCAGCCGCCGAGCCTCGGCCGCGTTGGTTGCCAGTGTTGCGACGTCGGTGATGTTCAGTGTGTCCAGCAGCGCGTGCAGTTTCGGTCCTGCGCCGGCCTCTTTGATGGCTTCGTGGTAGGCGCGAACCGTCAGTGCGAAGCCATTGGGCACATGAACGCCCTGGCCGCTGAGGTCGCGATACATTTCTCCCAGAGATGCGTTCTTGCCGCCGACCAGCGGCACGTCGTCCAATCGCAGGTCCTTGAACCACCGAAGATAGTCGGATGCGTTCGTCATGGAATTCCCCTATCGACCTGACTTTAGACGCAGGGGACGCGCGCGGGGGCCATGGCGCATTGACGTGAGTCAAGATCATGTTCCGATATAACAATAGAATACTGTGTTGACGGCGATCAATGCAGGCCCCTGACTATGGGCGTAGTCGTTGCGTTGCAGTGTCAGCGAGGGTTATTCGAATGATCGGAAGAACATGTGCGGCAGGGCTTCTGCTGCTGGCCATCTCGATATCTCCGGGCCGTGCGCAAGACCCGGACGCCGGTCATCGCCTTGCCGAAAAGTGGTGTGTCAACTGCCACGTCGTCGCCTCTGGTCAGGACCGGGCCACCAGCACCGGGGCGCCCAGCTTCCGTGACATCGCCGCGCAAAAATCCATGACGCCGATGGCTTTGCGTGTTTTCCTGCAAACGCCGCACGATCGGATGCCGGATCTGCATCTCTCTCACGAGGAGATCGACGACTTGTCCGCGTACATCCTTGGCTTACGAGACCAGGGTAAATCGTAACCAGCTGATGCTTGCCGGTGCCGAGGCGACTGATTGCCGGGCTCCTCGCTTTTGATGGGGTAGCGGG
>DAIEHR010000160.1 GCA_027353465.1 Acetobacteraceae bacterium | reverse complement strand
ACGGATGCACCATGTCGCCTTGAATCGGGCCGGGCCGTACGATCGCGACCTGGATGACAATGTCGTAGAATGTCCTTGGCTTCAGCCGCGGCAGCATCGACATCTGCGCCCGGCTTTCAATCTGGAACGTGCCCAGCGTGTCGGCCTTGCGGATCATCGCATAGGTCGCCGGGTCCTCGGCCGGGATCGTTGCCAGATCCAGACGCTGGTTTTTGTGTTCCGACAGCAGATCGAACGCCCGTCTCATGCAGCCCAGCATGCCCAAACCGAGCACATCGACTTTCATGAATCGGAGGGCGTCGATGTCGTCTTTGTCCCATTCGACCACCTGGCGGTTTTCCATGCTGGCGGGTTCGATCGGCACCAGGTCGTCCAAACGGTCTTCAGTCAAAACGAAACCGCCCGGGTGCTGCGACATGTGGCGCGGGAAGCCGATCAGGGCGCGCGCGAGGTCCAGCGTGAGGCGCAGGCGGCGGTCTTCCAGATTGAAGTTCAGTGCGGCGGCGTGTTCCTCGGCGACGCCTTCCTCGCTCCAGCTCCAGACCTGGGACGCCAGCGCGCCGGTCACGTCCTCGGTTAATCCCAGTGCCTTGCCGACGTCACGGACGGCGCCACGGCCGCGATAGCGGATGATGGTGGAGCATAACGCGGCGCGATGGCGGCCATAGGTGTTGTAGATCCACTGGATGACTTCCTCACGGCGCTCATGCTCGAAATCCACGTCGATATCGGGCGGTTCCTTACGTTCGGCACTGACGAAACGTTCGAACAGCAGGTCGCCGCGGGCGGGGTCGATGGAGGTGATTCCCAGCACGAAACACACCGCCGAGTTGGCGGCCGATCCGCGTCCCTGACACAGGATGCCTTGCGAGCGGGCATAGCGGACGATGCTGTCAACGGTCAGGAAGTAGGGCGCGTAGTCCAGGCTGGCGATCAGACCGAGTTCGTGACGAAGTTGTTCGGCGACCTTTTCCGGAACGCCTTCGGGATAGCGTATCGCGGCACTTTCCCAGGTGCGTTGTTCCAGGGTTTGTTGCGCGGTCAGTCCGGCGATGCGGACCTCATGCGGATACTGGTAACGCAGTTCGTTCAGGCTGAACCGGCAACGATCGGCGATTTCCCGGGTGCGGGCAATGGCGTCGGGATGGCGGGCGAACAGGCGAATCATTTCGTCCGGCGCCTGAAGATGCCGCACGCAGGACCGTTCCCGGCGGTGGCCGAGTTCGTCGATGGTGCGGCCCTCGCGGATGCAGGTCAGCACGTCCTGCAGGATGCGCCGGCCGGGGGCATGATACAGCACGTCGTTGGTGGCGACCGCCGGTACGCCCAAAGCGGCGGCGGTGTCGGCGATGGTGCGCAGGCGGACGGCGTCGTTGGGGCGGTGCATCAGGGTCAGGGCAACGTAGGCGCGGTCTTTGAAATCCGCTTTCAGGCGTTGAAGGTTGTCTGCTGTGGGGTCGGTGCAGAGGATGGCGATCAGGTCTTCCGATGCTGTTGCCAGGTCGGGCCAGTGCAGGGTGCATTTCCCCTTGCCGGCGCGTTCCTTGCCCAGTGTCAGCAGGCGGGTCAGGCGGGAATAGCCGGTTCGGGTCGTTGGATAGACCAGCACCGACGGGCCGCCGGTCAGGTCCAGGCGGCAACCGACGATCAGGCGGATACTGGCTTCCCTGGCGCGTTGATGGGCACGCACGATGCCGGCCAGGGAGTTCCTGTCGGTGACGGCGAGTTCCTTCATGCCCAGCACGGCGGCGCGGCCTATCAGTTCCTCGATTTGGGAGGCGCCGCGGAGGAAACTGTAGTTCGTGGTGACCTGGAGTTCGGTGTAGGGCTGGGGTTTTGTCATGGAAGGGGCTTTGGATTGGTTCGTGCTGATCGCCGGGCCGGTTTTTCAACACGGAGGCAGAACGAGGGCCACGGGGGGCCACGGAGAAGGGGGCTGACTTGGATGTTTGCGTGGGTTCAGTATAGAATTCAGTTATAGACCGTTGAAAACGCTTCGCGCGAAGCGCTATATTTTCATTCTCCGTGGCCCTCCGTGGTTCTCGTTTTTTCTCCGTGTTAAAATTGCCTTTCTGGCGATTAAACGATGTGTCCCGCATCTCCGATAAAAGATGCCATTCGCTTAGAACAGCCCATGCAGGAACCATCGCATATCTCCTGTCTGAAGGTCGCTGCCGTTCCCTCTCCGGAACACCCAGAAACGACGGCCGCTGTCGTCTTCCACCTGGAAGTAGTCTCGTACCGATGACCATTCCCCGTCGCGCTTCCACCATTCCCCGGCGATGCGTTCCGGCCCGTCGGCGTGACGCACGCGGTGACGCACCCGTCGCCAGGTGAAGGCGATTGGCGGGTGGTCCGGCAGTAGAGCCATCGCCTCGATCGACTGTGGCGGGTTTAGCAGCCGCACCGGCCTTGGCAGATCGGCCGGCCAGCTACCGGTGAGACGAGTCAATGCCGGCACGATGCGTACCGACCGTTCCGGCACGTCGCTTTCCAGGGGCGCGATGCGATATACAGCGGTTTCTCCGAGCCGGTTGGCCAGGCGATCGACCAGCGGGGCGATGTCCGGAGAGGGATCCTCCAGCAGGGACGAGGCGGTTTGGACGAAGCCCAACGGATCGGCCCTGGTGACGATCAGGTGCATCGCCTCCACGCCCAGGCCGGGATCGACCCGTTCCAGCCGTTCATCCAGCATGCGTCCCAGATGCCGGGCATCCCGCACCGGACGGGCGGTGCCGATGCGGATGGCCTGAACCGTCCCGTCCACGCGTTCGAACCGCAGATCCAGGCCGCGGGCGCCCATGCCGGCCGTTTCCAGTTCGCTACATATTTCATCAACCAGAGTGGCGATGACGGTGGAAAAGGCTGCCGCCGTCAGCAGCGGCTCGACAAAGGTTCGCCTCGCCTGGATCGACGCATGGGGGGTTATCGGCACGATCGGTTCGAACAAAATCCCGGCCGCCTGATCCAGCCTTGCCGCCAGCACCGGCCCGAAGCGCCGCACCAGGGGCGCCCTTGCGGCGGCAGACAGGGGGCCGACATGTTCAAATCCCATCAGCCGCAGATTGGCCAGCATATCGGCGGGCAGTCTTAGCGCCTCGATCGGGAAGCCGCCGATTGCGTCGGAACCGGGGGGCACCACCCCGCCCGCACCGAAACGGGCAACCGCATGCGCGACCGCCGGCGTGTCGGCGACGGCGGCGCGGGCGGCCAGGCCTTGGCATTGCAGCCGAACGACCAGATCGCGCAGCAGCCTGGCCTCCCCGCCATGCAGGTGGGTGCTACCGGTCACGTCGATCCACAGCCCGTCCGGCAAATCCACCGCTGTCAGCGGGGAATAGCGCAGACAGGCTTGCGCCAGCCGGTGCAATAACGCCGCATCGCCCGCCGGGTCCGCGTCATGAACCTGAAGCCCGGGCACCAGGGCCTGCGCTTGTGCCACCTTCATGCCCGAACGCAGGCCCAGGTCCGCCGCGGTCTGGTTCGCCGATACCACTACCCGGCTGGTTGCGGTGACCACGGGAGTATCAGGGCGCTGCTCCCCCTCAGGCCGCCATAACCGATCGGTCGGCAATGTCGGGAACCAGACCGAGACGACCCGTCGCATCGCAAGCCTCCGTTATCCAGCTTCCGGGCTCCCCGCCGCGGCATCGTGTCAGGTCCAATCGCCAGCGGGCTCTACCCAGGCCGGGTGTGTCCGGGGCATGCGGCAGCGCCGGTGGAGAGGGCAGGGCGGCAATTCGCCATCGTGTGACAGCGGCGGTGGGCTCGTTCAGTGCCGGGTCGTCAAAACTGTGGCTGCGGCGGATCAGGATGGCCAGGATGCCGGTCTGTTCCGCTGCCAGTTGCAAGCGGCGGGAGGCGACCAGGCTCAGCCGGCCGGTGTGTTCGGCGACCACGGCGCACAGGCCGGGATGGCGCAGGCCTTCCTCCATGACCGGCAGTACGGCCTTGCCGGCTTCCGCGAAGACGATTCGGTCCGGGTTCAATCCGGCCGCGGTCAGTCCGGGGGCGAACAGGTCGGCCTGACGCAGCGCCCACAGGATGGGGCCGTCCAGGCGGGCCAGGATTCCGGCGATGAACAGGGT
>DAIEHR010000149.1 GCA_027353465.1 Acetobacteraceae bacterium | reverse complement strand
GAATCTGGAACCCTTGAAGTCACGTTTAGCGGCGGCTGATCCACCTCTTAGAGACCTTTAAGCGACGTGTCTGAACCGACTAATTGCCCTCGGGGAGCCATCCTGCTTGGGGATGTGGCGCAGCGCACGGACTGGCTGGTGGTTGCGTGCCGGCGGTGTCCTCGGCGGGGGCGGGTTAGGGTCCAGACCTTGATCGACCGCCATGGACCGTTGGCCGAGATGCCGGCGCTGCTGCGTCGGTTGGCCGGGGATTGCCCCGGCCTCGCCGATTTGGTCGATCCGTATAATCGCTGTCAGGCTCATTTCCCCGAACTGCCTGGGCTTTTCGGGGTGATCAGGACCTCGCCGGCGGATTGAGAGGCGGACTTCGACACCGTGTAGGTGGTCTGGACAGCCTCGATCTGGAACGGACTGAAGGTCCGACGCACCTCGGGGTGATCGTTTAGCGACAGCAGGAAGTGGCCTTTCAGCCCTGACAATGCCTCGGCCAGGCGTTCGAAATCGCTGCGGGCGAAGACGCCTGGGCCGTAATCGGTCTCGTTCCCCCAGTAGGGTGGGTCCAGGTAGAACAGCGTTGCAGGGCGGTCGTAGCGGCGCAGCAGCTCGTACCAGGGCAGCCGCTCGATCACCACGCCGGCGAGGCGTTCGTGGGCTTCCTCCAGGATGGAACCGAGCTTGGTGATGTCGAAGCGGCCACCAATGGCCACGGACACGCCGAAGTTCTGGCCGGTGACCTTGCCGCCGAACGCGGTGCGCTGGAGGTAGAGGAAGCGGGCCGCGCGTTCCAGGTCTGTCAGCGTGTCAGGGTTGGCGGCCGACAGGCGTTCAAACTCCGCGCGGCTGGTGATCTGCCAGCGCAGCATCTCCAGGAATGGCACGTAATGGCGCTGCAGGATGCGGAATAGCGTGGTGACATCCTGACTGATGTCGTTGATGACCTCAGCCCTGGCGCGGAACGGGCGGCGGAGGAAGATGCCACCCATGCCTACGAATGGCTCCACATAGGTTTCGTGCGGGATGGCGGCCAGGCGGTGAATCACCGCCTTGGCCAGGTTGCGTTTACCGCCCAGGTAGGCGGCGACAGGCCGTGCGGGCCTGAAGGCGATCAGTTCGGGACTCGACTCCATTGCAGATTCATACCCAAGATGGCCCGCCCTCGGCCGAGGGAGCGGGACGGTTTATCCGTGTGCGGGTGTTCGTCCGCACGGTTCGGGCTGTTGACGCAGCCCAACCCCCGCGATTGGGGAGATCGTCTCCGCAGCCCCAGGCTACGGTGAAGCCACGGACAGATTGAGTATCTGCGTCATGCGCGCCTGGGTCAGAGTGCCGGCTGCGACACGCTGGCTCATCCCGGCCAGCAGTTCGGCGTTGGTTACATCGATCTGACCGCCTGTCGATGCGGCAGCCGCCGATAGTTGCATGGCCCACAGTAGGTTTGCCTGCTGCTCGGCCGACGTGAACCTATTGACAAACGCCAGCGCGGAGATGGTCGTTGACGGGGCGGCCGGGGGAGCCCAGCCATCTGGAGCCATGCCGTTCAACACCGTCAGCGCGGCGGTATCGTTCGGCGCGGTCACGGTGACACCGGACACGGAATAGGTGTTGCCCGATACCGTTACAGTGCGACCGAAGTTGTCGGTCAGGGTGGCGGCAAATGCCGCGTGCGAGATCAGCGCGGCGATGATCGCGAGACGCTTCATCACAGGTTTCCTTGAACGGTTGCTGCGGTTCCGCCGGAAGCCCCGGCCGTTGTGGTCGCCGTGCCGGGAGATGTAGATGGCGCGGTGTTTGCAGTCCCGGTCACGGCCGATCCGGGATTAAGCACGATCACAGCATAGTTGCCGCCGTATCCCGCATAACCGCCGTTGCCACCCTTTCCGGTGCCGAAACCGTTACCGCCAGCGCCGCCATTGCCGCCTGATACATCAATAGCGCCAATGATCAGCGATCCTGTCAAATGGTTCGCGACAACATACGCAAAACCGCCGCCGCCGCCGCCCGTGTTTCCTGCGGTCGAGCTGCTACCGGCTGCGCCGTTCACGCCCTTTGCAGCGATAATTCCTGCATTTGCATTTGTGCCGCGATAAATGGTGTTGGCGAAAATATATACTTGGCCGCCGCCCCACCCACCATAATTGCTAGAGCCCCCGCTGTTTGTTCCGTCGCCGCCGCCGGCGCCACCCGTTGACCCAGATATGCCGCCGGTGATCGGCTGGATTGAGCTGTTGCCGCCCAATATCCAGATCGGAAAGATTTGCGGTGTAGTAAATTGTGGGTTTGTGACGCGGTATACAGCGGTCTTTTGTGCTCCGCTGTTGCCACCGGCATTTGCTCCGCTTCCACCCGCTCCGCCCGCCCCATTGTCGCCGCCGAAAGCGAATGCCCCGAAGCTGTTTGCTTGATTTCCATTCGGGCCGATGCCCGTTCCCCCCGTGGCCGGTACAGTCCAATTCGGTGAAGAAGATGCCGCTATGGTTCCTGTGGGTTGACCGCCATTTCCCCAAGTAATAGCGCCCGTTTGGGCGCCAGAAATATCAAGGGTTCCTGAAACAAAAATCCGGTAACCGTTGGCAATTATCGTTCCGGTTCCGTTAATTGTTAGATTGGAATAGTGCATATCCCGCGTTAAAGTCGTGGTGCCGCTACTAACCGTGACGCTGCCGTCTGCACCCGTGCCGAACAGCGGCGCTTGCACCGCCGTCACCGCCGTCTGGCTATCCGCCGGACGACCATTCGGGCCGAACGTCAGAATATTGCCCGGGCTGCCATGAACCGGTCCCGGCTGAATGGGCTGGGCGAATGCCGGGCCACTTGCTGCCAACGCTGCGACCAGCGCGAGAATACGCCGCATCATCATCATCCCTACCACTGATACTGAAGAATAACCGTCCCCGAGCAGGCGACGACGGTGGGAACCGTCGATGCCACGCCGCCCAGGCTGAGCTGGTAGCCGCCCTGCGCTGCCTGAATGGTCAAACCGTTCGTTGTCGCCACGCCGTTTTCGGGACAGGAGCATACTCCACCGCCCTTACAGATCGCGGCGTCCGTCGCTGAGAGGTTGATGACCGTCAAGGACGTCAGGGTTGCCGGAAGTGCGCCGCCCGATGCGTTGACCGTCATGCCACTGATCGCAGTGGAGGCGGAAACCGATTGCGACCCGTTGCCGACAATCGGCGGCTCTGCTGTCGGCAACGGCGCCGAAGGGCTAACTGCCACAGCCACGCCGGAGCCATCCAGGACGTATTGGCATACCTCTCGCTGGCCTGCCGCGTCCAGACAGACCGCTGCCCTTGCCTGACTCCAGGCAGCAGACAAGACCAAAATGAGCGCCAGCTTCAGCGAATGCGTCATAACGTTACTCTCCATGATGAAAATCCAAAGGTGCCAAGGTCGCCGCTCACTAGAATCTGGATGGCCAGATATCGACGCAGCGGGCCGGCGCCTGGGGTTAACGATTACGGGCATGTTGTGACATTGAGAGTGCCGGCATTGTTCCAAAGCGCGCAGTGCGTGGCCGGCGCGGCGGTTGGGATAGCCGGTATAATAACATGTCCCGGAGTGCCTGTTCCGGTAGCGGCACCTGCCGTCAGCACGATATTGCCGCCGTTTTGGTTGCCAGCGCCACCGGACTGCCCGTTCAGTGCGATGTCGGCGCCGTTGGTGGACGCGGCGGCGGTGCCCCCATTGACGCTGATAGCGCCCTGTGGCGTGGCGGAGAAGACCGATCGCCCCCCGATCTGGTCGTAAAGCAAAAGGGTGTTGCTGGCGCCGCTGTTCTCCAGATACCACTTTACGCCGTTATTCCAGAACTGAAGTTTCCCATTCAGTCCGTTGGCTGGGATCAGATTGGCGGCAACGCCGTTGGTGTTGTCACCGCTCAGCCACGAATAGACATTGATCCAGTCTGTATTAAGGACGTTGCCGGAACCGGTGGTGACGCGTAGCCAGCCGAGCAGCGTCGATCCGCTGTTGGCGTTGGGCGCGTTGTTTGAAACGAACGTGCCGGTCATCCAGGTGCCGCTGGCGGGCATCGTGGACGCCGATTTGGTTCCCGTATTCAGCATCTGGCCGTAGGTGCCGCTGTTGGGGTTGTCGTCCTCGGTGATTGTTCGCCAGTCGTCGCCAGATGGATAAACGTAGCCGATGCCAGTGTTCGTTGTGTGGAACCCCGTGCCTCCGATCGGATTGGCGTATTGCGTGTTGTTGTGAAGCGTCCACACGCCGCTGCCTTGGGAAATTGGGTTGGCGACATTGCGAAAAGTGTTGTCGGTCAGGGTGATCCCGCTGACGCCATTGAAGGCGATGGCGAAAGGGTAGTTGTTGGCTAGCCAGGTCCCGTTGCTGCCCCGGTTGGTGCTGACAAATCTCGGGTCGCCGTCGATCTCATTGCCGACAATCTCGATACGCTGCTGGTCGGTGTAGCCGGAGCCGCCGCCGTCAGTGATTCCGATTGCCCCGATATCGGCGAGCTTGTTCCAGCCAATCCGCAAGCCGTCATAATCGAGGCTGGTGTGGCTAGTCAGAAAGATCGGACTGGCGCTGGTCGCGATCAGGTTATGCTCAACCTTGCTGTTGCGAAGTGGGCCATTGATCTGGATGCCGGGTGTTTCGAGGTTCGCCTCAGTGACGGGGCCGTTGTAGTAGGGCGCCGTAGCGCCGCTGCTACTGGTCCAGATGTAGGGAGAAAAGCCCCACTGCGAATACTGCGAGACGGGCGGCAGGGTCCGCATCAGGATGTTGTGCGAGATATCGACATAGCCACCGCCCGGCGTGTTTATCGAACTGGTCGTGTTGTTGGCATACAGCGCGCCAGTGGTATTAGCAGCCCCGAACGTCGGCAGTAGTCCCGATGCGCCCTTCGGACCGCCGCCGATCAGAATATAGAATTGCTCGCCGTTGCGTTGCGGGATATTCGGCCAGCCTATAACATCGGTGATGACGTTATCGGTGATGGTGACGGCGAAGTTCGGCGTAGCGCCCTGGCTAAACCCGGGGGACACCCCGAAATTGATGGCGGAGCCGAGCATGTAGCGCAGATTGTTGCCCTTGATGGTGACGATCTTTGCGCCCAGCACATTGATTCCCTGACATGCGCTAATCGTGTTGTTCTCAACGACAACGCCCGAGCGCGGCGGCGAGGGGTCAGTGTCGGTGGTGTGCGCAGAAATCGCGTCATCGGGACAGTTGGAGATGTGGTTGCCGCTGATCGTCGCTTCCGGGCTACTCCACACCGCGATGCCGTCTGCGTTGCTATATTCGACGGTGTTGTCATGCACCGAGACGGGCATAGAATATTTCACGTCGATGCCGAATATTCCGGAGTAGTAGGATCGCACCCGGTAAACATCGACGTTGGCCGTGTCATAGATTTGCAGGTTCTCAGCCTTCGATCCGGTCGGGTTGATGTCCGTGGTGCCCCGCAACGTCAGGTCATGGACGGTGATGTTCTGGTTTTCAGTGTAGATCGGCCCGTTGGTGTAGGAATCGAGGCACTGCATGGAGTGTCCAGCGATGTCGTCGCAGATGATCGTGGTCCCGCCATTCACGTCGCCGCCGACATCGACATTTGAGAGCAGCCGCACGCCGTTGTTGGCGAGGTTCACCAGATACGTGCCGGCCGGCAGATAGACATGGCCGCCGCCGTTCTGCGCGTTCGCCTTGGCGATGGCTGCCGTTATCGCCGGGCCGTCGTCGGCGCCATACCAGAACGTGCCGCCGCGCTGGATGGTCGAGAGGGTGAGTGTCGCACCCGTGCCGGCGCCGCTGTCGGTGGTGGCAACGGGATTGATCGGCAGCGCGGTATAGACGCCAATGTTGGTTGGTTTGACCAGCAGGACACCCATCGCCACCGAAACCGTGGCGCCGGTCAGGCCGCAGCCAGTCACAGGCTCGGCGGTCAGCGTGGTCGGATTCGCGGTGTAGTCGCCTGGCACGCTGATCGTCAGCGGGCCGGTGAGGGCGCCGCCCGAGATTGTGCCCGTAGCCTGGAAATAGGTGAGGCCAGTCGCCGCCGTGCCGGTTGTCCCGATGACGGTGCAGCTCGTGCCCGTACCACCCGTTCCGCCGGTCGCAACGGTCGCTGCTGTAGCCTGGGTGTCGGTGACGGTGAAGGTCTGGGCCGCGCTAGCCGTGCCGCCGCTGACTGTCAGCGTGTCATTGGGGGCATAGCTACCGACGCCGCTCTGCGCCATCGCAACCACACCACCGATCGCTGAAGACCAGGGCGTCGCCAACGCGGCGGTAAACGATACGGTGACGTGGTGCGCGTCGGTGTAGCCGGTGATCGTGCCACGCTGTGCTGCGCCGTTCGCTTCGGATCCGCCGAGCGTGATGATCTTCCCGACATCCGCCGCCGTGAAAGTCGCGGAGGCGGACGAAAAAGCGTTACGGCCGGCGGCGATTGTGCCGTCTGAGCCGACGAAGGCCGCGCCCTGCGCGCCGGCTACACCGTTCGCGCCGCTTTTGACGTTGACCACATCCGCCGCCTGATCCGCCAGCGTGCGCGCCGTTGTGCCACCGGTTGCGGTGGCGCTTCCCGTCGAAAGGTCTGGAAGGCGTCCCACAGGAAGGGTGCCGCTGGTGATGTTCCCAGCGTTCGTCGTATCGATCACCACCGATGGCGGCAGCCCCAGGTTTAGCCGGAAGGTCGTGGGGTTATCGATGTCTGCCCCGTTTAACTGGGCCTGCAATGGCCCAACCTTGTGCTGCGCCTGCGCCTGGACCAAAGGCGCGACCGTCGCCAACAACCATAAGCGCCAGCCCGAAAGCCTCATGTCACATACCAGGTCTGAAGGTTGTCATAGGTGAACGTGGCATTCCCCCCCACCACCACCTGTTCGCCGGCATTCAGGGCATAGCCCTCGATCTGTGTACCAAGCGGTGGATATACCGTCAGCGGGAACGCCCCCCGGCTCAGAACCTCCTGCTGATTTCCTAGGATGTTGGTCAGCACAACCCCCGTGCCCGAGGCGACATTCGTGACGATGTTTACCCTCGCGGTCAGTGGGGTAGCGCCTGCCTGTCCGCCAGGTGCGGCGACGATGCCTCCCGCCGCGCCGGCCGGGATCGGCGGCGGCATATCGGTCTGTGTGATGATAACCTTCATCGTGTCACCGTCCTGTTGACGCGGATGCCGAACGTCTCTGACATCTCATTCAGGCCCGCCGACGCCGCGCGGATGTCGGCCCTCAGCAGCCCGGTCGGCCAGAGCGAGGTGTCGGGATAGGAAACCGTCGCGATGTTCAGGATGGCGGTCTTGGTCAGCGTCAGAACCGCGACCTGGTTGTCCGAGGCATCCCGAACCTGGGAGGATAAGGTCACATTCGTCAGATCGACCGATGAGCCATCGTCGTTGAAGAAGGCCAAGGTCAGCAGCAGGGAGTCGCCCTGCTTGATGCACACCTGGTTCATGCGATCGTCGCCGCGGCGGCCGGCAAGCTGGCCCCCGACACCCCGATCACACACTTGCGGATGCCACTGACGAACACGCCCAGGGCGGCGGCCAGCAGCTTGAACTCGGCCAGGGTGA
>DAIEHR010000140.1 GCA_027353465.1 Acetobacteraceae bacterium | reverse complement strand
CGCCTCAGGACACTTCGCCCTAACGCGAAGCTTTCGACCTGGGAGGGTCGCTCATGGCTGAACAGCTCACCGCACCGGCGGTTAAACCGGCTAATCCGAATTTTTCATCAGGTCCGTGCTCGAAGCGTCCAGGCTGGACGGTCGAGGCGCTCTCGAACGCGCTGGTCGGCCGCTCGCACCGCGCGAAGCCGGCCAAGGCCCGGATCGAGAAGGTCATCGCGCTGACCCGCGAATTGCTGGAAGTGCCGGCCGATTACCTCATCGGCATCGTTCCCGCCTCCGATACCGGCGCCGTCGAGATGGCGCTCTGGGGCATGCTGGGCGCCCGCGGCGTCGACGTGCTGGCGTGGGAAAGCTTCGGCTCCGGCTGGGTGACCGACGTGGTCAAGCAGCTCAAGCTCACCGATGTGCGCACGATCGAGGCGCCCTATGGGCAACTGCCGGATCTCGCTACCGTCGATACCGACCGTGACGTGATCTTCACCTGGAACGGCACGACCTCAGGCGTGCGCGTGCCGAACGCGGACTGGATTGCCGCCGACCGTCAGGGGCTGGCGATCTGCGACGCCACATCGGCTGCTTTCGCCATGCCGTTGCAGTGGAACAAGCTGGATGTTGTTACCTGGTCCTGGCAGAAGGTGCTGGGCGGAGAGGCCGCGCACGGCATGCTGGCGTTGTCGCCGCGCGCTGTTGAGCGGCTGGAAACCTACACCCCCGCATGGCCGCTGCCGAAGGTGTTTCGCCTGACCTCCAAGGGCAAGATCGCCGAAGGTGTGTTCAAGGGAGAAACGATTAATACGCCGTCCATGCTGTGCGTGGAAGACGCATTGGACGGTCTGCGCTGGGCCCGATCCGTCGGCGGCCTGCCAGCCCTGATCGCTCGGTCGGAGGCGAACCTCGCTGCCGTCGCCGCATGGGTTGCGAAGTCCGATTGGGCGGCCTTCCTGGCGGAGGACCCGGCCATCCGCTCCTGCACCTCCATCTGCCTGAAGATCACAGCGCCCTGGTTCACCGCGCTGCCGGCCGATGGTCAGGCGAAAGCGGCGAAGCAACTGGCATCGTTGCTGGATAAGCAGGGTGTCGCCTACGACATCGCCGCCTATCGCGATGCGCCGCCGGGCCTGCGCATTTGGGCCGGCGCGACGGTGGAAACCGCCGATATCCAGGCACTATTGCCCTGGCTGGACTGGGCCGCGTCCCAGGTTGCCGCGTCCGTCGCAGCGGCCTGAATCCTGCCGGCTATCATCGCGGGGGGCTTGCATGCTCCCCGCGTTCAAATGCCCCCGCATTCAAATGCTAAGGATACTCTCATGCCTCGCGTCCTGATCAGCGATAAGCTTTCCCCTGCCGCCGTCGAAATTTTCCGCAACCGCGGCATCGATGTCGATCTGAAACCCGGCCTGTCCCCGGCCGATCTGCGCGCCATCATCGGCGATTATGACGGCCTCGCCATCCGCTCGGCCACCAAAGTAACGAAAGAACTTCTCGACGCCGCCACGAAGCTGAAAGTCGTCGGCCGAGCGGGCATCGGTGTGGACAATGTCGATATAAGGTCCGCGACGGCGCGTGGTGTGGTGGTGATGAATACGCCGCACGGCAACACCATCACCACCGCCGAACACGCCATCGCCATGATGTTCGCGCTCGCCCGGCAAATCCCCGAGGCGACGATCTCGACCAAGGCCGGCAAGTGGGAAAAGAACCGCTTCATGGGCGTGGAGTTGACCGCCAAGACCCTGGGCCTGATCGGTTGCGGCAATATTGGCTCCATCGTCGCCGACCGCGCGGTCGGGCTGAGGATGCGTGTCGTCGCCTACGATCCGTATTTGTCGGACAAGAAGGCGCTGGAACTGGGCGTTGAGAAAGTCGATCTCGATACGTTGCTGGCGCGTGCCGATTTCATTACGCTCCATACGCCGCTGACCGACGCGACCCGCAATATCCTGTCGCGGGAGGCCCTGGCGAAGACCAAGAAGGGCGTTCGTATCATCAACTGTGCCCGTGGCGGGCTGCTGGATGAGGCCGCGCTGGCCGATGCCATCAAGGCCGGTCATGTCGCCGGCGCCGCGCTGGACGTATTCGAAACCGAACCGGCGGTCGATTCGCCGCTGTTCGGCCTGGAAAACGTCGTCTGCACCCCGCATCTGGGTGCCGCCACTGCCGAGGCGCAGGAAAACGTCGCCCTGCAGGTCGCCGAACAAATGAGCGACTTCCTGCTGACCGGTGCGGTCGCCAACGCCATCAACATGGCGTCGGTGTCCGCCGAGGATGCGCCGCGCCTGAAGCCCTATCTGGAACTCTGCCGCCTGCTGGGTGCCTTCGCGGGCCAACTGACCCAGGCGCGGGAAGGCGCCATCAGCAAAGTCACCATCGAGTACGAAGGGCAGGCCGCGACCCTGAACCAGCGTCCGCTGACCGCCGCGATGCTGGCCGGCTTGATGTCGCCACTGATGGAAGGCGTCAACATGGTCAACGCCTCGGTCGCCGCGCGTGATCATGGGATTGACGTGGCGGAGACGGTGCATGACCGCCCGACCGAATACCTGACCCTGGTTCGCGTGACCGTGCAGACCGGAGACCTGATCCGGTCTGTCAGCGGCACGCTGTTCGCCGGGTCTCGGCCGCGCATCGTGGAGATCAAGGGCATCAAGGTGGAGGCCGATTTCGCCCCGCACATGCTGTACGTGACCAACCAGGACAAACCCGGCTTCATCGGCCGCTTCGGCGCGACGCTGGCCGGGGCAGGGATCAACATCGCCACCTTCCACCTGGGCCGTTCGGAACAGGGCGGTGACGCGATCTGCCTGGTATCGGTTGACGAACCGATCCCCGAGGAGGTGCTGGCCATGGTGCGGACCCTGCCGCTGGTGATGCAGGCGACGGCGCTGGCGTTTTAGGTCCGGCAGCTACACAACATCCTGAAGAAGGCGGTCGACAGGCCGCACCGGGCGTGGGCGTCCGGTGCGGCTGGTTAGACGCCGAAGCCGCTGTCGATTGGGGTGATTTGCTTGGAAGGGCGCGAAGGGCCGCTGAGGGCCGCAAAGGGTGCCGCATCCCAGCTTCGCGGCCCTTCCCGCCCTTCGCGCTCTTCCAAGCAAAATGAAGACAGAATAACCAGCCGCGCTGGCGGTCCCCTCGCACGATCCTCTCACGGGGCCCGCCGATTCCGCATCCAAATGCTGGCGTCAATGCTCGGAGCCGGACAGGTCCAGGGCCTTGCCGGAGCAGGCGCATTTGTGTCCGAGAAGAAAGCTAAAGGCCTTGCTTGCGGACAAGCGGGTAATCGGACATCCCGAGGCAGCAGGAAAAATCGTTGCGATCCCGCCGGCAAAGACTGAGAGACCAGTGCCACATGAACCCGGTGACATAAGCAACTTACTGACGCGCTTAATGTTTTCGCGGTTGACACTGGGCGAACCATCGCTATAAGGGGCGCTTCCGGCCGCCAGGGCATATGCTCGCCCTTTGCGGCCCGCATTGTTTAGAACGAAAGTCTGTCACCATGTTCGCTGTCATCCGCACCGGCGGAAAACAGTACCGCGTTACGCCCAACGCGGTACTGAAGGTCGAAAAACTGGACGCCGAAGCCGGCGGAACGGTCACATTCAACGACGTGCTCGCCGTGGGCGTCGATGGCAGCCTGACCATTGGCTCCCCGAACGTCGCCGATGCCTCCGTCACCGCGACCGTGATTGCCCAGGACCGTCTGGACAAGGTCATCATCTTCAAGAAGCGCCGCCGGCAGAACAGCCGCCGCCGCAATGGCCACCGCCAGCACGTCACCGTGCTGCGCATTGGCGGCATCAACGCCAACGGCCAGACCTACACGGCCCCGGCCGCATCCGAAACCGTCCCGGCAGCGCAGGAGTAATCCGCAATGGCTCATAAAAAAGCAGGCGGCTCGTCCCGCAACGGTCGCGATACAGAAGGCCGCCGCCTTGGCATCAAGAAGTTCGGTGGGGAGGCTGTCATCGCTGGCAACATCCTGGTCCGTCAGCGCGGCACCAAGTGGTACCCCGGCACCAATGTCGGTCTCGGCCGGGATCACACGATTTTCGCGCTGGTGGACGGCAAGGTGAAGTTCACCCGCCGGTCCGAAGGCAAGGTGCATATCTCCGTTGAGCCGTTGCCGCTGGCTGCTGAGTAGCATCGACCCTATATAAGTCTGACCGGGGGTCGGTGCATGCCGGCCCCCGTTCTGTTTTGGTGACCTATTATGAAATTCCTCGACCAGGCTAAGATCTACCTGCGCTCCGGCGACGGCGGCGACGGCGTGATCGCCTTCCGTCGGGAGAAGTACATCGAATTCGGCGGCCC
>DAIEHR010000104.1 GCA_027353465.1 Acetobacteraceae bacterium | reverse complement strand
CATCGCCTATCGGCACGGCGCCTTTGTCAGTGCCAGCCTGGATAAGGCCAGTGAACATAACGAACGCAATGCCCTGGCGATCCGTTTGCCGAACGGTCAGGAAATCGCCGTGGTGCAGATCGCCGGACTGATCGCCCGCCGCATTTTGTGTTCGGTGCGAGAGGGCGACCCTGTGACGGCAGGCGACCGGTTCGGTATCATCCGGTTTGGAAGCCGCACGGACCTGTATCTGCCCGAAGGCGTCCATCCACTGGTGGTCGAGGGCCAGACCATGATCGGTGGAGAAACAGTGATCGCCGAAATGGTGCCATGAGCGACCGCCCTGCGGTTTCTCCGATCCAGCGCCTGCGGCGGTACCGGCCGCGCCAGCGCAGGCGTCCGCGCTACAAAGGTCCGTCGTTCAACCGGATGATACCGAACTTGATGACGATGCTGGGCCTGTGCGCGGGCCTGACATCGATGCGTTTCGGTTTGGAGGGCAGGTTTGGTGCCGCCGCGGTGGCCATAGCCGTGGCGGCCGTAATCGATGGTCTGGATGGTCGGCTGGCCCGTTTGTTGAAGGCAACCTCGCGTTTCGGCGCCGAATTCGACAGCCTGTCGGACTTTGTCTGCTTCGGAGTGGCGCCGGCGTTTGTGCTCTATCTTTGGTCGCTGCAACGTGGCGGCGCTTACGGTTACGCACCCTGTTTGATGTTTTCGGTCTGTATGGCCCTGCGGTTGGCGCGGTTCAACGCCTCGCTGGATGGGGCACCCAAGCCGGCCTATGCGTATAATTTCTTTACCGGCGTTCCGGCGCCGGCTGGGGCCGCCTTGGCGTTGTTTCCTCTGTTCCTTGGCTTGGAGGGGAAATCGCTTGGCTGGCAATGGCTGGTGGGGATCGCCCAGTTTCCACTGTTCAATGCGACGGTGCTGATCGGCACAGCGGTCTTGTTGGTTTCGACCCTGCCGATCTGGAGTTTCAAGAACTTTAAGGTTCGATCGGAGTACGTGCTGCCAATGCTATTGGGAACCGGCGCGTATGCGGCTGTGGCGCTCGCCGATCCCTGGGCTGCGTTGGCGGGCCTCAGCGTGATTTATCTTGGTATGCTGCCATTTAGCGTTCGCAGTTTCCGCCGACTGCGTCGTGAGGCCGAGGAGCCCGGGGAGGAAAATGGGTTGGTGCCACGGGAAAATGCGTAGGGCCTGTTCGCATTTGAATACCATTCATCGCGAAGGCTTAAACCAGTCGAGTGTCGACGCGATCGTGATCCTGGCGGCATAGGACGTTGCCGTCTTGTCGTAACGGGTGGCGACCGCCCGCCACTCTTTCAGGCGCGACCAGCACCGTTCGATCTGGTTGCGGTGGCGGTAGACAAAGCCCGGGCATGGCTTCTTCTCCTTGGCGTTCTTGCGGGACGGCACGACCGGGGTAGCGCCCATTGCTTCGGTGGCGGAGCGAAACGCCGCCGCGTCGCAGGCAATGTCGGCCAGGGCCCAGGCCGGTGCCTTGGGCGGGCGGCCCAGCAGTTGCAGCGAAGGTGCGAGTTCGTGCGCCTTCCCGGGCACCAGGACAAAGTCGACCAGCCCCCGTACGCGTCGCAAATGCCCACTATTTGGCAACTGAGACCGCCGTGGGAACGACCGATCGCGATCGGTGGGGAGTTCGGCCGTGGAGAGCGATCGCGCCAGAATGTCCACTTCCGTCAAACACGCCTCCTTCTGGAGTCCAGAACGTCGCTCCAGAGATCAGCAACATCGCCGGGATCTCGGCGTTTCGCTACACGGGGGAGGCCGGGCGCTTACACCGATCGCCTGCGCGTTGCTGCCTTTCTTGCGATTGAATCGCAGTTTCAGTGTGTCGGTTTGCTGGCCGCGCGCCGGGTGCCTTCTGGTGCGCCTATGAAACGGTGCCGTCAATGCAGGCGAATGCCAGCTTCGGCTCGGGCTCGGCGACGACGTGGGCCATGACCTTGTCCACACGCCGCTGGCAGCCCAGCGGCGGAATCTTAAGTAGGCGTGGTGCCAGCCACCCAGCTCGGCCTGGATCGACCGCCACTTGGTACCGTTGTCGAGCCGCCAGATGATCGCCCCGATCGTACGCCGGTCTTCGTTGCACGGGCGCGCCTTGCGCAGCTTGACCGCTGTGATCGCGGCTTCGAATTTGGCCCACTGGGCGTCGGTGAGTACTTGCATGGTCTGTACCCGGTTCAATCCCCAAAACACCGGGCTTTCCGTCGGTTCGCCAAGTGCTTAAATGCGAATTGGCCCTAGACTTTCGATCAGTATATTGAGGCGTAGAACGGGTCGAGCGTCGCGCGGCGATCTCGGAGCCGGGGCGTTTGATAACGACGTCCAGACGCCTGACCTGCCCCAGGAATACGAGGCCAGGATCCCAACGCTGGAACGGATGCTCGGACGGCAGGCGCTGGAGATCGAGATGCTAAAGTAGACTCTCAAGCAAATGGCCCGGCCGAACAGCGTGATTACCTCGGTCATCATAGGAACCACCGCCCGCCGGGCGGGGCGAACCAATGGATGGGGCTGTTGCGCTCGACGTTCTATGTCGCGCTGCTCAATGGGGGCGTCCCCGGACGACCTCGTTAGCGAATCACCACGATTGGCGACGAGTTCGAGTGCTATGGCTACCTGGGAGCGGCTCTCCGCCACCGGGGCGTGTTAGCGAACAGCAAGAAGATACCCCGCCTGGTGCGCGGGCATGAACCGCAACCGCAACCGAAGCGCGACAGTCGCTATGTCTTCACCACCGACAGCAACCATGCCAGCCAGATCTCTTCGAGAACCTGAACAAGGGCTTGGTGGTCGAGCGCCCCAATCAGCTCTGGATCGGGGATCTGGTGTGAGCGGCGATCCCGCGCGAGACTCTGTCTATGTCGCCGCCATCCCGGTGCCTGATCGCGCAAGGTGATCGGCTATGGTATCACCCGGTCACGGGGCGCCCGGAGCGCGATCGCCGCCTCGAAGGCAGCCATCCGGCTGCGTCCGCTTCCCAAGGAATGCACTCACCATTCGGATAGAGGGTCGCAATATGCGTCGGACGCCTATCGCGCATTGCTTGTTGAGCATGGGCTGATGGGCTCGATAAGCCGCCACGACAACCCCTATAATAACATTAAGGTTTAATGAAGACCCTTGAAGGGTGAGGCCGGCTACTTGGCTGCCCGTGAAACCTTTGAGGACGTTACCGCCGACCTTTCCCGCTTCCCCGACGAGGTCTACAATACCAAATGACGGAATTCATCGCTGGGCTATCTCAGTCAGGCCCAGTTTAGGGGTCGACACGCCCGCCAGCCGGTCAAAACTCTGGCGTAGTTCTGCCCACCCGCAGCGGGCGCATTCTAGATGGGCGGGAGAAATGGTTCTCCACTGGCGTTTGCGATGGGTTCGTTATCGCGGCAACGCATGGGCCCGAGACGTATATGGAGTTCGTCAAATATGTTGTGCGAGAGCTGCGGCGGCGCGGGCTGTATCACAAGGATTACAAAGGTGCGACGCTGCGGGAACACCTCGGGCTGCCGATGCCACATGGAGCTTTGACATGAAACTGGGACTGTCGATCGGATATTCGAAGGCGCACATGGATTTACCGGTGGCGCTGGTGCAGCGGGCCGAGGAGCTAGGGTACGACTCGGTCTGGAGCGCGGAGGCTTACGGGTCGGACGCGGTGACGCCGCTGGCATTCCTGGCCGCCGTGACGAAAAGGATCCGGCTGGGTACCGGGATTATGCAGTTGGCTGCGCGCACACCGGCCAATGCGGCGATGTGCGCGGGCACGGTGGATGCGCTGGCCGGCGGCGGACGGTTTATCGCCGGGCTGGGCGTGTCGGGGCCGCAGATCGTCGAGGGCTGGTATGGACAGCCGTGGGGACGGCCGTATTACCGGCTGAAGGACTACGTCGCGATCATGCGCAAGATTTTCCGACGGGAGGGCGGGCTGACGCATGACGGGAGGGAGATTAAACTGCCCTATACCGGCGAGGGCGCGGCCGGGGTGGGCAAGCCGCTGAGGTCCATCCTGCACATGAGCCCGGATATCCCAATCCATCTGGCGACCGGCAGCGAAGCGACCGTCAAGCTGACAGCGGAAATCGCTGACGGTTGGCTGCCGATGGGGTTCGTGCCAGGTTGCATGGAGGAGTACGGCCCGTGGCTGGAAGAAGGCTTTCGGCGGGCGGGGAGCGGCAAGAGCCTGAAGGATTTCGAGATACAGGCGTCGATCCATGTGGAAGTCGCTGACGACGTAAAGTCCGCCCTGGCGCAACTGAAACCAGAGGTCGCGCTATATGTCGGCGGAATGGGCCATAAGGACAAGAATTTCCATAAGGAACAAATGATACGACGCGGCTTCGGCGATGCAGCCGACCGCATTCAGGAACTGTATCTGGCGCATCGCAAGGAAGAGGCGATCGCGGCGGTGCCGGACGAATGGGTGGACATGAAATCCTTGGTTGGTCCCCCGGCGCGCATCCAGCAGCGGTTTCGGGCATGGGAGGAGTCCGGCGCCACCAGCGTCACGGTTCGTTCTCGCCAGCCGGAAGCCATCGAAGTTATGGCTCGGGCGGCCTGATTAAACTGAAGGGGGAGACGACTATGCGGTTCAACGGCAAGGTCGCGCTGATTACGGCCGCGGCAAACGGAATTGGACGGGCGACGGCAGAGATCATGGCGCGCGAAAATGCGACAGTGGTCTGCGTCGATAACCATCCGGAACGGCTAGATGCGGCGCTGGCGGCGCTGGGGGCGAATGCGCACGGGCGGCTGTGCGATGCGCTGGATCAAGGTCAGGTTGATGCGGTTGTCGCGGATGTCGTTCGGGAATTTGGCCGGATCGACATCCTAGTGAACGCGGTCGGCGGGAGTACGATCATCGCGAAGCCCTCGGCGTTGGTCGAGGAGCACTCACTGGACGACTGGCAGCGGGTGATCAAGTTCAACCTGGATGGGACGTTTCTGTTTACGCATGCGGTGGTGCCGGTGATGAAGCGGCAGAAGGTGGGGAAGATCATCAACCTCGCCTCGATCGCCGGGCGGGGCATGAGCGTGGCCAGCGGTGCTGCATATGCGGCTGCGAAGGGCGGGATCATTGCGTTGACCCGGAAGCTGTCGTTCGAACTTGGGCCGTTCGGGATCAACATCAATGCGATCGCACCAAGCCTGACGCTGACGGAACGGATCAGGCCGCATTGGAATCAGCGGTCTCCGGAGGCCCAGACGGCGCAGGTGGAGGCGACGCCATTGCGGCGGGTAGCAGAGGCTTCGGATCAGGCTAAGGTGATTTGTTTTCTGGCATCCGCCGACGCGGATTTCGTTACGGGACTGACGATCGACGTGACGGGCGGACAGTCCGGTTAGAATGGGGGTATTGATGTCAAAGCCTGATCTGGTGTCGTTGTGGGAAGCGCATTGCCGTTACGAATTCGAGACGCGGGATGTAGATGCGACCATGGCGACGATGGTGGATACACCGTACGTCAACCATATCCCGACGATGGCGGGCGGGGTTGGGCATGACCAGTTGAAGCGGTTCTACAAGTATCATTTCATTGGCAAGAATCCGCCCGATTTGACGATGACTCCAGTCAGCCGAACGGTGGGCGAGGAATCCATTGTCGATGAATTTGTGTTTCGGTTCACCCATACCTCTTCGGTGGATTGGATGATTCCCGGGATCGCGCCGACCGGAAGAGTGGTGGAGGTGCCGATGGTGGCGATCGTGCGCTTCCAGGGGGATAAGCTGGTGCACGAGCACATCTATTGGGATCAGGCTTCGGTGCTGGTGCAGATCGGGGTGCTGAATCCGGCTGGATTGCCGGTGGCTGGGGGGGAGACGGCACGGAAGGTGATGGATAAGGGCCTACCGAGCAACGAGCTGTTGGGGGACGCCTGGTTGGGGAGTGCGGATAAGGCGATTTAGCGGCGCTGGCTCGGCGGAAAGAGATTTCCACTGCGGATACAGGCAAAAAAGGGAAGTGGGATCTTCCATTAAAGGACGAGAAGAGCGCGGGGATAACTGATATTATTGTCATCGCGAGGGGCGATAGCGACGGGTCGATTTGGCCCACAGTCCGGATTTGGACCAGTTCGCCCCGTCGCTATCGCTCCTCGCGATGACACACTCATCTATGACGCCTGTTTGCCGTTTTCCAGTGAGTCTCAACGAGCTTTAGCTTGGTGCCCGCTCGGACGTGGATCGCGCGCCTTTGCCCGGCATGACGAGAGGTAGCCTCCCTGGGGCTATCGCGATGTCAGCGGCCGAACCTTGGCAGATGGTCGGCGAGTTCGGCGTAGGCTTCGTCATCGGTGCGGTCGTAGCGCAGCGGAGTAATAACGATCTTGCCGGCGCGCATGGCGCTGTAGTCGCTTTCGGGGCCTTGCTGGATGTCGCCGCGCTTGAAGTTCAGCCAGTGGTACGACATGCCGCGCGGGTCTGTCCTGGTGTCCACATGCATGCCGGCGACAGCGCCCTCACCCTGGCGGGCCAGTGTTGGCGGCCCAGCCTCGGCGGCCGGGACCGGGGGAAAGTTGATGTTCAGAACGGCGTTGTTGCCCCAGCCGACAGACAGCAGCTTACGGATCGTTTCGGCGCCCAATGTGCGGGCAGTGTTCCAAGGGACGTTGTTGCGGTCCTTGAACGCCTGACTCAACGCCAGCGCAGGGACGCCCAGCATCATCGCGGTCATCGCGCCGCCGACGGTGCCGGAGAACACTGTCTCAATGCCCAGGTTCAGGCCCCGGTTAACGCCGGACAGGACCAATTGCGGAGGGGCGTCCTTCATGATGTGGCACAGGCCTATCGCGGCGCAGTCGCCGGGCGTGCCGGTGATGCCAAAGCGGCGCGTCCCGCGTTCGGAAACACGCAGCGCATGATGCAGACTGATGGCGTGGGACTGGCCGCTTTGGTCGTGTTCGGGTGCGACCACCCAGACCTCGCGAGCAATTTGGGCGGCGATTTCCTCCATCACCGCCATGCCCGGGGCGTCGATTCCATCGTCGTTCGTCAGCATAACCCGATCAAGCACGGCGCGTACTCCTTCCTACCAGTCCGTCTTATAGCCCTGGAAGGGCGTCGGGATACGCTTGATCTCCTGGATTACATCGGGCGGGGTGTCGACGCCGGCAGAGGAGGAATCCGCGCGCAGATTGATCGCGTCACTCAAGCCGCCGAAGCGTTCGGCGATCTTGCGGGCTATTTCCTTGTGAGTGCCGACGGCGGCAAACAGGTGCACCAAATCGTCCGACACGCGGCTGGCCATCTCGTTCCACTTGCCGGCTTTGGACATGGCATTCAGTTCGCGGCCCAGATCGGCGTAGCCGTGCAGGTCCAGCACCGGCCAGTAGCCGGGGGTGGAGCCGTAGAACGCCACGCGGCCGCGCACGATTTCGAACGCCTTGGCGGTGTCTTCCTCGTTCTTGCCGGTGGCGACGAAGCCGCCGCCAGTGATTTCGAAATGTTCGCGGGTGCGTCCGGTGCGGGCCATCCATTCCTGGACGCGGGGGATGATCGCTTCCTCGATATAGCGGCGGGTGCAGAAGCCGTGCAGGCGTATGCCGTCGCCGACCTCGCCGGCCAGACGCAGGGAGTGCTCGCCCACCGCCGCTAACGTGATCGGGACCATTTTCTGGCCGGTGGACGGCGGAACGAAATAGGGTGGCATCAGGGTGAAGGTGTAGTGCTGGCCTCGGAAGTCCAGTTTCGTCTCTTTCTCCCACGTCGTCCA
>DAIEHR010000103.1 GCA_027353465.1 Acetobacteraceae bacterium | reverse complement strand
GCGCAAAAGGACGACGTGACCGAAAATGCCGGATGATCTCGCTGGCCTGATACAGAATGTCGATCTCAAGGACGCGCTGTCGGAGCGTTATCTGGCCTATGCGCTGTCCACCATCATGTCCCGCTCCTTGCCGGATGTGCGCGACGGGCTGAAGCCGGTGCACCGGCGACTGATCTACGCCATGCACCAGTTGAAGCTGGACCCGACGGCCGGCTTCAAGAAATGCGCTCGTGTGGTCGGCGACGTGATGGGTAAATACCACCCGCACGGCGACGCCTCGATCTACGACGCCATGGTCCGCATGGCGCAGGAATTCGCCGCGCGCTACCCGCTGGTCGAAGGCCAGGGCAACTTCGGCAACATCGACGGCGATAACGCCGCCGCCATGCGCTACACCGAGGCTCGGTTGACCCTCGTCGCCCAAGCGATGCTGTCCGGGATCGACGAAAACGCCGTCGATTTCCGCCCGACCTACGACGGCGAGGAATCCGAACCCATCGTCCTGCCGGGTGCCTTCCCGAACCTGCTGGCCAATGGCGCGGCCGGGATCGCCGTGGGCATGGCCACATCGATCCCGCCGCACAACGCCGGCGAGGTCTGCGCGGCGGCGATTCACCTGATCCGGCACCCCGACGCCACCACCGCCGACCTGATACAGCATATGCCCGGGCCGGATTTCCCCACCGGCGGCGTACTCGTCGAGGATCAGGCCGCGATCCTGGCAGCTTACGAAACAGGCCGCGGCGGCTTCCGCCTGCGTGCGAAGTGGGAGGTCGAGAAGGGCAAGCACGGTACCTGGTCCATCGTCGTCACCGAAATCCCCTATCAGGTCCAGAAATCCCGGTTGATCGAACAGGTCGCCCAGTTGATGGAGGACAAGAAACTGCCGTTCCTGGGCGATATCCGCGACGAAAGCAGCGACGTCATCCGCCTGGTCTTGGAACCGAAGACTCGCGGCGTCGAACCCGAAGTGCTGATGGAAACGGTATTCCGAGCGACAGCACTGGAAACGCGGTTTCCGTTGAATATGAACGTGCTGGACGCGACCCGCACGCCCCGGGTGATGCCGCTGAAAGACGTGCTGCGGTCGTGGCTGGATCACCGGCACGAGGTTCTGGTGCGCCGGTCGGAACACCGGCTGGGGGTCATCGAACGGCGGCTGGAGATTCTGGACGGCTACCTGATCGCCTATCTGAACCTGGACGAAGTGATCGCGATCATCCGGGAGGAAGAGCATCCTAAGCCTCGGCTAATGGAACGGTTCGGCCTGACCGACGTGCAGGCGGAAGCGATCCTGAACATGCGCCTGCGCAGCCTGCGCAAGCTGGAAGAGATGGAAATCCGCAAGGAGCACAAATCGCTTTCCAAGGAACTCAAAGACTTGCGGACGCTTCTTAGTACAGATGCTCTGCGCTGGACCAGGATTGCCGAGGAACTGGAGGAAACGCGCAAGAAGTTCGGCTCCGGCGCGTTGGGCGATCGGCGCACCGAACTGGGCGTCGCGCCGGCCGCGATCGAGATCAATACCGACGCGTTTGTGGAGCGGGAGCCAATCACCGTGATCCTGTCCGAAAAAGGCTGGATCCGCGCGGTGAAAGGCGCTGTGGCGGACCCGAACGACCTGAAGTTCAAAGAGGGCGACAAGCTGCGCCTGCTGTTGCCTTGCCAGACCACCGACCGGCTGACGTTACTGGCAACGAACGGCAAGGCATTCACGCTGAAGGCGGCCGACCTGCCGCGCGGGCGTGGCGACGGCCAACCGGTGCGCCTGTTGGCCGAACTGACGAACGAGGACGATATCGCCGCGCTGTTCGTCGCGGCCGAAGGCACGAAGTACCTGATTGCGTCGAACTCCGGCCGCGGCTTTATCGTGGCGGCTGGTGAACTGTTGGCCGAAAAGCGCACTGGCAAGCAGGTGCTGAACCTGAAGCCCAAGGAAGAGGCGGCGTTGTGTGTCCCAGCCGACGGCGACCACGTCGCGATCATCGGCGTCAACCGACGCCTGCTGGTATTCCCGCTGGATCAGGTGCCAGAGATGGCGCGCGGTGCCGGTGTGATCTTGCAGCGGTATAAGGACGGAGAACTATCAGACGTTAAGATATTCCGGCTGGCTGACGGGCTTACCTGGAAGCTGGGCGACCGCGTACGGACAGAGACGGACCTTCGCCCTTGGCTGGCTGAACGCGGCACCACCGGCCGCCTGCCGCCGAACGGGTTCCCGAAGACGCCCAAATTCGGCTGATCGTGCCGGCGGTCATCAACCGGGCCTACCAGGCGCCGGTGATGACCGCCATCAATGTCTGTTCCGCGATGACCCTCATCACCGGGATCTCCGAGATCGGCACATCACCGGTCAGCGCATGGGCCACCGGGATCAGATCCGCTGCCCGCTCGCGGTATTGAGGATCGACGGCGCCTTCGCACCACATCGCCATCAGCGCGAACCGTTCCGCCCACTCCCCCCGGGTCGCCGGTAGGATTTGGTTCAACACCGCGGCCATCATCCCGGTTCGGTCGGTACGCGCGAACCCGGCCAGGGCGTCCCGCACGTTCGGCCCGTCTTCGAACCAGGACAGGATGATCCGATCGTCCTCCATCCACTCCAGCCCGCGGGCAAACGCGGCGGCAACCCCTTCAGCGGTGCGGGCCTCCGGGGCCAGTCCTTGCCAAAGGCGCTCGGTTTCCTCGGCGATATCCAACCGCCGGTCTTTCCAATCAGCGCCGCCGGCGAGTTCGGCGAAGCTCAGCAGTCCTTCAGGCGGGGCCGTGCCCGCCTCTACCGCGGTTCCGATGGCATGTTGGGCCATGGTATCCAGATAGGACTTGCCGACCTGCACGAACGTGCTCTGCAGCTTGGCCTCGCGCAGCATGGTATTGATCTCGCGCCGCGGAACATCCGCGTCGCCCCACGCATCGGCGATGCCTTCGCCATGGCGCAGCAACAAACCGGCGAACACGCCCCTCTTGCCCGCCCGATCGACCGCCAGGAGGCTTTGCGCGCCCGAACCGTCGATCATGGTGGCATGAAACTCCTGCACCGCGCCGGGGGCGGGCCAACTTCCGATTTCAACCCCCGCTAGGCGCGCCTTGCGGATCGCGGCGTCCAGCGCGGGGCGGTCGGCGGGCGGCAGCCAGTTCCGCACGGTGATGGCCCGGCGCAATGCTTCTGGTGACAGAGTCTCGGGGTGGGCGGACTGTTCCAGGGCCAGGGCGGCGTTGCGCCGCACCGCCGGGTCGGCATCCAGCAGCATCAGCGGGACCGCATCCCGCAGCACCTGGTGCGGCGACAAAGCCATTTCGGTGGCCAAGAAGCTGCGCAAATCTCCCGGCATCATGGCCGCGGACGATTTCAAACCTTCGATCACCTCCGCGGATGAGGACACCATCCCCGCCATCTGATCCAGGAAGCCGCGCAGCATCCCGACCATATCGTCGGTGGGTTCGATATCCTCCAGCGTAAAGCCGGCGTTTGCCAAGGCCACTTTCACGTCCTCGGAAACCGGAACCCGAGCATGGGTCATTGCCGAAGCCATGGCGAACCAATCGGCCTGGGGAATGGTTTTGGCCTCGCCCAATGCGATCAGCCGCTGCTGGTAGTCGGACAGCATACGGATTGCCCAGTCCCACCCGGCATCCTGCCGGTAGCGGACGAATTCCAACTGCTGGGCCAGGAGGTCCTGATAGGCGGCTATCAGATTCTCCTTGCGATGCTTGCCGGTCGAGGCGGTTTCGGCGATCAGCAGATCGGTGATGACCGGCAATACCTGCGGCATATCCTCCAGCCAGCCGGCATCCTCGGCCTTCGGGCCGGCATCCAAATCGTGCGCCAGTTTCTTCGCGATGGCCATGACCCGGCTGCGATCCAGCGCGGTGGCGGCGGGTGGTTCCCTGGGATCGTCGCCGATTCGGGGATGTTCGGACTCGTCGTCCACCGCCCCCAACAGATCCTCAAGTTCCTCCCCGTCGAGCTCCATTTCCTCGATCGCCTCGAAGATCGCATCGCATCCGGCCATGATCGCCTTTGCCGAACCAGTGCGGCTGACAATCTTGGGCTTCCGCAGTTCCTCCTGATCGAAATCCCACAGGCCCTCGATCGTGGCGGCGAATTTGGGATGGGCGATGGAGACCCGGAACGCCGTCGCGGTTCGCAGTGCGTCGATCGACAGTTCACATTCGCCGGCATCCAGGTCGATGGTCATCTCCGCCAGTTCCATGACGGTCTGGTTGCCGCCGCGAAACGCCGCAAGGCTTGCGCGGTAACCATCTTCATGATCTGGGTCGAAGAAGTATTCCGACAGGATGTCGGCGGCCAGATCGATCAGAACCTGATCAACGGCATCCGGTTTGCCGCCGGTCCGCTCGGTTTTTCCTTTGGCCATCGAACGCGCTCCCTTGTGTTTAGTCCGCAAGCGAGGCCAGTTCTGCCCTTAGCGCCGGAATCCCATCCCCCGTCTCGCTGCTGGTATGCAGTATGTGCGGAAACGCCGCCGCATGCACGCGGGCCAGTCCCTCGGCCTCGGTCATCTTGCGTGCCAGGGCGGTGGGCTTCAGGGCATCGGTCTTGGTCAGCACCAACTGAAAGGTCACCGCCGCGCGGTCCAGCAGGTCCATCACGTCGCGGTCCGCCTGCTTCAGCTCGATTCGGGAGTCCAGCAGCAGCATCACCCGCCGTAAGGTGGGGCGGCCGCGCAGGTATTCGAACATCATGCCCTGCCAGTCGGCCTTGATGTCCTTCGACGCCCGAGCGTAGCCATAGCCGGGCATGTCCACCAGGGTCAGGCGGTCACCCAGGTTGAAGAAGTTCAACTGGCGGGTCCGCCCGGGTTCCGACGATACCCGCGCCAGTGCGTTCCGGCCGGTCAGCGCATTCAGCAGGCTGGATTTGCCCACGTTGGAGCGGCCGGCGAAGGCGATCTCGGTCCCGGCCAGGGGCGGCAATTGCTCCAGTTTCTGCGCGCCGAAGAAGAACGTGCATTCAGCGGCGAACAACAGGCGGCCGGCTTCCAGCGCGGCCGCCTGTTGTTCGGGCGTCAGGTTCTGGCCAGCGAGGGCTTGGCCAATTTCGTGCGGCGTTGGATCAACCATTGTTGGGCTACCGACAGCGTGTTGTTCCAGCTCCAGTAAATAATCAAACCGGCAGGGAACTTCGCCATCATAAAGGTGAAGATGATAGGCATGAACTGGAACAGCTTGGCCTGCACCGGATCGGGCGGCGGCGGGTTCATCTTCTGCTGCAGGAACATGGTGATACCCATGATCAGCGGCCATGCGCCGAGATGCAGCAGCGGGACATAGGCCGACGGATCGAACGGGATCAACCCGAACAGGTTAAAGACATTGGTCGGGTCCACTTGTGACAGATCGTGGATCCAGCCGAAGAACGGCGCCTGCCGCATCTCGATGGTGACGAAGATCACCTTATACAGCGAGAAGAACACGGGGATCTGGACCACCATCGGCAGGCAGCCAGAGGCGGGATTGACCTTTTCCTGCCGGTACAGCCCCATCATCTCCTGCTGCATTTTCTGTGGATCGTCCTTCAGACGTTCCCGCAGCGCGGTCATTTTTGGCGCCAGCAACTTCATCTTACTCATGGAGCGATAGGAGTAGTTGGCCAGCGGGAAGAATAGCGCCTTGGCGAACACCGTGAACACCATGATGGCGACGCCGAAATTGCCGATCATGCTATTCAGCCAGTCGATCGCCAGGAAGATCGGCCGGGTCAGGAACCAGAACCAGCCCCAGTCCACGGCATAGTCGAACAGCGGGATATGCAGGTTCGCTTCGTAGCTGCTGAGCAGCGAGGCCACTTTGGCTCCGGCAAAGACATGGCTGATGGTTGTCACGTCGCCATTCGCCGGCGCGGTCAGCGGATCGGTGGTGATGTAATCGACCTGATAATGATCGCCGTGATCGTCGATGTGGCGGAAATTGACCTTCGATGCCAGCGCCTGATCCGGGACCAGTGAGGTTAGCCAATACTTGTCGGTGATCCCGGCCCAGCCGCCCGTGGTCGTGGCGTCGTAGGCCAGGCCGGCGTGCTTGTCGCCTTCGGATTTCGCCTTGTCATAGGTCGTGTTCTCCAGCTTGTCGTCAACGACGCCCAGCAGGCCCTCGAACAGGACATAATAGCCCGAAACTTCGGGCTTATAGTCGCGGCGGATGCGCGACCAGGGGAACAGCTTGACTGGTTGGCCGGTGCTGTTTCTCACGGTTTGGCTGACCGCGAACATGTAGTTGTCGTCGATCGTCAGGCCGATTTGAAACACCAGTCCGGCGCCGTTGTCCCACGACAAGGTAACAGGATTGCCGGGCGACAGCTTGCCGCCGGACGCGGTCCAGATGGTGTCGTTTCCGGGCAGCTTGACGGTTTCGCCTTCCGGTGCGGTCCAGCCGTATTGCACGTAATAAGGATGTTCCTGGGTCCGCGGTTCCAGCACCCGGACCAGCGGCGATGTCGGGTCGATGGTGTCGCGGTAGTCCTTCAGCACAAGGTCATCCAGCTTGGCACCGAGCAGGTTGATGGAGCCTTCGACGCGCGGAGCGTCGATCTTGACGCGCGGCACGTCCTTGGGTTCGGCCGCCGGTGCGGGCGGCACCGCGGCGCCGGGCGCGCCTTCCAACGGCGTGGTCAGCGGTTGCCCCGTGGTCTGCGCGATCTGCCGCATTGGGGGGTTCGGCAGATGCGGTACGACCAGCATCTGGAAGCCCAGCAAGATCGCCAGCGATACCGCAATCGCCAGGAAGAGCCGTTTCTGGTCCATCAATGCCCCATATTCCGGTCGGTCCGTGCCTTCGGTTTGGCAGGCACGGGATCGACACCACCTTCATTCCACGGATTGCAGCGCAGGATACGCTTGGCCGCCATCGCCGTTCCGCGCGCCGCGCCGTATTCGCGCAGCGCCTCGACAGCATATTCGCTACAGCTTGGCCAGAATCGGCAGTTCGCGCCGATGAACGGTCTTAACGTCCATTGGTAAACACGCACCACGCCAATTTCTATGGCCGCGACCGGCTTCATACCCCGGTTCTTTCCAGGGCGCGCCTGATATCGCCTTGCAGTGCGATGAAATTACGTTTGCGTGTGCTGTCCCGTCCGATCAGAACCAGATCGACACCGGTCACCGGTTGGTTGGCCAGCAAAAGACGCGCGGCTTCCTTCAGCCGGCGCCTTGTGCGGTTGCGGATCACCGCATTGCCAACCTTCTTGGTCACCGTAAATCCCAGCCGAACAGGAAGGTCGTCCGATCGCGGCAGTGCCTGCAGGACAACTCCGCCAATCGCGGCCTTCTTCCCAGAAGACGCAGCGCGCAAGAACTCCGCCCGCTTCTTCAGCCGGCCGGGTTTGGCGTCGCCGACACCCCCCTGAGCCAGAGTGGAGGAATCCCGCATGGACGACCCAGGCGCAGACGAACCGAGCGCGGAAGCAACTGTTGCAAACGAAGCTGGCATGGACGGCACACCAGCGTTTCGCGTCTTAGGCAGACAGCTTCTTGCGGCCCTTGGCACGGCGATTCGCCAGAACCTTGCGACCGCCAACGGTCTCCATGCGGGCGCGAAATCCATTCCTGCGCTTGCGGACCAGCTTAGACGGTTGATAGGTGCGCTTCACGACTACTCTCCGAAACCATTCGAACGACGACCTTTGTGGCCCGTTCCCTTGCATGCATACCAACGGGTGCGCCTGATGAGGCGACCCGTCGGGAGGGCCGGCTTATACGGATGCCGGCGGGACCCGTCAATGTTGGACGTGCTTGATGTCGGAGTCGGTTTCGTATTTGCGTCGGGGTCATGAGCGTTGATCGCCGGATTGTCGCCGGATCGTCTAATGGACGTCTCGAATCCCTTAAGTTCTACCCGAATTTCCGATTATGAGCATGCGTGCCAAAAAACATCTTCCTTGAAGCACGGCGGACTGGGCTGCGGCACATCGCCGATCAGGTGTCGCAATTACGCCTATATAGGAAATAAGTCAACGACGTTGCGGGACCCGCCCATCACGCATGCGCGCTCGTGACCTTATCGGACCTAGGGCCGACGCCCGGGTGCCACGTCGCGGCAGATGCAGAAAGAACCATGACCCGGCAGGACAGCAGCGCCCAACCGATCGGCGGTAACGCTGGGCTTGCACCCGAGCCATCGTCGGCGATGCCCTGCGGAGGTCTTGACCGCAGCTTAGCGAGGCTGTGTGTAATGTAGCCGCCCGGGTCGGAGCAACGGCGCTGACTGAACATAGAAATGCTTGAGATTCATGCCCATCGGAGGCGGCGTTATGAGTCTGTCTGTTCATGCGTTCACCTGTGGCCACCTGGAAGGCGAGTTCGGCCGTGTCATGGAGGGCGGCACAGGTGAGATCGTTATGCCGGTTCCAGCCTTCCTGATCGAACATCCGAGGGGACGAGTATTATTTGATACCGGTTTACATCCTGACTGCCAGCACGATCCGGCCGGCAGGATCGGCGATCGAATGGCCCGTCTTTATAAAATTCGGTTCAATCCGAGCGAGGAGATCAATGCCAGGCTTGAAGCCCTAGACCGTGATCCCGCACGCATTGATCTCATCATCAACTCGCACTTCCACTTCGACCATGTCGGCGGCAACGCTCTCATTCCGAATGCGACCATGATCGTGCAGCGTCGCGAATGGGAGGCCCGCCTGAATACCGATTTCGCCACGGCGCACGGCTTCAATCCCGCTGATTTCGACGTGGGACATCGGCTTAAACTGGTTGACGGCGAGCATGATGTGTTTGGCGATGGCTCCGTCATCTGCATGCCTACTCCCGGCCATACTCCTGGACATCAATCGCTGCGTCTCCGGTTGGCCGGTGGCGAAACCGTGTTGGCGGCCGATGCTTGCTACTTTTGTCAGACTCTTCGTGAGCGGCGTCTGCCCCGTTACGTCTTCGATCGCGAGGCAATGCTGGAATCGCTCGACTGCTTGCAAGCTCTCGAAGAGCGTGGCTCACGCATCATCTTCGGACACGATCCCGCATTCTGGCAGACGGTCCCACAAGCTCCGGCGGTGATCCTCTGAACCAGGGAACCGGGGATTGGCTGCGACTGGTTTTTTGCCAACCCCCCGATGGGGGTTGCAAACCACAGCGCGATCAGGGAACGAGGGTGACGCTAAACGGCCCAACGCCCGCTGGAGGCCCCTGTCATGACCGACGTCCAATCCGTCTATCAACGAGGCCTGGATGGCCCGCCGCTGGGACCGAACCGCCGGGGCACCAAACGAGTCGCCATCGTCGGGGCCGGGGCCAGCGGTTTGTGCAACGCCAAATACCTGCTGCAAGCCGGATTCGATGTCACGGTGTTCGAGATCGGCAGCCAGATCGGCGGCATGTGGTGCTACAACAACGACAGCGGGCGGTCCTCGGCCTATCGCACGCTTCACATCAACACTTCCCGCGGTGTCACCCGATTCAGCGACCTGGATTTCGACCCCGACACCCAACCATTCCCCGACCACTACGATATGCACCGGTATCTGGTGCAGTACGCCGGTCATTTCGGTGTAACCCCGCGAATCCGCTTCAACAGCCGCGTTGCCGCCGTCCGTCCCGCGTTCGATCCGGCGCGTGAGCCGCCGGTCTGGGAGGTCGAACTGGCGGGCGGGTCCGTTGAGCGATTCGATGCCGTGTTGCTGGCAACCGGCCACCTGACCACGCCGCTGCATGTGCCGGAGCTTCTGGCCTTCGGTGACGGCTATCTACATGCGCATGACTACCGGGAGCCGGAGCCTTTCGTGGGCAAGCGCATCTGCGTGGTGGGGGTGGGCAACAGCGCCTGCGATATCGCCAGCGACGTCTGCGTTACCTCTCGCCGCACCGTGCTGGTCGCCCGATCAGGCGTCGTGATCCTGCCCAAGCTGATGTTCGGCCGGGCGTTCACCGATATCACCGCCCAGATCCAGCGGCCCTATATTCCACGCAAGCTGCGCCAGAAGCTGATCCGTTTCCTGGTGTGGCTGGCACATGGCGACATGACGGCGCTGGGCTTCAAACCCGCGACCGCCCTGAGCCATGTGACGTCCAACGCCACAGTGACGACGGACATCGCCTATCGGCGGATTGCTGTGAAACAGGGGATCGAATCGGTCAACGGCCACCGCATCCGGTTCGCCGATGGCACCGAGGAGGAATTCGACACCCTGATCGCCGCCACGGGCTATCGCATCGACCTGGACATGCTGCCGCAAGAGGTGGTCCAGGTGCGGGACAATAACCGCCTTGACCTGTATATGCGGATCGTCCCGCCGGGGTGGCCCGGTCTGTTCCTGATGGGCTTTTTTAACACCGATACCGCGCTGAACATGGTGTTCGAACATCAGGCCCGTTGGGTGCGGGAGTTCCTGCTGGGTAACGCGACGCTGCCATCCGATGCGGATATGCGCCAGGCGATCGCCGACCGAGCCGGCTGGTACAACAGCCAGTACCGCGACACCGCCCGCCATACCATCGAGGAGGAACATGTCCGTTACCTGACGGACCTGAAGACCACACTCAAAGCCGCCGCCGCTCGCCCGAGGCCCCAATCCGCTCGGGCGGCCTAGGACCAACTGGATCAACTCCAGGTCATCCCGTCTGACGCGGGCCGCTGATCGTTACATCACCGACTTTGCCGGAGAGGTCAGGCAGGATTGCCTGCCAGACCCGCTATTCGCTTACGCCGTTTACAACCGAGCGATGACGGTGCGCGAGAACTCCTCGGCGAGGCGCCATTTGGTTTCGTTGCCTACGGCGAAGATCAACTCCTCCAGGCCGTCTTGCTCAAGCCCCTGGATGCGCTCCACCAATTCGTCGGCGGTGCCGACCAGACAGGTATCGCGGATCAGTTGCTCGTCGATCAGTTCTGCTTCGCCAGGATGCAGATCGGTGTAATGGAACTCATGCGTGCGGAAATGCCGGTGTTCGGGCGGAGTCTGCTCGACCAGCGCGCAATACGGTTTCCAGATGCGTTTCAGGAAATCGGGCGGCTCGATCCCGGTTTCATGCACCACGTCGTAGAAATAATAGACGCTGGCCATGACGTTCGCCCCGACGCAGCGTTTGATCCGATCCGAATCCGCCGCCTCACCCGGATGCAGCAGCGCCACGCTGGTCAGCGTGGCATTCCGAAAACCAGACATGTCGCGCCCGCTTCTGGCCGCCCCCTGGCGCGCATGGCCCAGCGCATCCCGCACCGGCACGCCACGCGGCGGGATGGCGAACACCAACCCGTCACCATACTCGCCCGCCAGACCCATCGCCCTGGGTCCGAAGCCGGAGACATACATCGGGATACGCGGTTGCAGGTTCATGAACCGCGTTTCGTGCCGCAGCATCTTGATCGGTTTCGGCCGTCCCTCGAAGGCATAGTCCACGATCTCACCGTCCAGCAGACCGCGCATCACTCGCAGATATTCGCCGAATGCCGCGATCGTCATTGGTTTCTGACCCATCGTGCGCATCGCTGTGTTGCCGGTGCCGATGCCAAGGAACACGCGGCCTGGCGCCATCCGGTTCAGCGTGGCCATGGCGGCGACCTGAACTGGTGGGATGCGGGTGCCGCAGATCGCCGTGCCGGGTCCCAGGCGCAAGGTCTTGGTTTGCTGAGCCGCCATCGCCAGGACCATATAGACGTCGGAATACATCATCTGGCTGTCGGCAACCCAGGCGGAGTCGTAACCCAGGCTTTCAATGAAACTGAAGAAGCCGATCTCATCGATATCGGACATGATGCAGAAACCGAATTTCATCGTGTCGTTCCTTCCCGGCTTGGACTTATTTATAGTGCCCATTCATTGATACGACGCCACGTCTCTGCCCCTTTGTATGTGACGAAACCGGTAGACTGCGTATCATCCCCGCCAACGTCGCAGCAACAGCGCGTTGCCGACCACACTG
The DNA here is from genome assembly GCA_027353465.1 of Acetobacteraceae bacterium. GTDB lineage: Bacteria > Pseudomonadota > Alphaproteobacteria > Acetobacterales > Acetobacteraceae > Rhodopila. The sequence goes on along the minus strand of DAIEHR010000103.1, from coordinate 8,316 downwards.
ACCGAGGACAGCGCCATCGCGCCGCCAGCCAGCATGGGGCTTAGATATCCCAGCGCCGCCAGCGGGATCCCAAGCAGGTTGTAGGCGAATGCCCAGAACAGGCCCTGCCAGATTTTCCGTGTCGTGCGGCGGGAGATTTCGATCGCGTCGGCGACCAGTGACAAATCCCCGCGCATCAGGGTGATGCCGGCGGTTTCCATGGCAACGTCCGTTCCGCCGGCCATGGCGATGCCGATATCCGCCGCCGCCAGGGCAGGGGCGTCATTGATACCGTCGCCCACCATCGCCACCACCGACCCATCGGCGCGCAGGTCCGCCACGGCATTGGCTTTGTCGGCGGGCAGGATGCGCGCCCGCACCGAACCGATCCCCACCTGGCTGGCAATCGATTGCGCCGCGCCCTCGCCATCGCCGGTCAGCATGACGGTGCGCAGCCCTATGGCGTGCAGACGCCAGATCGCCGCTTTTGCGCCGGGCTTAACCGTGTCCGCGAAACCGAGCACAGCGAGCACGCGGGTGGGTTCGGCGAGAAAGGACACGCTGTCGCCGGCCCTCGCCATCGCCGCTGCTTCTTCCGCGAATGTCCCCAGCGCAAGTCCAAGCTGCGTCATCATCGCCGCGTTGCCCAGAAATAACTCCCGGCCGTTGACGATGCCGCTGACTCCCAGTCCGGGCAACGTGCGGAAATCGCTGACCGGGGCAAGCACCAGGCCGTTCGCGGCATTCCGCACCGCTTCCGCCAGCGGATGCTCGCTGCCGGCCTGCAATGCCGCGGCGTCGGCCAGATATGCGGGCGGCTCGATCTTAGCCAAGGCGGGCTTGCCGAGCGTCAGTGTGCCGGTCTTGTCGAAAGCGACGACCTGCACCGCGTGCGCCCGTTCCAGCGCGGCGGCATCGCGGATCAGGATACCCCGGCGGGCGGCCAGACCGGTGCCGACCATGATGGCGGTCGGGGTCGCCAGACCCAGCGCGCAGGGGCAGGCGATCACCAGCACGGATACGGCATACAGCACCGCGGTGGCGGTGGAGGCGCCCAGCGCGAGCCAGACGACAAGCGTGGCCAGCGCGATGCCCAGCACCACCGGCACGAACACCGCACTGACCCGGTCGGCCAACCGCTGAATGGGGGCTTTCGAGGCCTGCGCGTCCTCTACCAGCCGCACGATGCGCGACAACATGGTTTCGGCGCCGACCGCGGTGGTTTCGATGGTCAAGTGCCCATCGGTATCGATCGACCCCGCCACCACGATGTCGCCCTTGCCGTGTTCCACTGGCAGGCTCTCGCCGGTCAGCATCGATGCGTCGATCGCCCCGCGTCCGTCCTGAATGCGGCCATCGACCGGGATACGCTCCCCGGGCCGCACGATCACCACATCCCCGACCCGAACCGCGGCAATCGGGGTGTCGGTTTCCACACCGTCCCGGCGCACTCTGGCAGTGGCCGGGCGCAGCTTCATCAATGCGGTAATGGCGGTGGCAGTGCTGCGCCTGGCCCGAGCCTCCAGCCATTTGCCGAACAGCACGAAGGTGATCAGCATGGCAGAGGATTCGAAATACAGCCCGTGCGCGTGGCCGGTGCGCAGCCAGATCCAGGTCGAGAGACCCCAGGCCGCCGATGTGCCCAGCGCCACCAGCAGATCCATATTGCCCGACAGCGCCCGCGCCGCACCCCATCCCGCCCGGTAGAATCGCGCACCCAATACAAACTGCACGACCGACGCCAACGCGAACTGCGCCCAACCCGACAGCATCAGCGACGGGATTGCCATCCCGGCCATCAACGGCGCGCTGAGAGCCACGGCGGCGATCAAATGCAGCAGGTCGGTCCGATCTCGCGGCGCGGGATCGGCCGGGGGCGCTTCGCGTTGCACCTCTGACGCGCCATAGCCGGCCTTCTCCACCGCTTTGATCAGGGCAGCCAGATCGGGATGGGTTCCGGTGACATGGGCGCGTTCGGTGGCAAGATTAACCGATGCGCTGCTGACCCCGGGAACCCGGGACAGCACCTTTTCAACGCGCCCGACGCAGGACGCGCAGGTCATGCCGGTCACGGCCAAATCGACAGTGTCGGCCGCCGGAGCGGCTGTGTGCGGGGCAATCATGTTCATAAGCGGAAATAAAGGCATGAACCGGCCGAAGATCAATTGATCTGGCCCGACCGATGTCGCATGCCTGGGGGCGGGCAGGCACAATCATCACGTTTTTGCGCACTGACCCCGAATCCTGGCCAATGCCCATTTCCTGCCACACCCGTTCCCCATCCTCAGCATCGAACACGAACGGAGACATTTCGGTCTCCCGGGGGCAGATAGATGCGATTTATCAAAACCTATAGCCGGGTTCTCGGTCTGCTTGGACGAGATATCCGCGTCGCCGGCTTTCTGGCATTCGCTAATCTTTTGGTAGCTGGCCTGCAATTTCTGGATCCCGTGCTGTTCGGCCGGGTGGTGAACCTGTTGTCACGGTCGGATTCCATGCCGCACAGCGAAATGTGGCACGCAGCCGCCGTGTTGCTGGGCATCTGGGTGGCTGTCGGCATCGGCGGCATCGTCAGCAACATTGCTGTCGCCTTACAAACAGAACGTCTGGCCCACCGTCATCGTATCAAGGCGATGGGCCGCTACTTCCAGCACGTCCTGGCGCTGCCGCTTTCCTTTCATGGCGGAACGCATTCTGGGCGTATCATCAAAGGCATGCTGACCGGCACAGATGGATTGTTCGGCACCTGGCTGGTGTTCTTCCGCGACCAGCTGTCCACCATCCTGTCCGCGGTCGTGCTGTTGCCGATGACGCTGTTCCTGAACTGGCGCCTTGGGCTGGTGCTGATCGTGCTGGTCGCCGTGTTCCTGGTGTTCACCGCGATCGTGGTGAAGAAAACCGAAACCGCGCAGCGCGCCGTGGAGGGATTGAACTCCTCCTTGGCCGGCACCGCGCAGGACGCGATCTCCAACGTCATGGTCGTCCAATCCTTTACCCGCCTGTCGGCCGAGGCTCGGTTGTTCAGTGACATCGCCAATCAGGTGATCAAGCACCAGTTCCCGGTGCTGAACTGGTGGGCGCTGGTGAACGTCATGACCCGTGCGTCGAGCACTCTGGCGGTGATCGCGATCGTTGTCGTGGGCACATGGCTGCACATGCAGGGCATGGCCAGCGTAGGGGAGATCGTCAGCTTCATGGGCTTCGCGATGCTGCTTATCGGCCGGCTGGAGACAGCCGCGTCATTCGTATCGTCGCTGTTCTTCAAACTGCCCGCGTTGGAGGATTTCTTTCGCACCCTCGATGAGCGCAGCACGGTTCCCGAAAAGAATGATGCCCGCATCTTGTGGGCGCCGCGTGGCGAGGTGCGGTTTGAGAACGTGTCCTTCGCTTATCCGGCCAGTGGGGCGGCTGTCCTGACGGATGTCAGCTTCAAGGCGCGCCAGGGCAGTTGTATCGCGCTGGTTGGACAGACCGGCGCGGGCAAGTCCACCGCAATGACGTTGCTGCAACGGCTGTGGGATCCGACATCGGGGCGCATCACCATTGATGGACAGGATTTGCGCGACATCACGCTGGACAGCCTGCGGTCAAACATTGGCGTGGTGTTTCAGGAAAGCCTGCTGTTCAACCGCTCGATCCGCGACAACCTGCTGGTTGGCAAGCCCGACGCCACCGAAGACGAACTGGAACAGGCCTGCCGCATGGCGGATGCGCATGAGTTCATCGTGCGCCAGGCCAACGGCTATGACACCTTGATCGGCGAACGTGGCACGACGCTGTCCGGCGGCCAGCGCCAGCGCCTGGCCATTGCGCGCGCTCTGCTGAAAAATCCGCCAATCCTGATTTTGGACGAGGCGACCAGCGCGCTGGATGCGGCGACCGAAGCCCGTGTGGGTAACGCGTTGAAGACACTGATGGCTGGGCGCACAACCTTCATCATCGCACATCGGCTTTCCACCGTCCGCGATGCCGATGAAATACTTGTGTTCGACAATGGCAGCGTCGTGGAGCAAGGCACCTTCCAGTCGTTGCTTGCCCGCCGCGGTCACTTCGCTGATCTGGTCGAGACTCAGCTATCGCCCGCGGCACCACATCTGGTCGCGGCCGAATGATCGCCGACAAGTGACTGTGTCTCATGAAGCAATGCCGGGTAACCTGATCATGTTGTTGTCTTCATTGCTCTGAAATGGAATCCTCTCATGCTGCGATTGGCGCTTTTCTTTCTCGTCGTTTCGATCGTAGCCGCGATATTCGGCTTCGGCGGTGTCGCTGCCGCGTCCGCCGATATTGCCCGTATATTGTTTTTCATCGCGATCGTGGTGTTCGTCGTATTGCTGGTCGCCGGGCTGATGGCCGGCAGTACGCTATGGTAGGCAGCACCCGCGGATGAGCTTTCTTGCTGCGCTGCACTGTTAGTATTTGCAATCAGACTGCCGGAACGCGCATGCTGGTCCTCTTGCAAGGAGGCGGCTGCGCGATCCGGCAACTGATCAATTCGTGAATGTCACCGGATCGATTGTGTAGCCCCCACAACTAAGGGAGCTGGGCGATGTCCACGGTTGCTGAAATTCTACGGCACAAGGGCTATCAGGTTTCGACGGTCGATCCCATGGCCCCGGTTTCGATGGTGGCGGAAATTCTCTCTGAACGGCGAATCGGTGCCGTGTTGGTGATGGATGTCGCCGAACAGATGCTGGGCATCGTCAGTGAGCGCGATATCGTCCGGTCCCTGGCTGCGAATGGCGCCCGGACGCTGGAGATGACCGCCGGGCAGTTGATGACCCGGGCGGTGCAGGTGGCGCATCCCGACACCACGGTCGATCAGGCAATGCAGACCATGACGGCGGGGCGCTTCCGCCACCTTCCGGTCGTTGACCACGATACGCTGATCGGCCTGATCAGCATTGGCGACGTGGTGAAGGCGCGGATCATGCACCAGGACACGGTTGTGGAAAGTCTGACAGCATACGTCAGCGGTTCGGTCTAGAGCGAGAGCCGCCGATATCGGGCCCTGGGTGGACCCAGCCAGCATCGCGGCGACGTCCAGCAGGGCGATCGATACAAGCGGGACGCCCGGGAAAATCCAAGGCCGGCGGGGCCCACCGCTCCAACGGGTGTTCGGTCTGTGCCGGCCCGGCTCGTTCCGACTACGAACCCGTTCCAACTGAGAATTGCGTCGTACCACAGGCTTGGACGTTCACGGCGATTTTCCGCAGTGGCGGCGGATTTTGTGATTGACCGAGCCCCCGCTCGGGCTATATGGCGGATCCAGGACGTTTGGGCGAAATATCGTTCCAGTCGCCCTGTCCGCCTCGGTTTCCGCCGAGTTGTTCGAACCAGCACCAGGAACCCCATGAACCCGCGATCTACCAGCCAACCCAAGGAATACCACAGTAGGCGCTCGCTGCCTGCCGTGATCGTCCTGTCGGGTTGGATCGCCGCCCGGGTCATGCCTGTTTCCGTTCTGCCCAACGCGCCGAGGCGCCAGGGCTAAGCGGTCAGGCTCTCCCGGGTTCAAGCAACCACTTGAACCAAAGGAGAGGGCCATGACCGCCTTTCTCATGCCGGACGTTCTGCGCGCTCACGCCGTGGCCGCGCTATTCTGGACCAACGACCGGGCGCCGTCGCTCCGGCGTCTGACCGCGTGCTGGCTCCTCAACCCGGAGGGCCGGCTGATTTGCCAATGGAAAACCGACACCGCGGATCCTTCCCTCCGATAGGCCCCACCTCGACGCCCCGCCTCGCCAGCCTTCGGAGACTACAGCATGTCCGACACGACCTTCCCCCCGGTGCCCCGCGTCGCCGTACTCGATGCCGCCCATATCGGCGACATCCAGGGCGCGCTCGGCACCATCCGTCTGGGCGATCACGGCAATCGCCGCGGCCTGAAAGCCAAACTGTCCACGCTGATGGCCATCGTCGGACCCGGCCTGATCGTTATGATCGGCGATAACGATGCCGGCGCGTTCGGCACCTATACCCAGGCCGGACAGAACTACGGCACCGCGCTGCTGTGGACGCTGCTGTTGCTCGTCCCGGTTCTGTACGTGAACCAGGAGATGGTGTTGCGCCTCGGCGCGGTCACCGGCGTCGGCCATGCTCGGCTGATCCTGGAGCGGTTCGGCAAATTCTGGGGCGCGTTCAGCGTTATCGACCTGTTCATCCTGAATGGCCTGACCATCGTCACCGAATTCATCGGCATCAGCCTCGCTCTTGGCTATCTCGGCGTGCCCAAGATCTGGGGCATCGCGGTCGCCGCCGGCATTATCGTCGCCGCTGCCAGCACCGGCAGCTTCCGCCGGTTCGAACGCTTCTCGCTGGCGCTATGCTTCTTCAGCCTGCTGCTGGTGCCGGTTTTCTTGATGGTACACCCGCCGCTGAACCAGATCGGCCACGACCTTATGGTGCCGCATTTCCCGGCCGGTTCCAGCGTGGCCGATGTGATGCTGCTGGTGATCGCCATTGTCGGTACGACCATCGCCCCCTGGCAACTATTCTTTCAGCAGAGCTATGTCATCGACAAGCGCATCACCCCCCGCTTCATGGCCTATGAGAAAGCCGACCTGATCATCGGTATCGTTGTCGTTTTGATCGGGGCGGTGGCGATGATGGCATTCACCGCCGCCGCCTTCACCGGCACCGCCGGTTTCGGCCAGTTCACCGACGCCGGTTCGGTTGCCGCCGGGCTGGAAGCGAGCGCCGGCCGAATCGCCGGGGTGATGTTCGCGCTTGCCCTGCTCGATGCCAGTATCATTGGGGCATCGGCGGTGTCGCTGTCCTCCGCCTATGCGATCGGCGACGTGCTGGCGTTGCGCCACTCGCTGCACCGCAAGCCGGGGGATGCGATGGGGTTCTACATCGTTTACGGCGGCCTGATCGCCGTTGCCGCCGCGCTGGTGCTGTTGGGAAGCGACGCGCTGCTTGGCCTGCTGACCAACGCGGTGCAGACGTTGGCTGGCGTGCTGCTGCCGTCCGCCACGGTGTTCCTTCTGCTGCTGTGCAACGACAAAGAGGTGCTCGGCCCCTGGGTCAACGGCAAATGGCTCAACCTGTTTACCGGTGTGGTGATCTGGGCGCTGGTCATGCTGTCGATCATCCTGACCGCCGCGACACTGTTCCCCGGCATGTCCGGCGAGACCATCGTCGGGATTCTTGGCGGCGGTTCGCTGCTGGGTGTGTGCGGGTTTGCCGGGTTCGGCCTGTTCCGCCGGCGCGGCGCCGTTGCCGCCCCGCTGGACCGGTCGGGGCGGGCCGGTTGGCGCATGCCGCCGCTCGATACGCTGCCACCCGCCCAACTCAGCCGCGGCAAGCGGTTGTGGATGGGCGTATTGCGGCTATATCTGGTCGCCGCCGTGGCCCTGGTCGCGGCAAAGGTCATCCAGATCGCGTTGGCTTGACAGGCGCCGACGAGCAAAGGCGGCCGTAAGATGAGTGGTAGCGTCGTCATCCTGGCGCTGGCCGGGCATGTTGTCCTCATGCTTTGGGGCATGCGCATGGTGCAGAACGGCGTCGAGCGCGCGTTCGGCTCCAACCTGCGCCGTGTGCTCGGCCGTGCGTTGCGCAACCGTCTGGTGGCGATGCTGGCTGGAACCGGTGTGACCATGCTGCTGCAAAGCAGCACCGCCACGGCAATGATGGTGACGTCGTTCGCCGCCCGCGGTGCCGTCGGCCTGGTGCCGGCTTTGGCGGTCATGCTGGGCGCCAATGTTGGCACCGCGCTGATCGTCAAGGTGCTGTCGTTCGATGTGTCGTCGGTGTCGCCGCTGCTGCTGATCGCGGGATACGCGATGTTCGAGCGCAGCCCAAAGGGACGGTTCCGCGACCTCGGGCGGGTCGGTATCGGCCTGGGCCTGATGCTAATGGCGTTGCACGGCCTGGTGGAGACGATCCAGCCCATCGGCAACGCGCCGGTGCTTGGCGAAATCCTGTCGGTGTTTACCCGCGACCCGATTCTCGACGTCCTTCTCGCGGCGGGGCTGACGTTCGCGGCCCATTCCAGCGTGGCGGTCATGTTGCTGTTGACTGGCCTGACGGCGGGCAGTGTCATCACGCCGATGGCGGCGGTTGCGCTGGTGCTGGGCGCCAATCTCGGCGGCGCTCTGCCCCCTGTGCTGGAGACCGATGCGACCAACCCATCGAACCGGCGGGTGCCCGTGGGCAACCTGATGTTCCGAGCGCTGGGCTGCGTCGCGGTACTGCCGTTCGCCCAGCCTGTGGCGGAGTTTCTATGGCGGTGGGACCCCAACCCGGCATCGGCGATCACCAGTTTCCACCTTGCGTTCAATCTGGTGCTGGAGGTTGCATGCGTTGGTATGCTTGGCCCAACCGGCGTATTGC
>DAIEHR010000095.1 GCA_027353465.1 Acetobacteraceae bacterium | reverse complement strand
GACGCGCAAAACCCGCCCCCTGCGCCCGGACTCAAACCCGCCCCGTCAAACCGGCGAACACCACCGCGAACCGGTCGCCCAGTCGGCGCGGCATCGCGACCCGCGGCCACCGGTCCAGATCGCGCCGAGCGAGAATGGCCGGCAGGATGGATGCCACCGCGGGGCCGGGGATCGTCCCCCGCCGCGCTTCGCCCAGCAGCCCCTTCGCTTCGCCTACCATATCCGCCAGCGCCGCTCGGGCGCCAGGCGACCCTGGATCGTCGATAAAATCCTCGGGCGATAAACCGTGCCGAACCAGAGCCTCGCGCGGCAACAGGCAGGTGCCCTGCCCGGCCAGCACGCCTGTTGCCCGCAGCACGCCGGCCGCCCCATAGGCCGCCCCGAACGCCCGGGCGGCCTCGGGGGCGGGCGCATCCAGCGCCGACGCGGCGGCGACAGCCAGTCCGCCGGCCCCGGCCAGCAGCCAGGCCCGCCAATCGGCGATTGTCTCGAAATCTCCATAAACCTCCGCCTCCCGCGCCTCGATCAGCGGCAGCAGGTGCGCGGGCTTCAGAATCCCCGAGGCGATCGAAGCGGTCAGCGGCGTGGCAACCTCGTGCCGTTTCTCCTCGCCCTCCACCACTTCGCGCCACCATTGCAGCCGGATCAGCGCCAGCGGCGGCTCGCTGGCGACTTCCCTGGCGCGGGCGAGTTCGTGATTGAACGCATACAGCACCAGCAGCGCGTCGCGTCGCGCGGGCGGTGCAAACAGGGCCGTCAGGAACCGGTCTGGGTCGTGACGGCGAACCAGATCGGCGATCGGATCGTTCATGCCGTGGTGGTGACGCGGTTGCCGGCCGGATGCAAGACCCGCGCGGCGCCGGCAACTCCCGCCAAGGGTTGACGCCCAACCGGGCTGGCCATAGCTAACACTGCGTTTCCGGCCGCACCCGCGCCGAACCACCTCACTGCAACTGGGAGACATACGATGGCTTTCGAACTGCCGACCCTGCCCTATTCCAAGTCCGCCCTCGGCGCTAAGGGCATGTGCGAGGAAACCCTCGACCTGCATCACGGCAAGCATCACCAAGCCTATGTCACCGCGCTGAACGGCTTCGTCGAGAAAGACCCTGCGTTACAGGGCAAGTCCCTGGAAGAGATCGTGAAATCGACCGCCGCTGCTGGTGGCCCGGTGTTCAACAATGCCGGCCAGCATTGGAACCACATCGTGTTCTGGGAATGCATGAGCCCGAACGGCGGCAAGATTCCGTCCAAGCTGGAAGCCAAGATCAACGCCGACCTGGGCGGCGTGCAGAAGTTCAAGGACGACTTCAAGGCCGCCGGCGTCAGCCAGTTCGGCTCCGGCTGGGCATGGCTGGTTCTGGGCACCGACGGCAAGCTGAAGGTGACCAAGACCCCCAACGGCTCCAACCCGCTCGCCACCGGCGAGGGCAAGGTGCTGCTGGGCTGCGACGTGTGGGAACATGCCTACTACCTCGACTTCCGCAATGTCCGCCCGAACTATCTGCAAAACTGGCTGGATAACCTGGCGAACTACGAATACGCCGAAGCCCAGCTCTAACCGTCGCCGGCCATGCCGTGGTTCGGGCGCGCCCGGCCACGGCATGACGCCGCGCTCCGCCGAGCGGCTGCATCGCAGCATGACGATTGTCTATAAAATCAGTTGCCTTCGCCCCCGAATCAGCCGACGCTGATCTGGCAATGACCTGCCGACAGCGCAGGCTTGGCTTGGGGAGAAAGTATCCATGTCAGCGACAACCGTATCCAGCGGTCTGACCGACGCCGAACACAGCAAACAGTTACGCAAGGCCGTCATAGCCGCGACTGTAGGCACCACCATTGAGTGGTATGACTTCTTCATCTACGGCACCGCCGCCGGGCTGGTGTTCCCGAATCTGTTCTTTCCCAACTCCGACCCGTTGGTCGGAACTTTGGCGGCGTTCAGCACCTACTTCATCGGTTTCGTCGGCCGACCGATTGGCGCGGCCATTTTCGGCCATTATGGCGACCGTATCGGCCGCAAAGCAACGCTGATCACCACTCTCCTGCTGATGGGTATCGCGACGTTTCTGATCGCCCTGGTTCCCGGTTACGAGTCGATCGGGATCTGGGGCGCCGTGATCCTGACCCTGCTGCGCATGCTGCAAGGCATTGGCGTCGGCGGAGAATGGGGCGGATCGGTGCTGATCGCGATGGAATGGTCCAAGGGCCACGGCAACCGTGGGTTGGTCGCCTCGTGGCCGCAGTTTGGCGTCCCGTGCGGCATCTTCCTGTCGAACGCCGTCATGCTAGCGTTCAGCGCTTGGTCGGGGGCCGATTTCGTTGCATGGGGCTGGCGCGTGCCGTTCCTCCTCAGCATCGTACTCGTCGGCATCGGCCTGTGGATCCGCGTCGGGATCCTTGAAACACCGGTCTTCAAGCAACTGGTCCAGGACAACAAGATCGAAAAAGCCCCGATCCTGGAAGTGGTCAAGAAACAGCCGAAGCAAATCATCCTGTCCGCGCTGATTCGCATGGCGGAACAGGCGCCGTTCTATATCTTCACCGCCTTCATCTTTGCCTACGGCACCGGCACACTGCATATGTCGCGCGAACTGGTTCTTTCGTCAGTGCTGGCCGCGTCATTGCTATCCTTCGTCAGCATCCCGCTGTCCGGCCATCTGTCCGACAAGATCGGCCGCCGGAAGATGTACCTGATCGGCGCGGCGGTCACCGGCGTCTTCGGCTTCATCTACTTCGCACTGCTGGGCAGCGGCTCGCCCACCTTGGTAGTGATCGCCATCGTGCTATCGCTGATCCCGCACGACATGATGTACGGCCCGCAAGCCGCGTTGATCGCCGAAGCCTTCACCCCCCGGCTGCGCTACAGCGGCGCCTCGCTTGGTTATCAGCTCGCCTCGATCATCGCCGGTGGTCCCGCCCCGTTGATCGCGACGGCGTTGTTCGCCGCCTATCACACCGGCTACGCGGTCGCGATCTACATCGCCGGCTGTGCAATCGTCAGCCTGATCTCCGCCGCCATGATGCCAGACTATACAGGCCAGGATATCTCCGCGGAGTACGACGCCTGATCCGCACCCTTGAGCAAACGGCGTATGTCAGCCACATAAACGGCTGACATACGCCTGCAAGGATGCCCCATGGCCAGCATGAGTGACCTGCGCGCCCAGCGCGCCAACCTGGAAAACCTGATCGAGGCCCGTCAGCGGGAGGTCGGTGCCGATCACCCCAGCCTGGCGGATGATTTACGCGATCTCGGCCGGCTATCGCACGAGCTCGGTGATATGATGGATGCCCAGGCGCAGCTCAGCCGAGCGCTGGCACTGCATACCGAGTCCTTCGGGTCGAATCATCCGGAGGCCGCGACCGACATCAACCATTTGGGCCTGATCCTGCACGACATTGGCGACCTGGAAGGCGCCCACGATGCGTTCGAACGAGCGCTGGCCATCGACGAAGCAGCACTCGGCCATGACCACATCAATGTCGCGCGCGATGCCAACAACCTCGCCGGCGTCCTGAAAGACCTTGGCGACGGCTTCTCCGCCCGAGAGGCGCTGGACTGGTCCCTGTCGATCTACACGAGGACGCTGGGTCCGGATCACCCGACAACCAAAAGCGTTGCCCGCAATCGTGCGGGACTGCGATAACGCGTCAGATTTTTGTTGTGCGGCGCGACAAAGCACGATTAACTGGTCGTGATTTTTGGCATATGCTTCGCCAATATGCAGTTGGATTGCCTTCCTGACCTCGCGTTGAACGAAACAGGAGACAATGTTGCCCCACCCCGATCAAGACAAGCCTGTCGCCCCGCCACCAGCCCCAAAGGTTCAGCCACAGGGTTTGGATGCCGAACATCTCGACGATCAAGAGAAGATCCTGGCCGGTCGCTATGATGTCAATTATCCTGCCCTGCTGACCAAGGACGTTGCGGGGGGTTAATTTTTTCGATACATAGCCGAATCGTTTGATGGAAAGCAGCGTCCTCCACCTGTCAAGCGGGTGGAGGCCCGCCATCGACGACTTTGCGGTGGATAGCGGGCTTGCGCCCGCCATGACGGGGCTCAGCAGTCCGTGCGTCCACTGGAGCAGTCATTTCGTCTTTGCCCCTTGGCAATCCAACCGCGGATAGACGCCAAGATGTATTTGGTCGATCTGTATCAAACATCGTTGATGTAAATTCCGGCATCACGGCTCCGCGCGCGGCAATCCTCGCTGCCTGCCCCACGTTCACTGTGCACTACCAACAGGGACGAAGCAGGCGCGATGACGGCAAGGCCCGGACGGTCGGACGATGCGCGTGCGAGGTGGCGACAGGTCCACGAAACTGGACGTTACGTTGCTGTCCTGAGTGTTCTGTTTCTGAGCTCCTGCAAGCCGGCCGTGCTTGATCCACGTGGGCCGGTCTCCCTGGCCAACGAAACGATCCTGCTGGATTCGCTGGTGATCATGCTGGCAATCGTTGTGCCCACAATTATCGCGACACTCGGGTTCGCCTGGTGGTTTCGGGCATCCAACACCAAGGCCGCTTACTGGCCGACTTGGGCGTATTCCGGTCAGCTTGAACTGATCGTGTGGTCGATTCCCCTGATGGTGATCATCCTGCTGGGCGGGGTGATCTGGATCGGGTCGCACGAACTGGACCCTGCCACCCCATTGGCCTCATCCACCCGACCGCTGGAGGTGCAGGTCGTCTCGCTGGACTGGAAATGGCTGTTCATCTACCCGGAACAGCACATCGCCAGCGTCAATCAACTGGTCGTCCCCGCCGGCGTGCCGATCCATTTCTCGCTGACCTCCGCCAGCGTCATGAATGCGTTTTTCATTCCGCAACTGGGTAGCATGATCTACACGATGAATGGGATGACGACCCACCTGAATTTGCTGGCCGATGCGCCTGGCGACTTCATGGGGCTTTCAAGCGACTATAGCGGCGACGGATTTTCCGGCATGCATTTCGCCGTTCACGCCGAAACGGCGGAGGCGTTCAACGCCTGGGTCAAGGCCACGCAAGCCGATGGCCCCTCCTTGAACAGGCAAACCTACCCGGACCTGGCCACCCAGAGCATCGACACCAAGCCGTTTACCTACCGCTCCGCCGAACCTGGCCTGTTCCGGGCGATCACCTCACGCGAATTGCCGCCTGGCCCGGGACCACGATCAGGCCGGCCGGATTCCAGTGTATCCCCGCGAACGGAGCGTTAGACATGCTGGGTAAACTGTCCTGGGCGGCGGTCCCGTTCGACCAGCCCATCCCAATGGCCGCCTCCGCCGTGGTTGCCTGCGTCATGTTCGGCGTTTTGGCATGGGTCGTGCTGAAGGGGCACCTGCCTTACCTGTGGAACGAGTGGATCACCAGCGTCGATCACAAGCGGATCGGCGTCATGTATTGCCTGCTGGCCATGGTGATGTTGCTGCGCGGCTTTACCGACGCGATCATGATGCGCTCCCAGCAAGCCCTGGCGTTTCATTCCCCGGGTTACTTGCCGCCTGAACATTATGACCAGATATTCTCCGCCCACGGCACGCTGATGATCTTTTTCGTCGCGATGCCGTTTATCATCGGATTGATGAACTTCGTCGTGCCCCTGCAACTGGGAATTCGCGACGTTGCTTTTCCGACATTGAATTCCGTCGGATTCTGGTTGACCGCGAGCGGCGCGTTGCTGGTGAACATCTCCTTGGTCGTCGGGGAGTTTTCGCGTGCGACCTGGCTGCCGTATCCACCGTTGTCCGAACTCGCCTATTCGCCCGGTGTGGGCGTTGATTACTACTGTTGGGCAATCCAGATTTCGGGTGTCGGCACGCTGTTATCCGGCGTCAACCTGGTGACGACGGTGCTGAAGATGCATGCGCCCGGCATGACTTATCTGCGCATGCCCATGTTCTGCTGGACCACGCTGGCGGCAAACCTGCTGATCGTCGCCGCATTCCCGATTCTGACCGCTACTTTGGCGATGCTGCTGTTGGACCGCTACCTCGGCTTCCATTTCTTCACGAATGAGGCCGGCGGCAATATGATGATGTTCGTGAACCTGATTTGGGCGTGGGGGCACCCCGAGGTTTACATCCTGATACTGCCCGCCTTCGGCATATATTCTGAAGTCATATCGACATTCTCCGGAAAACCCTTGTTCGGATACCGGTCGATGGTGATTGCCACCATGGCGATCTGCATTCTGGCATTCATGGTCTGGCTGCATCATTTCTTCACCATGGGCGCGGGCGCGGACGTGAATGCGTTCTTCGGCATCATGACGACGATCATCGCGGTCCCCACCGGCGTTAAAATCTTCAACTGGCTGTTCACGATGTTTGCTGGACGGGTTGTGTTCTCCACCGCGCTGCTGTGGTCGCTTGGTTTCATGGTCACCTTTGTCGTGGGTGGTATGACGGGCGTGCTGCTGGCCGTGCCACCGGCCGACTTCGTGCTGCACAACAGCCTTTTCCTTGTGGCACATTTTCACAACGTGCTGATCGGCGGGATGCTGTTCGGATGCTTCGCGGGCTACACTTACTGGTTTCCAAAAGCGTTCGGCTTTCGCCTGCATGAAGGACTTGGCAAGGCTGCCTTCTGGTGCTGGACGATTGGATTCTACGTCGCTTTCATGCCACTGTATGTGCTCGGGCTGGAAGGCATGACCCGCCGCATGCAGCATTACGACGTTCCGGAGTGGCGACCGTGGGTTCTGCTCGCCGCCGTGGGCGCCGTCATCATTATGGCAGGCATCATCCTGCAGATTACCCAGCTTGTTGTCAGCATCCGCCATCGGGAGGAACTGCGCGATGACACCGGGGACCCCTGGAATGGACGGTCGCTTGAATGGGCGACAGCCTCACCGCCTCCGGCGTTCAACTTCGCCGTCCTGCCCACCATTTCCAGCGAGGAGGCGTATTGGGATCTGAAGCAACGTGCGATCCAGCAATCGTTGCTGAGCCCGGAACCCAGCTACGATGACGTGGAAATGCCGCGCAACAGCCCGACTGGCTTCATCTGCGCATTTTTCGCCACAATGATGGGCTTTGCGCTGATTTGGCACATCTGGTGGTTGGTGGGCGTGGCGTTCGTCGGCGCGTTCGCCACTTTCGTGGTATTCGCGTGGCGGGATCACGATGAATATGTAATTCCAGTTGAAACAGTGGCCCGCATCGACCGGGCAAACCGAGCCGCCCGGACCAAGGTATTGAGCCGGATGAGGGCCGCGCGGTGAGCGCGACTCACGCAGATCCCCATCGCCTGGGTCATGGGGCGAGATCACTGGGTGGCGGCATCCCGTCGAAGCGGATCGTTGTCGGCTATGGGTTTTGGATCTTCCTGCTCAGCGACATCATCATGTTCTCGGCGTTCTTCGCGAGTTACGCCGTTTTGTCCAATGCCACGGCGGGCGGCCCGTCTGGAAAGCAGTTGTTCGATCTGACCAACGTCGGCATTGAAACGATGTGCCTGCTGTTGTCCAGTTTCACCTGCGGCCTGGCCGGCATTGGCGCGCGGAAAGAGAGCAATTTGATGTTCCAGGCTTCGATGGCAGCCACGTTCGTGCTGGGTGCCGTCTTCCTGGCGCTGGAAATTCGCGAATTCGCCGGCTTGGTCGCACAGGGCGCCGGACCGGCAAGAAGCGCGTTCCTGACCGCATTCTTCACTCTTGTTGGCTGCCATGGCCTGCATGTGACCGCCGGCCTGATGTGGCTGCTGACCATGATGGCCCAGGTGTTCGCAAAGGGTTATCGCCCAGACATCCTGCGTCGGGTCATGTGTTTCAGCCTGTTCTGGCACGCACTGGATATTATCTGGGTGGCACTGTTCAGCGTCGTCTATCTGATCGGAGTGAGCCAATGAGCGACGAAACCTCCGACTTCGGCACATCGGACGTGGCCCCGGGCGACGAGGGCGCGGAAGCGGGCGTTGGCACCTATCTCGTCGGCCTTGGGCTGGCGTTGCTATTGACCGGGGTCTCTTTTTTCATTGCCCGAACCCATCTGGTTTGGGCGCCGAGTATTCCCGTCGCGCTGATCGTGCTGGCGATTGCCCAGATGGGGGTTCACCTGGTCTTCTTCCTGCATATCACGACAGGGCCGGACAATGTGAACAATGTGATGGCGCTGGCGTTTGGGGTTTTGATCGTTCTGCTGCTGTTGACCGGGTCGCTTTGGATCATGTGGCACCTGAACCACAACATGATGCCGATGGATCAGTTGATGCGCATGCAAAGGTAGTTCGGGCGCTCCGCGGTGCCTGACTACCGGCCTTTCCATTCCGGCTTGCGCTTTTCCACATACGCCTTGATCCCTTCCACCCGGTCCTCGCTGCTATAGGGACTGATCCCCTCGTTCAGCCGCAGCGCCACGGGCAACGGCAACCCGTTCGACCGGACAGCGGTTTCCTTCATCCGGCGCAGCGACACGGGGGCGTTCTCGCAGATCGCTTCGGCCATCCGCAGCGCCTCGTTCAGCGCCTCGCCCTTTGGCACCACACGGTTCACCAGACCCCAGCGACGGGCATCCTCGGCATCAATATACTCGCCCAGATACAGCATCTCATAGGCGATCCCCGACGGCACCATGCGCGGCAGCATGACATTGGCGAAATGGGCGCCCTTGCCGCGCTTGGCCTCGGGCAGGCCCATCGTGGTGTGCTCCGCCGCCACGCGCATGTCGCAGGCCAGGGCCAGCTCCATGCCGCCAGCCACCGCCGGCCCATTCAACGCCGCGATCGTGGGCTTGATTGTTTCGTACACCACCTCGAACACATAACGCTGCACGCGCGACAGCAGCGGTTGGAACGGCTTGCCTTCGGCATCCTCCCGCGCCCGAGCCTTCAGGTCGGCACCGGCACAGAAGGCGCGGTCGCCGACCGCTGTCAGCACCACCACCCGCACATCCGGGTCAGCCCCAGCTTCCACGAACGCCTCGATCAGCGCATCGGATAGTTCCGGCGACAGAGAGTTCATCCGTTCCGGCCGATTGATCGTCAGCACCAGGATATGCCCACGCATTTCGCGCAACAGGATCGCTTCCGGCATCGTTTTCTCCCTCTCTCGATCAGGGCAGGATAACCGGCCTTGCCCCGATTGGACATGGGGCCGGCCGGCGGACAGTATGCGCGCCGCTGTGGAGAGGCTGCTAACTAAGCGAGTCGCCTGACCCACTCCACTGACGATCTCCACCGACCGTGCGTCCATCGAAGCGGTTACTTCGCCGCGCCGCCAAAAGACAGGAGTGCCCACCCTATGCCGATCGCTACCCAAGACGCTTTGCACGCCCTGTTTCATCCGCGTGCGGTGGCTGTGATCGGCGCCTCTGATGACACGACCAAGCATAGCTATATCGTGCTGACGAACATCCGCGACACCGGCTTCAAGGGCGGCATCTATGGCATCAGCCGTCGGCTGAAGGAGATCGACGGCATCCCGTGCTACCCTGACCTCGCCTCGGTTCCCGAACAGGTGGATACAGCTTTCCTGGCCATCCCGGCCGAGGCCACGCCGCAGGCCGTGCGCGATGCCGCCGCCGCCGGGCTGAAGGCGGTGATCGTCGGATCGGCCGGCTATGCCGAAAGCCTGGACGCCGGCGGCGAGGAACGGCAGCGCGAACTGCAACGCATCGCCGATGAGGCAGGAATCCGCATCGTCGGCCCGAACTGCAACGGCATGTACAATGCCCATCATCCGGTGTCGGTCGGCTTCAACACCTCCCACGCCAAGCGCCAGAAGCCGGGCGGGATATCGATCTTCTCCCACAGCGGCGCGCTGTTCGACGCGATGGCCGGCCGGCTGGCGATGCTGGGCGCGGGGCTGTCGCTGTTCGCCTCGGCGGGCAACGAGGCCGATATGTCGGTGCTGGACTACATGGAATACGGCATCAGCCATGCCCCGACGCGGGTGATCGCCCTGCTGATCGACAGCCTGGACGACGGCCCCCGGTTCCGCCGACTGGCGCTGAAAGCCTATGAAGCCGGCAAGCATGTGGTGGCGCTGAAGATCGGCGGGTCGGAGGCTGGGGCCGCCGCCGCCGTCGCCCATTCCTCGCGCCTGGCCGGCGACGATGCCGCCTACCACGCTTTGTTCGCCGCCAGCGGCGTCGCGACGGTGAAGACGCTGGAGGGCCTGATGACCGCCGCCGCTTTGCTGGACAAATACGGACGGTGCCCCGGCAAGCTTGGGTCGCTGTCCACCTCCGGCGCCGGCGCATCCCTGATCGCCGATCGCTGCGAGGCGCTGGGCGTTCCGCTTGCCGAGCTGTCCCCGGATACCTTCGCGGCCATCGATTCGCAGAAGATGTTCTCGCGGATCGGCAATCCGCTGGATATGGGCATCTTCGGCGGCATGAAGCGATCCGCTGATGTGCCGACCCTGCTGATGCAGGACCCGCAAGTCTCGGTGTGCCTCGCGCTGGTCCATTCCATGAACCCCTGGCAAGGCGATCCCTACCGCGCCGCCATGGGCCACGCTCGGGAAGCATCCGGCAAGCCGCTGCTGCTGGTAACGCCGGGCGGCCTGCCGGAGGCCGAACGGGAAACCTACCGGTCGCGCGGGATCGACGTGTTCACCGATACCGACATCCTGCTGGAAGGCATCGGCGCGTTGATGACCGCACCGCCGGAAGCCATCCCGGTTGTGCCGTCCGCAAGCGCGCCCGAACTGCCGAACCGGGCACTGACGGAACCGGAAAGCCTGCGTCTGCTGGCCGGGTTCGGCCTCCAAACCGTTCCCACCGTCGAATGTGCCTCCATCGCCGAGGCCATCGCCGCCGCAGCAAGCCTGGGGTATCCGGTGGTGCTGAAAGGCGTGGCCGACGGGGTGGCGCACAAAAGCGATCTTGGGCTGGTGCATGTCGGTCTGCGCGACCCCGACGCGGTTGAGGCCGCCTATACCGCCGTCGCCTGCCCCAAGGTCGTGATCCAGGCGATGATCGGTGGCGGCCTGGAAGCGATTGCCGGCATCTCACGCGCCGACGGCGTCGGTTTGGTGCTGATCGCCGGGCTCGGCGGCATCTTCGCGGAGGCGCTGCACGATGTCGCCACCTTCCCGCTGCCGATCAGCCGAACGGCGGTCGAAGCCGGTCTGGCCAAGGGCTCGTTGGGCCGCGTGCTGGCCAGTCCGCGCCGGAAGCATCCCGGCGCTTACGGCGCCTTCGTCGATCTGCTGATGAGCCTGCAATCCGCCGCCCTGGCGCTGGGGGATTCGCTGCAGGCGATC
>DAIEHR010000090.1 GCA_027353465.1 Acetobacteraceae bacterium | reverse complement strand
CGTGACATTGTCGAACAGGCAGCCGCCCAGGAAGAACCCGTCCTCATACCCCTGCAGCTTCAAGCCGCGGCCATCGACCACCAGATTGGCGCCTTCCTTCACGCCCAAATCCACGTAGCCCCGCACCTTCTGCATGTGCTCGCGAGTCACCAGCGGCCCCATCTCCGCCTCCGGATCGACACCCGGCGCCACCTTCAGCGCGCGCACCCGCGGCGCCAGCTTGGTCATCAGTTCATCGCCGGCCGACCCGACCGTGACGGCAACCGACACCGCCATGCACCGTTCGCCAGCCGCGCCATAGGCAGACCCCATCAGCGCATCGACCGCGTCGTCAATGTTCGCATCCGGCATGATGACCATATGGTTCTTCGCGCCACCCAGCGCCTGCACGCGCTTGCCGTGCTGCGTGCCGCCGCGATAGATCGTCTCCGCGATCGCGGTGGACCCGACGAAGCTGATCGCAGCGATCCCCGGATGCGCGATGATCGTCTCCACCGCTTCCCGCCCGCCCTGAACCACCGCGAACACACCGTCCGGCAGACCCGCTTCCTGCAGCAGTTCCGCCAGTTTCAGCGCGACCGAGGGGTCCTTTTCCGACGGCTTCAGGATGAAGCAGTTGCCCGTCGCCAGCGCCACCGGGATCATCCACAGCGGCACCATGATCGGGAAGTTGAACGGCGTGATGCCGGCCACCACGCCCAAGGGCTGGCGGATCGACCACGCGTCGATGCCGGTGCCGACCTGGTCGGTGTATTCACCCTTCAGCAGATGCGGGATGCCGCAGGCGAACTCCACCACTTCCAGGCCGCGCTGCACTTCGCCGTCGGCGTCCGACAACACCTTGCCATGCTCAGCGGTAATGATTTCCGACATCTCGCGCCGGTCGCGATCGATCAGTTCCCTCAGCTTGAACATCACCCGCGCTCGGCGGAGCGGGGGCGTATTCGCCCAGGCCGGCCACGCGGCGGTGGCGGCGGCAACAGCCTTGTCCACTTCCGACGCATCGGCCATCGCGACCTTGGCGGTGAGTTCGCCCGAGGCCGGGTTGAACACGTCCCCGAACTTGCCGCTGGTTCCGGCGACATGTTTACCGCCGATGAAATGCCCGATCTCGCGCATGGTAAAGCCCCTTCCCAATGTCGGCGTGGAAGTAGAACAGGTTCGGGTCGCGGTCCAGATGGGGTGGCCGGTCCAACCTCAGACGTGGAACGCCCCTTGCCATAACCCAAAGCAGCAGGCCGAGATCCTCACAGCATCGGCCGCGGACGAGCCCGCAGCATCGGGGTCTCGACAAAAACGTGCAGCGCCCAAGCCAGCGGAATCGTTATCGCGATCGAAGCCACCGCCCGAACCGCGACCATCGCTAAAGGGGGCATCGCGGGCAACATAGCCAACCAGGGTTCGCTGATAAGCAAACCGACTAAATGAGTCAGGTAGAACGGATAGCTGATCGCCCCCAGGAACAACGGCAGGCGCCATGTCAGGAATGGCAGTTGGCCAGTTGCCACCGCACCCACGACGACCGTGGCGCCGGTCATTTCAAAAAACCGGGTGATACCGCCATGTCCGAGCAGCACGTTGGTGAAAACCAGGACCAGCACCCCAATCGTAACCAGCCAGCCCTGCTGCCACACCCTTGCCGGGACCAGAGAGATCGAGGCCCCCAGAATGAAGGCTGGAAAAAACACCACAGGGCCATAGCCCCGGAAAAACGCCGTCGCGCCGACCGCCACGATAAGGCCGAGGCTCATCTTCCAACCCATTCCGCGCGTCAGCCCCCATAAGGCGAACAGAGCGAAGCTGGCCACGACCTCGACCTGCAGCGACCACAACACGCCGTTCATGCTGTTGCTGAGCAGCAGCATGTTCTTCGCCAGTTCCCTGGCCGAGGCGCTGCTCAACAGCCCGATCGGTATTGCGCTGACGATCGTCAGGGGGAACAGCCGATAAATCCGCGCGGCCGTGTATTCAGGCAATCCGCCAACGAAAGAAACGTCTTTGCGGCGAAACGAACCCCAAAGCACATGGCCGCTCAGGACGAAGAACACCATCACAGCGGCGTCGCTTGGGAACAGCGCCGACGTCACGCGCATGGCAATGGCCCCCGCCGACATGGAGGGGAAGTCCCGCAGACTGGTTTCCCACAATGGCAGGCCCGTCACCTGCACAAAGCAGTGGCCCAGTGCTACGGAAAGTGCCGCAATCCCCCGCAGCCCGTCCAGGCTGCGATTCCGGGCACCATTTGCAGGCGCCGGACCTGAACGGGTCAGGCCCAAACGAACCCGCTTCGGCTACATCCCCAGCGCGCGGCGGTAGATGTCCAGCATCGTCTCCTGCTCCTCAACCTCGGCGGCTTCCTGCTTGCGGATGCGAATAAGCTGGCGAAGGACCTTCGGATCGAAGCCCGCCGATTTTGCCTCGGCATAGATGTCCTTGATGTCGCTACCGAGCGCCTTGCGCTCTTCCTCAAGCCGCTCAATCCGTTCGACAAGGCTGCGGAGACGATCAACCGCGACGCCGCCGGACTTGATTTCTTCTTCGCTGACCGGTTTGGCCATAAATCTCTTTCTCCGCTCAGAACAGGGCGGGCGGGGATAGCTTTGGGGGGCCTCGGGGTCAATGGCAAACGCTCGAATAGCGGCCGGATGGCCCGGATCATCAAAAGGATCATCACCGGGCCACAGAGATCAGGCCTATTTTCAGTGCCCGGGATTTGCCTTGGCGAACGCGGCCTTCTGGTCGGCGGACGCCTCTTTCTGATACTTTGCCTGCCATTCCTTGTACGGCATCCCGTACACGATCTCCCGCGCGTCAGGATCAGCGATGGTGATGCCCTGAGTCGCCGCTTCCTCGCGATACCAGCGGCTTAAGCAATTCCGGCAGAAACCGGCCAGATTCATCATATCGATATTCTGCACATCGCTGCGTTCGCGCAGATGCGCGACCAACCTGCGGAAAGCAGCGGCCTCCAGTTCAGTGCGGGTCGCCTGGTCTAGTTCGGGTGCCGACATGGGTATCTCCTTCTCCGTTGCACCAAAGATGGCGTGTCCCGCTCGGGTTCGCCATACTCCCCACGCCGGAAAAAGAGAGGAAACCGTCGAATGCCCCAGGCTTCCCCCTGGAACGACACGTCTGCTCGCGCCGCGCTGCGGGATCTGTTCGATACCGCTGTCGCGGCGGCTGACCCCCGCACCGTGCTGGCACGTCACCTGCCGCCAAAGCCCACCAACGGCCGTTGCATCGTGGTCGGGGGGGGCAAATCGGCCGCCGTCATGGCCGCCGCCCTGGAGGACGCGTGGCCCGACGTCGCGCTGGAAGGCACCGTCGTCACCCGCTATGGCCACGCCGTCCCGACCCGGCGAATCGAGGTCATCGAGGCATCCCACCCCGTCCCCGACGCCAACAGTGAGCGCGGGGCAAAACGGCTGCTGGAGCGTGTGCGGGGCCTGACCAAGGACGACCTCGTCATCGCCCTGATGTCCGGCGGCGCGTCCGCCTTGCTCGCGGCCCCGGTTCCCGGCCTGACCTTGGCCGACAAACAGGCGATCAACCGAGCGCTGCTGGCATGCGGGGCCAACATCACCGAGATGAACGCGGTGCGAAAGCACCTGTCCGCTATCAAGGGTGGCAGGCTTGCCGCGGCCGCCGCCCCTGCCCGCGTGGTCACCCTGGCGATCAGTGACGTGCCGGGCGACGATCCCGCCGTCATCGGATCAGGCCCCACCGTCCCCGACGCCACGACCTTCGCTCAAGCCCGTGCCCTGATTGCCCGCTATGGAATCACGCCGTCGCCCGCCGTCGCCCAGCGTCTATCCCGGGACGATGACGAAACCCCGAAACCCGGCAGCTTGACGAACGTAGAGTTCCGTATGATCGCGACCCCGATGATGGCGCTGGATGCGATGGCGGCCAAAGCCCGGACCCTCGGCCTGACCCCATTGATCCTGGGCGATGCCCTGGAAGGCGAGGCCGCGCAAATGGGCACCGTCATGGCCGGCATCGCCCGCTCCATCCAGACTCATGGCCAACCCGTCGCCCGCCCCGCCGTCCTGCTGTCCGGCGGCGAAACCACCGTCACCATGACGGGAAAATCCTCCGGCGCGGGCGGACGCAACACCACCTTCCTGCTGGGTCTCGCCATCGCCCTGGACGGCGCGGCCGGAATTTGGGCCACTGCCGGCGACACCGACGGGATCGACGGTATGGATGAAATCGCCGGCGCCCTGCTGACGCCGGATACAATGTCCCGCGCCAGGGCAATCGGCATCGATGCGCGCGCCATGCTGGCGGGCCACGACAGCCATGGCTTCTTCGGCGCGTTAAAGGACTTGATCGTCACCGGCCCGACGCTCACCAATGTTAACGATATCAGGGCCATCTTAATCGCCTGAACAACCAAGGGATCGTCCATGCCTCTCCGCCCCAAGATGCGCCGTCGGCGCCGCACGAAAATCATCGCCACGCTCGGTCCAGCCAGCTCCTCGCTAGAAGTGATGACTCGCCTGTTCCAGGCCGGCGCCGACGTTTTCCGCCTGAATTTCTCCCACGGTACGCATGAAGACCACGCCGTCCGCTTCGCGATGATCCGCGAGTTGGAGGAGAAGTTTGACCGCCCGATTGGCATCCTGGCCGATGTTCAAGGGCCGAAGCTGCGCGTAGGCACCTTCGGCGGTGGCCGCGTTCACCTGCAAACCGGCCAAAAATTCCGCCTCGACCTCAACGCCACACCCGGCGATGTCCAGCGTGTGAACCTGCCGCATCCCGAGATTATCGAGGCAGCCTCCATCGGCTCATCGCTGCTGCTGGACGACGGCAAACTGCGCTTGCGAGTTATCCACAAGCGACCCGATGCCCTGGAAACCGAGGTTGTGGTCGGCGGCCCGCTATCCGACCGCAAGGGCGTGAATGTCCCTGACGTGGTATTGCCGATCCCGGCCCTGACCGAAAAGGATCGAGCGGATCTGGAGTTCGCCGTCACCCACGGCGCCAACTACATTGGTTTGTCCTTCGTCCAACGGCCGGAGGACGTGATCGAGGCCAAACGCCTGATCGCCGGCCGCGCCTGGGTGATGGTGAAGCTGGAAAAGCCTCAGGCGCTGGACAATCTGGAGGAAATCCTGGCGCTGACCGACGCCGTGATGGTCGCGCGCGGCGACCTTGGCGTGGAACTGCCGCCCGAGGAGGTGCCGCTGGCGCAAAAGCGCATCGTCCGCATGTCCCGCGCGCTGGGTAAACCTGTGGTCGTTGCCACCCAGATGCTGGAAAGCATGATCAGCGCGCCGGCCCCAACCCGGGCCGAGGCATCCGACGTGGCAACCGCCGTGTTCGATGGGGCTGACGCGGTGATGCTGTCGGGGGAAACCGCCGCTGGCCAGTATCCCTATGAGGCAGTCAACATGATGGACCGTATCATTGCCCGTGTGGAGCAGGATGCCGATTGGCGGGCGATGATCAATGCCTCCCGCTTGCCGCCGGAGAAGAACGCGGCGGACGCCATCGCCTCGGCCGCGTCACAGGTCGCCCATACCATCGGTGCGAAGGCGATCGTCGCCTTCACCGCCTCCGCCAGTACCGCGTTGCGTGTCGCCCGGGAGCGGCCCCCATCTCCGGTCATAGGCCTGACGCCCAATCAGGCGACCGCGCGGCTCATGGCGGTGATCTGGGGGGTTCATGCCGTCGTGACACCAGACGTGCATTCGATGACGGAAGCCGTGGCCAGGGCCGCGCGCGTAACCTTGACCGAGGGGTTTGCATCGCATGGGGATGAGATCGTGGTGACGGCCGGGGTGCCGTTCGGCCATTCGGGCACCACGAATGCGCTACGCGTGGCGACGGTTAAGTAAAGGGTAACCGGCTTTGGCTGGGCGTAGTCCCAGCCATCCTCGCACCAACCGTCAAAGCGCGGGCGCGTCGGCAAACGGCGGTTGGTATAATACCGGCGCGCGACCAGGCGATTGCGTTACCCGCAGGCATTCCCGCGCAAGCTGAACGCACGCACGACGTTCCCGGCCACGGTGAACGTCGTGTCGCACACATATGTGGACGCCGTGGGAGGAAAGCCGCCGCCATACATGCCGAATCCATCGCCATACCAGTATGGCCCGAATTCGCCGAAATAGGGTGTTCCGCCGCTGATCTCGGTTCGACGATCCTCATACGTCAGGAATTTCATCCCGCCGCTGTCATAGGTCCGGTTCGGGGCGCCCATGGCCGCTACCAACTCAGTTTCCGAGCGGCCTACCCACTGGGACAGTTCAGCCTGACGCGTCGCGAGGCCCCCGGTGCAACCGCCAATCATGGCGGCCAGCAGCAAAACTCCGCACCGACGCATCCGTCGCTCCCATTCCTGATATGTGCCTCATATGAGGTCGTTAGGCGGAAGCCACAACACCTGCCCGATGCGATCCGCGCCCGACGCGATCATCGCCAACCGGTCAAATCCCACCGCGATCCCGGCGCTCGGGGGCATCCCATGCTCCAGCGCGGCCAGAAAATCCTCGTCCAGCGGCCAGTCCTCCCCGTACGCCGCATGCCGACGTTCGCGGTCGGCAATGAACCGCGCCCGCTGTTCGACCGGATCGGTCAGTTCAACGAACGCGTTGGCCAGTTCGATTCCGCAGACGAATAATTCAAACCGCTCGGCTACCCGGGGGTCCGCCGGGTCACGGCGGGCTAAGGCGGCCTGCGCGGCGGGCCAGTGCGTCAGGAAGGTCGGCCGGGATCGGCCCAAATTGGGTTCGACACGCTCCAGCATCAAGCGGAAGAACAGATCCTCCCACGTCTCGCCATCGCGCAGCCGCGCCCCGGCCGCCGCGGCAAGACCCGGTGCATCCTCGCCAATCCTCAGCAGATCGACCCCAACATATCGTGCGAAGGCCTCGGCCACTGTCAGTCGCTCAAAATCTTGGGTCAGGTCGTTCTGTAGGCCGCGGCAGCGCACGTGCGGCGCCATGACCGACCGCACCAGCCGGGTGGTTTCGTCGATCAGTGAGTCCATATCAGCGTCCGGCCGATACCATTCCAGCATGGTGAATTCGGGGGAGTGCAGCGGGCTGAACTCGCCATTGCGCCAAACCCGAGCGAACTGGAAGATTGGGCCGGCGCCCGCGACCAACAGGCGTTTCATCGCGAATTCCGGACTGGTGTTCAGCCACAACGTCTGGTCGGGATCATCCGGATGTTCACGCACGGTCGAGAACGCGCGTAGATGCACCTCCTCCCCCGGCGCAGGCACCAGATAGGGCGTTTCCACCTCGGTATAGCCCCGGGCCTCGAAAAAGCCCCGCACCCGGCGCGTGACGGCCGACCGCCGCCGCAGGAACGGCATGCGGGCGGCGAGGCTTTCAGGGTGCCATATGGGAAGTGTCATGCCGGGGTATTTACCAAAAAGGGTTCACTGCCGCGAGATTGCCCCCAAACCGCGGGCCAGCGGAACGGTTCAGCACAGCGTAGCAATAATCGCTTAACAAAAGGTTAATGCCATGGGTCTGATACTGCTGCTGGTGATCCTGTTCCTGCTATTCGGCGGAGGCGGCTACTATGGATACCGTTCCGGCTACTATGGTGGCGCCCACTATGGCGGAGGCCTGACGCTGATTGTCGTTATCGTGGTGCTGTTCCTGCTGTTCGGCGGCCACGGCGGCTATTACCACTACTGAATCGCCTTGCATTCGCGCTTGTCCGGACGGGCGCGAATGCAGTTTCACCCCAAAAACGCTCCGCCGTTCACATGCAGCGTCTGCCCGGTTATGTAGCGCCCCTCCGGGCCGGCAAGGAAGCGAACGGCGGCCGAAATCTCCTGCATCGCTGCCTTGCGCCCCAGCGGAATACCCCGGTCCGTCATGGTTTGTGGCATTGCGCCAGCCGCCGCCCCGCGCACCGTATCGACCGCCCCCGGGGCGACCGTGTTGCAGGTAATCCCCCGCGGCGCCAGTTCGATTGCCAGAGCCCGCATCAACCCTTCGAGTCCGGCCTTGGAGGCCGACACATGGCACCGGTTCGGCGTTCCGATATGGGTGGAGATGCCGGACAGCGCCACGATCGCCCCACCGCCGCGCCCCAGCATATGCGGCACCGCCGCCCGGCATAGAATGAATGCGCCGTCCAGCGCGACGGACAGAATCTCCCGCCACTCCGCCAGCGACATCTCCAGGAACGGCGTCTGGCGGCGCAGCCCCGCATTGCTGACGACAATATCGATCCCGCCGAACGCCGCGACGGCAGCCGCGATCATCGCCAGGGTTTGTGCCTCGTCCGACACGTCGGCCAAACAGCCGATCGCCTGGCCGCCCGCCGCGTTGATCTCCGCCACCACCTCATCGACAGCGCCGCGATCGGCGCGCCCGTTGACCACCAGCGACGCACCACGAGCCGCCAGATCCAGGGCAATGGTTCGACCGATGTTCTTACCGGCGCCAGTCACCAGCGCGACCTTGCCCGCGAAGACCTGTTCCAAGCTCATGCCGCGCGCAGGATCATATCCGCCCCCTTTTCCGCAATCATAATGACCGTGGCATTTGTATTGCCCGATACCACGGTCGGCATGATGGAGGCGTCGATGACGCGCAAGCCCTGCATACCCTTCACTTTCAAATCGGTGTCCACCACTGCCTTGGGCCCCGGCCCCATCATGCAGGTGCTGGTCTGATGGAACGTGGTGCCGGCCGTGGCCCGCACATGGTTCAGCAGGTCCTCGTCGGTTTCTGCCTTTGGCCCCGGGTAGATCTCCTCCCGGCAATACTTCCGCATCGCTTCCGTCGCGAATATGCGCCGCGTCACCCGCAGCCCCGCGACAATGGTGTCCCGGTCCCGCTGAGTGGACAGGTAGTTCGGCTGCATCGCCGGAGCCTCGGTGGGATCAGGCGACTTGATACGCAGCCACCCCCGGCTTTCCGGCCGGCAGGGAATAGCGACCATCGTGCAGCCCGGGAACCGGTGCATCGGCTCCCCCGTTTTCTCCGCGCTGCCGGCGAGGAACTGATACTGGACGTCAGGGCTGTCGAGTTCAGGGCGCGTCTTCACGAACAGCCCGATCGGCCCGGCACCCGTCATCAACGGCCCCTTGCCGGCCAGAATCCACTCGGCGCCCGCATACAGGCGGCGCAACCAGTTGTGGTAGATCTCGTTCATCGTCACCGTGCCATCGACGCAGCGATGGATGATACGGCCGCCGATATGGTCCTGCAGATTCTCGCCAACGCCCGGCAGCTCGTGCCTGATGTCGATCCCCAACGATTGCAGGTGGCCACCCGGCCCAATGCCAGACAGCTGCAATATCTGCGGCGAGTTGATGGCGCCACCGCACAGGATGACCTCCTTGTGCGCCTTGGCCTGATGCAGTGCGCCGTTCTGGCTGTACTCGATACCCACCGCCCGCTTGCCGTCCAGCAACACCCGGTGCGTCAGTGCCCGGACTTCGATCGTCAGGTTGGGGCGGGATTTAACCGGATTCAGGTAGCTCACCGCGGCCGAGGCACGCCGGCGCCCCTTGACCGTCAATTGCAACGGGCCGACGCCTTCCTGCATCGCGCCGTTGAAGTCACGGTTGTACGGGTAACCCGCCTGTTGAGCGCCGGCGACGAATGCATCATGCAGCGGATGGTCCGTTCGCAGGTCCGATACGCCCAGCGGGCCACCGGAACCGTGGAACTGGTTGGCACCGTGTTCCTGATCCTCGGCCTTCCGGAAATACGGCAGAACATCATCGTATGACCATCCCGCATTGCCCAATTGCCGCCACAGGTCAAAATCCTGGCTTTGCCCGCGGATGTAAATCAGCCCGTTAATCGATGACGATCCGCCCAGCACCTTACCGCGCGGCCAGGAAATGCGCCGGTTGTTCATTTCCGGCACGGGTTCGGTTTCAAAATACCAGGCGACTTTGGGGTTGTAGATGTTCCGGTAAAACCCCGCCGGAATGTGGATCCACGGGTCGGTATCCTTGCCCCCGGCCTCCAGCAGCAGAACGCGGTTGTTTCGATCCGCGCTCAAACGGTTGGCCAGCACACAGCCAGCCGACCCAGCACCGACGATGATGTAGTCGTATTCCATGGACGCCCCACCCGTTATCGTTTGGGCAAGTCAACCTGAAGCGCGGCCGTTTGGCCAGCGTCCGGGCGGGGCGCGCGGCGGTTAGGTCACCACACGCAACGCCGGCCGGCTCTTGACCGCCATCCGCCGATACAGCGCCACGTAGTCCTCGGCCATCCGGCGGGCGGTGAAGCGGGTTTCGAAGCGATCCCGGATCGCGGTATGCGAAAGCGCGTCCAGGCGCGACACCGCGGTCACCGCCGCCGTCTCGTCCGGAACGATAAAGCCGGTAACCCCGTGGTCGATGACCTCCGGCACCGAACCGGCGGGAAACGCGATCGTGGGCGTGCCACAGGCCATCGCCTCGATCATTACCAAACCGAACGGCTCCGGCCAGTCGATCGGCAGCAGCAGCGCCTTGGCGCCGCTGAGGAACGCGGGCTTTTCCGCATCACCGATTTCCCCAATCAGTTCAATCTGGTCGCCGTCGATCATCGGCCGGATTTTCGTTTCGAAATACTCGCGGTCCACCCGATCGATCTTTGCCGCGATCTTCAGCTTCATCCCGGCGGAGCGGGCAATCCGGATCGCGCGATCGGGCGACTTCTCCGGGCAGATACGACCCAGAAACGCCAGATAGTCACGCGTGCCCGGCCGCGGAGTCAGCAAATCGGGCGGTAACCCGTGATGCACCGTGCCGACGAAATTAGCCCGCGGCAGTGGCCGGCGCTGCGCGTCGGAAATCGACACCAGCGGTGCATCTTCAAAACAGTCGTACACGCGGGTCAGTTCCGGCAAATCCAAACGCCCATGCAAGGTCGTCAGATACGGCGTCGGCTGACGGCTGAGCAAGGAGAACGGCCAGTAATCCAAATGACAGTGCAGTACATCGAATTCATGCGCCCGCCGAGCGACCTGTTCCATCAGCAATACCTGTGGCGCCATGGCATCGCGCAAAGTGGTGTCGAAGCGCAGCGCGCATGGCCACGCCGCTTCCAATTTCGCTGTCGTTACGGAATCGCCGCTGGCAAATAAAGTCACATCATGGCCCATAGCCATGAGTTCTTCAGTCAGGTACGATACTACTCGCTCGGTTCCCCCATAAGTACGGGGCGGAACAGACTCAGTCAGCGGTGCGATCTGGGCTATACGCATTGTCTTGTGGCTCCTGGCCTTGTCGTCTTCATGAAACATGTTGTCCGGTTTAGGTTTTTTTGGGGCGGGAACGTGCAAACCCGGTGTCCTCACGGCCATGTGACCCCATCGATGCCACCACGCCGCCTCGTTTACGTTAAATCCGTTAAGGTGTGGTTCCGCCCGTGCGGATGCCGCCGCAAACCAGGAGGTGCCGGCCAATGGGGCGACTGGTGGTCGTTTCGAATCGTGTACCATTACCGTCAGAGCGGGGGGCCAAGGCAGGCGGCCTCGCCGTGGCCTTGGCGGATGCGTTGCAGCCAGGATCGCTCTGGTTTGGATGGAGTGGGCGTCGATCCGCGCGCGGATCCGGGACCACCCATATCCAGCGATCCGAAGGCGTTACATATGCAACTATTGACCTGACGGAAGCTGAATATCACTCCTTCTACGTCAATTTTTCCAATGGTGCATTATGGCCGCTGTTGCATTTCCGACTTGGCCTCGTCGATTTCCGCACCGATGATTACGGTGGGTACCGCTCGGTTAACCGTCAATACGCCGCCGCGCTCTTGCCGTTGTTGCGGCCGGACGACGTAATCTGGGTGCATGACTACCACCTGATTCCGCTGGCGGCAGAGCTGCGCGCACTGGGTGTGACCAATCGTATCGGCTTTTTCTTGCACACCCCTTTCGTGCCCCCAACGATATTCCACGCGCTGCCGCGCTCGACCGAGTTGCTCACCACTTTCTGCAGTTATGACGTCATTGGCTTCCATACCCGAACCTATCGCACCGCGTTTCTCGATTGCATAACCGAAACACTGGGCATCCACTCCGATCCGGATGGCCGTTTCGTCTGGCGCGGGAATTCGGTTCGCGTGATCGTTGACCCGATCGGTATCGATGCGGAAGGCTTCGGTGATCGCGCCCGTGACGCATCGCGTGGCAACGATGCCCGAATGTTGCGCGACAGCCTGGGCAAGGGCGGACTGGCAATCGGTGTGGATCGCCTGGATTACTCCAAGGGCCTGATCAACCGGTTTGAGGCGATTGGCCGCTTTTTCGGGACGTACCCGCAACATAGACGTCAGGTCAGCTTCCTGCAGGTCGCGGCCCGATCGCGGGAGGATCAGGGCGCCTATCAACGCCTGCGCCGGGAACTGGACCGAATCGTCGGCGATACCAATGGCCGTTACTCCGAATTCGATTGGACTCCGTTACGTTATATGACCAGGGCGGTAAAACGCGATACGCTGGCTGGGTTTTTCCGGTTGTCGCGGCTGGCGATGGTGACGCCGCTACGCGATGGCATGAACCTGGTCGCCAAGGAATATGTCGCCGCACAGGATCCTGGCGACCCCGGCGTTCTGATTCTGTCGCGGTTCGCCGGGGCGGCCGAGGAACTGACCGAGGCGCTGATCGTCAATCCCTATGATTCAGACGAGATCGCGGACGCCATGCATGTCGGCCTGTCGATGGAGGTGGAAGAACGTCGCGAGCGGTGGAATGCGTTGCACACGAAAGTTACAACCAATACCGCGGAACGTTTTTGTACCGTATTCCTGAATCACCTTCAGCAAGTGGAAATGAAGCCCGCTCGGCCTGCCCTCCGCGCTATCTCATAGGCGGCCCGAGCGGCATCACCATATCGTGACGACGTGGTCAGGGGCGCTGCTCTATATCAGCCCATCGTTACGTGAACGGGGATATTGCGATATGAGACATTTTCTACTTCCTGGCGCCATGGTGATCGCCGCCACGTTGTCATTGTCAGCTTGCACCGATCCATACAGCCCTGGCCAGCGCGCGGCGGGCGGCGGCCTGATCGGCGCGGGGGCCGGGGCGGCCATCGGCGGCCTGGCCGGTGGCGGATCGGGCGCTCTGGCCGGCGGCCTGCTGGGTGGGGCGGTCGGCGCCCTGGGCGGGGCGGCGACCACGCCAGATCGTGCGCGCTACCAGCAGCCAAGCTATCAGTCCAGCTATCCGCCGCCGCCGCCGCCGTTACCCCCGCGTTGAATTCAATCCGAGAACAAACCGACCGGCGCACCCTCTGCGGGCGCCGGCGTCCGGAACAAGCCCCCTAACGTCGGGTACTCCGCCAGAACCCCCGGGGATTTTCCCTCGCGCAGCGAAGTCACATACATATAGCCATCGGCAAAGCAGGGCATCGTGGGGCCGGGCACCGGAAACGCCCATTTCCGCAACAGCGCCCCCGAGGGGCTGAAGCAGTTCAAGCACCCTACCGAGGGTCCCGCCGACCAGTAGTTTCCCTCCATATCCGTAGCCCCGCCATCCGGCCGGCCTTCCTCATTGGTCAATCTAGCCAGCACGCGATGGTTTGTCCGGGCACCGGTCGCCGGATCGAAATCCCAGGCCTCAAGCATCCCGGCTGTCGAGTCGGAATGGTACATCACCCGCCCATCCGGCGACCATGCCAGACCGTTCGAGTTTTTGTATCCGCCCTCCACCCGCGTGATCGCGCCGTCGGCAGTGACCCGGTACAAGCAGGCCGTGTTCTGGCGCGGCGCGTTGCCATCCAGGCTGCCGACCCAGAATGCGCCATCGGGACCAACCTTGCCATCGTTCAGGCGGTTGACCCCGGGTTCCTCGATCGTCGCGGTTAGATCCGCCAGTTCTCCGGTTCGGGTGTCGAACAGGACGACATGCAGTCGTTGCGACACCACCAGCCGCCCAGAGCGGCAAAGGCCGAAACTACCCACCACATCGGGGAAATCCCACCATTCCCGAGCGCCCGTATCGACCGAAAACGCGTTGATCCGCTTCCCTTCGATGTCGCAAAACAGGATCCGCCGGTTGACCGCGTCCCACACCGGGGATTCCGCGACACCGCAGCGGGAGTCCCAGACCAGTTCGAAATCGCTCATGTCTTTCAGGTCCGTCTGACGTTCCAGAACAGGGGACTACCCTTCAGCACGCCCGTCAAATTCGATTGGTAGGCGACGCGGCCGAAATACTGGCCCAGCGGTATATAAGGTAAGTCGATGAACGCCTGCTGCTGTATCCGGCGGCAAATCGCCTGCTGGGTCGCAAGGTCGGATGCCGCGAACCACGCGTCGCGCAAGGATTCGATCGCCGGGCTGTCCGGCCAGCCTGGCGCCGCGGCGCGGCCGTTGGCGCGTAGGAACACATGCCCGGCGGGGTTGATCATATCCAGCCCAGCCCATCCGGTATGGAAGATGCTCCATCCCCCCTGTCCGACTGGATCGGTCTTGACCCGCCGTTGCACCATGGTAGCCCAGTCCATCGTCGGCGCTTCCACCGTCATGCCAATCGTCCGCAGCATATCCGCCGTAATCTCCGCCAGCGCCCGGGCTGCCGGGATATCGGTGGGCGTCAGCACCACCACGGTTTCACCCGTGTATCCCGCGGCAACAAGTGCCCTTCGCACGGAATTCAGATTGCGCGGCCGCGCCATGGCCTCCATCCCGGCGGTATTCGCCATCGGCGTGCCTGGGCAGAAAAAGCCAACACCATCGCGCCAAAGCGCCGGATCGGTGCCAACCATGCCAATCATGTAATCGGCCTGGGACACCGCCCCAAGCACCGCACGCCGAACCGCCGGGTTGTCGAACGGCGGCTGCAGATGGTTGAACCGCAGAGTGGAGATATTCCCAGTGGAAGACAACGGCTCCACGATCAGGTGCTGGCTGTGCCGCAGCATCGGCAACAAATCGGCATCCGGGGTTAGCCACCAGTCGATTTCCTGCTGCCGCAGGGCGGTGGCAATGGTCGTCGGGTCGGGCATCAGCCGCCACTCGACCCGGTCAAAATAGGCGACTTTCGGCCCTGCCGTTCCGTCGGCCGAACCGTCCGAACGGGGGACATAGGCCAGGTTACGCTGATAAACCACGCGATCGCCAGGCACCCGTTCATCGGCGACAAAGCGGTACGGACCGCTGCCAACCATCTCCGTCACCTGGGTAAACGGATCGGTCTCGGCCAGACGCTCCGGCATGATCGGGCACATGCTGGGGGACGCTTTAGCCAGCGCGTCGGCCAGCAGGGGAAACTTCTGCTTCAGCCGAAACTCCATCGTCTTGTCGTCCGTGGCAACAATCTCGTCCGCCGCCGCCAATAGCGATTGCCCGAACGCATCCCGCCCGCCCCAGCGCCGGATGGAGGCGACGGCATCCCTGGCAAGCACCTTGGTCCCGTCGTGGAACATCAATCCATCGCGCAGCACGATCCGCCAGATCCGGCCGCCGTCCTCGCTGACCGCACCCTCAGCCATCTGTGGCGAGGCCCTGAATTGGGTGTCGATTCCGAACAACGTGTCGAACACCAGAAAGCCATGGTCGCGGGTCTGATACGCCGTCGTCCAAACCGGATCGAGCGATGCCAGATCCGCTTGCGGCACCACAGTCAGCACTTGTGCGCCCTCCCCGCGCGCGACCGACGGCATCGCCAGCGCGGCGGCGGCTTGCAGAACACGGCGGCGGGTCGGCATTGTGCGTCTCCGATCGGGCTGGAAGACGAGTATATGGACAAAATCGCTACTATTTTCGGCGAGCAAGCGCCGCTTGCGTCACGTTTGTTGGCGGCGTTAGGGCCAGAGGGAGACGATGGGTCCCACGACCGGTCGCATCTACTGCGTGTCGCGCAAAATGCCCTGCGGATCGCCGCCGCCGAACCAGGCTGCGACTACGCGGTGTTGACCGCCGCCGTGATTCTGCACGACTGCGTGGCGGTGGAGAAGGATTCGCCCCTGCGTTCCCAGGCGTCCCGCCTTGCCGCGACTCGGGCCCGGGCACTTTTGGCCGCCATTGGCTGGGATCAGACAACCATCGACCGAACCGCGCATGCTATCGAAGCGCACAGCTTCTCCGCCGCCATCCCACCCGAAACACCCGAGGCCCGTATTGTCCAGGATGCCGATCGGTTGGACGCAATCGGTGCGATCGGCATTGCCCGCTGCTTCTACGTCGGCGGCCGGATGGGGTCGGGCCTGTATGACCCGGATGATCCCGCGGCGGCGAATCGCCCGCTGAACGACCAGACCTTCGCGCTGGACCATTTCGGCGCAAAACTGTTCAAAATAGCCGGAGACTTTCAAACCAAAACTGGTCAGGACCTTGCGAACGCGCGCAGCCAGACCATGCGGGTCTTCGTCGATTCCCTGCTGAACGAAATCGGAGAGCAACAGGCATGATCAACGCAGCCATCGTCGGCCTGGGGTGGTGGGGCCAAAACCTGGTGAACAGCGTGCGCGGCAGCGAGCGCATTCGCTTCACCACCGCCCACACGCGCAATCAGGCCACCACCGCCGCGTTCTGCGCCGAGGCCAAGCTGAACTGGGTCGGGTCGCTAGATCTGGTGTTGAACGACCCGGATATACAGGCCGTGGTGTTCGCCACCCCCCATACCCAGCACACCGATCAGGTGGTTCGGTCCGCTGCCGCCGGCAAGCATACTTTTATCGAGAAGCCATTCAGCCTGTCGCATGCCGATGCGATCCGGGCGAAGGCGGCGGCGGACAGGGCTGGGATCGTGCTGGCGGTGGGGTTCAATCGGCGGTTTCATCCGTCGATGGTGCTGCTGCGTGATGCCGTTGCCTCTGGTGCGCTTGGCACTCTGGTCACCATCAGCGCGGAACAGACCGCGCTGCATGGCATTTCACTCGCCGCGGACGCGTGGCGCGCGAAGCCCGAGGAAGCCCCCGTTGGCGCGATGACCGCGATTGGCGTGCATTTGGTGGATGGAATGATCGATCTGTTTGGACCCATTCGCCAGGTTTATGCCGAGGTTTCGCGCCGGGCAGCGCCGCTGGCGGATGACACGACGGACGTTGTGCTGCGGTTCGCGAACGGGGCGTCTGGACACATCTTCTGCTCGACCGCCGCTACCCCGCATTACCGCATGGCGGTTTATGGGACCGGCGGTTTCGCGGAGATTCTTGGCCACCCGATGGATACGTTCCGGCTGGTGCCGGCGACCGGCGGCGCGGTGCATGGGGGCGGCCCGCCCGTGGTAACGGAAAATCCCGGCTTCAACATGCTGACCGCGGAACTGGAGGCATTCGCCGCCAGCATCGCCTTGGGCCGGCCGTTCCCGACGCCGATGGATCAGATCATGCACGGCGTGGCGGTGTTCGAGGCGATTGCCCGGTCGGCGGCTACCGGGGGGATGGTTGAGGTCTAACAACAGATTCGCGGCTCGGCCAACGGAACGGATCGTGCCCACACCTGTGACGCCTGGGCGAACCGAGCGAATCGCGGAATTCGGCCGGGCCGAACAATCGGAATCTGTTCGGGCCATCATGACGTCGCGTCGGCAGTCCGGTTTGTGCTATCGAAACCAAATCGTAGCATCATGAGACGGATTTGTATGAATTGGCAGCATAACCGGCGGCATATCATGCGGATGTCCCTGCTACTCGGCTTGCTTTCTTCTTCCGGCGCCTTGGCCCAGGCCGCGCCGCAAGGCGACCCGTCTCCTTTCGCACCCGGCAACCTGAGGCGTCCGATCTTCGACACCTCCAAGCCCATCGTCGACACAAGCCATGTGCAGGAAAGGAGCGCCGCGACGGTTGTCGCCGAAGTCGATGGCCGAGCGATAACCCTGGGCGACGTGTCGGACGCGATCGCCGCGTTGCCGCCAGGCATGCAATCGACCCCGTTCGAGGAGCTCTATCCCAGCGTGGTGGATCGGCTTGCTGAGCGAGAGGCGCTGGTTATTCGGGC
Organism: Acetobacteraceae bacterium; assembly: GCA_027353465.1. Lineage (GTDB taxonomy): Bacteria > Pseudomonadota > Alphaproteobacteria > Acetobacterales > Acetobacteraceae > Rhodopila. The sequence continues at coordinate 16,937 of DAIEHR010000090.1, read as the reverse complement.
ACAGCAGCAGGCTTTGGATGAAGATCCTGTCATAAGGCGGAAGCTGAAGGCGGCCACCAACCAAGTGCTGGCCGATGAGATGTTGAAACGCGCGATCATGCCATCAATCACCGAAGAGGCGTTGTTGGGTCGCTACAACAAAGATGTCGCGAACAAGCCCGGGCCGGACGAAGTCCATCTTCGCGTTATAATGACGGCTAATGAGGAGACCGCGCGAGGCCTGATCGCGGAATTGAAAGCGGGGGCAGATTTCGCGGCCCTGGCCAAACGGTCCAGCACCGACAGCAGCGCGTCGGTCGGAGGCGATCTGGGGTTCATGCGGATGGACGCGCTGAACGCCGAAGTTGGATCGGTCGCCTTCGTGCTGGTGCCTGGTCAGTTCACGCAGTACCCATTTCGGAGCGCGGGCGGCTGGTTCATCGTGAAGGTGGAGGAGCGCCGCACCGCAAAAACATTATCATATGCCGACGCCCGGAGCATTTTGGAGCAAATTATGTTAAGGGAGACGGCACAGGTTGTCGCTGCGCGCGCGATCACAGGGGTTGCGATTCGGGAATTCGATATCAACGGTAGGGAGGAGACTGGCGCGTCGCTCAAATGAAGCCCCACGAACGAGAAAATTCCAATAATTGGCATTGATTTCAATATACGTATATTGTGGTATCAATTTTTGGCATTGGCTTTTGGTTTGCATTCGAAAGTGACGCGGCGTAAAAGAAATGAATCGGAGTTTTGACCATCTATCGCCGGGCGAAAAGGGGTTAGGGTGCGTACATTGAAGACGATCCCGGCTCTGGTGCCTGGCCTCCTTGCGTTGATCATGGCGGGTCATGCTTACGCTCAAAGCATCGGCAGTAAGGTTTATCTCAATACGGGCCAATCGGTCACTTACGATGGGCTGTCGTTCTATCTTTCTGCCTGTACATACTCCCTGAACGGCGGCACCGCTGTCTCTTGCAGTGGCGGGTCAACCAATGACTATCTGGAAATCCTGGCCAGCAACCGCGGCACCCCTACGATTGAAATCATCGGCACCGGGGCCGGTAATACCGGCGGCACCGCGATTGCGAAAGGGAGTGCCGCCCTTGCCTGCAATAAATGTGCTAATGCCAGTTACCTGGATGCGACGATTCAAGTGAAGCGAGCCAGCAGCAAGGCAAGTACGGTGACTGCCGTCACCAACGCGATCACTGGTAACATAGCCAGCACTGGTATCAGTTCAGCGGTTTATTATCCCACATCCACTCTACTTTCCTCCGTGAATACCTCCACCACCGCCGCGTCTGCCAGCGGCCAGATCCCCGTCGTCAACGGTTTGACCAGCAGCACCGCGGTGATGAGCTTCCAGGTCAACCTCGGCTTGTCCGCTTATAGTAGTGGCGTTCTCGCGCTCAATACAGACCGGCTGAACTTTTCCCCGGCGCCGGAGCCCGCGGCGATCACCATTTTGGGCGCCGGGCTTGCTGGCCTGACCGCCGCCCGCCGCCGCTACACCCGCAACCGTGCGGAAAGCCAGGATACTCGCGCTGCGCGCACTCTCTAAATCCTGGCGGAATATCGAAATATGATACGTTTGAGCCTTTACCGGCATGCTGCTGCCGGGTTGATAGCTGTTTCCCTATGTTCGCCAACGTACGGCCAAACGCCAACGCCCAAGCCAAACGCCGCCGCGGACAGTCTGGCCAATCTTGCGGCCCAATTCGCAAAGTCCCCGGACACGGTCGTGGCCGACGTCAACGGCCTGCCGATCACTTTGGGCATGGTGGCAGACCGACTGCGGGACTTCCCCGAAAAATTGTCAGTTTTGCCCGCCGATATCGTCTATAAAAGCGCACTTGATGATCTGATCGAGCAGCGCGCGCTGGCCGTCAAAGCCAAGGCGCTTGGCTTGGACAAACTGCCGGAGACCCGGCGCCGACTCGAAGAGTCCGCCGACCAGACGCTCGGTCAGGCTCTGATCCGGCGCATCACGCCTGAACTGGTGACCGACAAGGCGATCGAGGACCGGTACGCTGCCACCATCGCGGGCCACCCCGGCCCCGAGGAGGTGCGTTTTCGTGTCATCGCGACAGAAACCAAGTCCGATGGTATGATCGTGCTGGACCGCCTCGGCAAAGGCACCGATTTTGCCGGCCTTGCTCGAGCGGTGAGTAAGGACCCCTCGGCGATCAACGGCGGCGAAATCGGATTCGCGGCGCGCGACCGGTTGACTCCGGAAATCGGCGCCGTGGTGTTTAGCCTGATGCCCGGCCAGACCACGGCTTTCCCGGTCCCCAGCCACGGACGATGGTTTATCATACAGGTAGAAGGCCGCCGGCAGCTAGGGGCTCCGACGCTGGCGGAAGCACGCCCCGAGTTGACGAACGCATTGAAGCGGGAAGCCGCGGCAACAATTATCCAAAAATCCCGAGCGTCGGTTGAAGTGAACGATTACGGTCCGACCGGCACGAGAGGGCATGATCCCAACACACAGAAAAAATCCCCTTAGATTCCAGCCATTAGGCTTTGTATTAAAGTGTTATTTTTTAGATGGCTCTGAATAAAAAATAAGAATGTCCGCTAGATAGTTTACAAAACTCTTTCATGCCGATACGTATCGATCGGCGCGTGGTGAAATTTGTTTAATGCTCACACGCTGCGTGGAATTGGGGTTTGGATATGCGGTCGGTTCTGAACACTGTCAGCTTAGCTACTTTGGTCGGCATGGCCGTCGTTGCGCCCTCTCGCGCACAGACCGCTGGCGGGTTCCTGCTTGGCCCAGCTGCGTCAGGGTCCCTAACGATCGACAGCACAAACGACCCGAGTATAAAGGGCTGGACGATTGTTTTGTCGGGCTGCGGAATGTCGCTAGCGTCAGCAGAAACATGCGCGGGATCAGAGGTTATTCCCACTGTTTCCAATACCGGCATTGGCATCACTTTGTCCCTGGTGTTCGAAAGCAGCACAGGCGGTCCGCTTCTGACCAGCGGGGGAACTAACCGCAGCGACATGGCCGCAAATATTACCGTCACCGCCCCAACAGGCCTCAACATTTATGAGGCTGAAGTCAATGTGAACGGTTCCGACCCTACATTCCCCAGCAGGGGGATAGTGGTCAGTCAGACCGTAACCACGACTGTGGTCGAGCCAGGGATCAGCACTAACCCAACAAACTCGCCTACCTTGCAGTCACAAACATTCGCGCCGATCAACGCGGTATCAGCCGGGACCGATTTTCTGGCGGGAACCAGCAATGGCACGGAAAATGCGACCATGAATACCGCGACGGTAGCATATACCGCCGTTCCGGAGCCTGTTTCTTCAAGCCTGCTTACAGTCGGCCTCGCCGGGCTCGGTTTGGTCCGGCGGAAAATTCGCAAGGGCTAGCGCCTCTCGGATCAGCTTTCGCGTCCACTGGAAATTCGCCCTCTTTCGAGGAAGATGAGTCATGTCTTCAGCTTCGTTCTCTCCGGTTAGTTCGAACGGTCTTTCGTTCACCAACATCGCGGTAAACGAGGCCGATACCGGCACGTTCGCACCTTTCACGTCGAGTCCTGGAACCCTTCAAGGCGTCGCAATTCCGACAGGCGCCGAATTGTCATGGGGCGGCGTTGGCGCTGCGGTATATTATGCCGGGTCGTCGCAGGTTGTTAACTTCAGTTATTCTGTCAGTTCAACCTCTTCAACTTCGCTGATCGACTCGGTGGGTCAGGTTTACGTGGCCGACGTCCTGTCTGGACCGGGCGTCAGTCTTGTCGCGGTTGAAAGCGTCTATGACAGCTCGGGAAATCTTCTGGGAAGCGAAACTTTTACTGGCGGCGTTACCAATGCGCCAAGTATAATACTCATTCAGGCTGAGCAGACCGTGAACGTCAAGATTAGTCTGACGATGGCGGTTGACGGCACCGGCAATTCCTCTTCGGAGATTCACATCAGCAAGATCGACCAGAGCTTCGGTACCATTGCCGCACCATCTTCCATTGCCGCACCGTCCGCCACTGCTTCGATCGGCTCCACCGTGTGGATGGACACCAACCGCGACGGTCTCTTTACCCCCGGAGAAACGACCGTCGCCGGAGTCACCGTCGATCTGCTGAACAACACCGGGGCGGTCCTGCAGACCACCACCACCGACAGCAGCGGGCATTATGCCTTCACCGGCCTGAACGCCGGCACCTACGAGGTCCAGTTCGTCGCGCCACCCGGTACGCAGTTCACTACCCAGGGCGCGACACAGACCGCCACCGACTCCAGCGCCAACGTCTCCACCGGCCTCACCGCCCCGATCACGCTTGCCGCCGGACAGGTGGACAACAACGTCAACGCCGGTCTGGTTTCTCCGCCAGCCTCTATAACTGGAACAACCTTTTTCGACACCAACAGCAACGGCATCAACGACGCGGGGGACAGGCTTCTCGCGGGTACTACAGTCGATTTGCTGAACAGCGCCGGCTCGATCATCAGCACCACCACGACAGATCTAAGCGGCAACTATGCCTTCACCAATCTGAATCCGGGCACCTACACGGTCGAATTCCTTGCCCCCACGACAGATGCGTTTACGACTCAGGGTGCGAACTTCCAGCCGAACGATTCCAGCGCCAATGCCATTACCGGTCTCACCGCCCCGATCACGCTGACTGCCGGCCAGACACAGCAATATGTCAATGCAGGCTTCGCCCCTACCGGAGCGATCGGCGACTTCGTATGGCAGGATCTGAACCGCAACGGCATCCAAAACGCCGGTGAACCAGGTGTCAGCGGCGTGAAGGTTTCCCTGCTGGCCGCTGACACGCTGATCCTCTCGATCTCCGAGGACGCCTACCAAGGTAACGCCCAATATACTGTGACCGTCAACGGCAAGCAGGTCGGAGGCACCTACACCGCGACGGCGTCCCATACCGCGGGCCAGGACACCCTGCTGACGCTGCAAGGGGATTTCGGCAACAATCCGACGGTGGCCGTGCATTTCCTCAACGATGCTTACGCCGGAACAGCATCAACAGATCGCAATCTGTATGTCGATAACGTCACCTATAACGGCATTGTCGAAAACAAGTCTCTCGCCCTCTACAGCGCCGGGGCACAGACGTTAAACCTGACCGGCACAGGCGGCGTGGTGTTGGCAACGACAACCACCAACAGTTCGGGGTATTATGCCTTCACCGGGCTGAATGCCGGTTCCTATGAGGTCGCGTTCACTGCCCCAACCGGTGAGAGCTTCACCCCTCAATACGCCGGCACCAATACCGCGATCGATAGTAATGCCAATCAATCGACTGGCGTCACCGACGCCATCACTTTGGCGGCCGGCCAGACGAACAACACCATCGACGCCGGTCTGCAAAACGCCAGCGGCATTACGGTTCTGAAGCAGCCTTGTTCGGTCGTGGTAAACCAGTGCGGCCAGGTAACTTATACGTTCAATGTCACCAACACCGGCTCCACCGCGCTGACCAACGTCAAGATTACCGACAACATCGGCTCCGCGGCCAACCCGGACATCGTCACCCCCACCCTGGTCACAACCGGCACCAACGGCATACTGAACCCCGGACAGACCTGGGTGTATTCAGAGACGGTCAGCCAGATCAATTGCACTGCCGGCACCTCGGGTTCGGTGTGTCACACCACGTCCGGCTCAAACCTATCCTCAGGCTGCACCGCGTGGCTGCATTCCAGCTTCAACCCAACCTCCCGCGCGGATGGCGCGACCTACAAATTCCAGGGTATAACCTGCACGATTAGCGGTGCCGGCGTGGGTTCTACCCCGATCAAAGTGGATTGCCCGGACTCCGAGGTCACATTCTCCAGCAACTGCGGTCAGGCGACAACGGTCTATGACGCGTCCACCAAATGCTGGGTCACCACGCTGCCGGCCAATTGCAACCCCGGCAGCGTATTCCTGACCGGCCTGCCGTTGACCATCCCCAGCGGCTGCAACCTGACCAATGCCAGCGTAACCTGGAACGTCGGAGACAGTTCCAACAACTGTGGGACCTCCAGCGTTCAGTGGGACGGCGGCTGCACGGGGTACCAGACCTTCGCCGCGAACGGCCTGAACGGATCCGCCGACTACAACCAGATCGGCGTAAAGTCCTGCGACAACCTTAGCAGCTACGGCAATGGCGGTGACTGCAATACAGGATATGGCTACAACGGATATTGCTACCAAGACCTGGGATTTAACGCCAACGGCGGCGGATGCGGGGGCAACGGCTGGGGTTGGTCGTGGGATAGTCACGGGTGGCAGGGGTCCGGATCCGACAATTGCGGTACGCCTGAAAATCAGTATGTCAACAGTAACTGCGGCGACACCACGACCTGCGACAGTTACAGCCAAAGTTACGGCGGCTACAACACCTACAGCAGCTGGGGCGGTGGCAACAACGACTTCGGAACCACCTGCGGCGGTGACACCTACAGCGGTTGGGGTGGTGGAAATCAAAGCTATTGCGGGTCCGGCTCCAGCTATAACGACAATGGTTGCGGCAACGCCAGCAGCGGCTCCTGCGGCCAGGGCGGTTCGGTGACATCGAATGCCACCAACATAGCCGGCGCCGCCGACACCGTCACAGTCTCTGCCCAAGCGGTCACAGGCACAAGCTGCACCACCAAGACCGTCTCCGGCTCCGACCTAAGCAGCGGCTGCACGGCCTGGCTGCACTCCACCTTCAAGCCAACGTCCTGCGCGGACGGCGCAAACTATACTTTCAGCAACGTGACCTGCACCGTCCATGGTTCGGGCAACCCAGTCATCGTGAAGTGCCCGAACGCCGAGGTCACGTTCTCCAGCGCCTGCAAGGCCGCCACCACCGTGTTCGACGCGTCCACCAACTGCTGGGTCACCACCCTGCCGGCTAATTGCACCCCCGGCAATGTATTCCTCACCGGCTGCCCCACAACGGTTCCCTCCGGCACGGATCTGACAAACGGTCAGGTGACATGGTCGATCGGCGACAGCACTAACAACTGTGGTGCCTCCACGTTGAACTGGGACGGCAACTGCACCGGCTTCAGCAGCTTCAACCAGAACGATACCAACGGCGCCACCAACTACAACGACATCGGCGTGAAGTCCTGCGACAATCTGCCCTCTGGCGGCAACAGCACCGAATGTGCCGGCGCGCCGGTCAACCAGTATAGCAACACCGATTGCGGCGACGCCGCCAACATTACCCAGACCCAGAACGACACCAACACCTGTGGCACGACCAGCACCGTCACCTCCACCGGCGCAACCGTCACCGCGACCGACACCAAGGAAGTCCAGGTTCTTGGCTGCAACAGCAACGTCAGCGTCGGCGGCACCGCACCCACCGGCAGCCTGTCGGCCATCTATGGAACCGCCCAAACGCTGGAGTTCGCCTACAACCCCGGCAATACCGTGTCCCTGAAACAGGTCCAGGCCGGCTTGGCGTCCGTCACCGGCACCAACGGGGCCAGCATGGCGTTCATGGAAATCAGCAACAACGCCAATCCCTTTGCGTCTGGCGCCACGATCTACTTCCAGGGCGAAGTCACCAGCGGCGAGAAAATCTTCGCCGACGCCACCACCAACGTACTGACCAACACCCCGATCGCCGGAGGCCACTTCTCCACCACCGCCGGCGCGGGCATCTACGCCACCGTGTTCTCCAGCCAGCAGGCGTTCCTGCAAGGCGCTGCGCCAATGCAGACGATGGCCTACAACACCAGCGGCAGCCAGGCGATGCATGTCGGCGACACAATCGGCAGCCTGTCCGTCATCGGCTATGTCGGCGCCACTGGCGGGCACCTGAACGCGTAAGGATCCTTGAACTAAACCAACGAATAACCAGACCCGCGGATGGTGACGCCCCTGCCCGTCGCCTCCTCGATCCAGCCGAACTCCTTCAGTATCTGCTGGCTATAGGTCACCCGCCCGTTCACCTTCAGCGGCGGCTCGCTGGCCAGCAGCAGCGCCGCCCTGGCCATCAGGATCGGATGCTCCCCTTTGGGGTCGCCGATGCCGGTCACCAGCTTATGGTGGATCGTCCCCGGCGTCGGCACGACCTGAGACGGTGAAACCGCGGCGACGGTGATGCCTTGGTATTGCGAAACCTCCTGCGCCAACCCCTGAGTAAACCTCTCCAGCGCCGCCTTGCTGGCGCCATACATAACGCCGCCCCGCACCGTCTGGTCCTCATACGGCCCCCGCCCGGGGCCAATGGCCGCGCCGGAGCTGATGTTGACGATAGCGCCTGACCGGCGGGGAATCATATCGGCCAGCACGGCCTTGGACAGGATGAACGGCGCGTGCACGTTGATCGCGAAGCACCGCACCCAGCGATTCGTCGGATAGGTGTCCGTCGGCAAATAGTAGTTCAGCGCCGCGTTATTCACCAGAATGTCGATCGGCCCGTAGGCCGCCCGAGCGGAGTCAACCAGCGCGAGACATTCGGATTCAACCGAAACGTCCGCGGTTATCGCGATGGCCTCGCCGCCCTTGGCCCGGATCAAATCCACCGTGCGCGACAAGGACCCTTCCAGCATCTTGTGCTCGCCCTCGTTCAGGGTGCGGGCCGCGCACACCACTTTGGCGCCCTCCGAGGCAAACAGTTCGGCGACCTGCTGGCCGATCCCGCGACTTGCGCCAGTTACGATGGCGACCTTACCTGTCAGCTTGCCCATCAAACGATCTCCTTCTCGCGGACGAATGGATTACGTAGTACCCCGATGCCGGTCAGTTCGACCTCCACCACATCACCATCGACCAGATCCGGCGAGGTCCCGTCCGTCCCCATCCAGATGACATCGCCCGGATACAACGTCAGGTAGCGCGTCATCGTCGCGATGTAGTGGGCGATGCCAAAGATCATGTCGTTTGTCTTGAACCGCAGGTCTTCCTTGCCGTTTAGCCGGATGGTGGTTTCCATCGCGTCCAGATCGACATCGGTTTCGATCCACGGCCCCATCGGCTTGAACGTATCGGCATTCTTGCCGCGCCAGAACGTGCGGTCGCCGCGCTGCCATGTGCGCTCGCTGACATCATTGCCGATGGTGTAGCCAAATACACAGGACATCGCGTCAGCTTCGGTCAGGTGCTTGACCTTCTTGCCGATGACCACGACGAGTTCGCCCTCGTAATTGATCTTCGGCGGCGCGTGGGCTGGAATGACGACGGGTTCGTCATGCGCGATCAGCGCGTTGTTGGCGCGATACCCAATATCGGCCTTGTCCGGGAACACCGGCTCCACCCCGCGCTTATGCGCCATCTCCCTGATGTGGGCAGCATAGTTGATCCCGGCGCAATAGAAGGTGCGGGGAATGACCGGAACCTCCAGCTTCACCTCCGCCAGGGCAAAGTCCCGCCCGGTGGGCAAGGCGTCGCCCCATGGCTCCCCACGAATCTCGGCGATCCGATCCCCATCCAACCGGCCATACGAAATCGTATCGTCCTTGCTGAAGCGCACCCAGCGCATAGCCGATCCCCCCGTTCTTATGCTGGGGGCATGATCGCGCCGCCGCGCTATGTATGGCAAGTTCAGGCGATCTGACGCTCTTCGATAACAACCGTCTCGATCAGCACATCAGGCTCGTACATCCACCGAGCGAGCGCACCGGCGACCATACCGCCGACGATCGGTGCCAGCCAGAACAGCCAGAGCTGGCCGATATACTCGCTGCCCGCGAACAGCGCCGGCCCGGTGCTGCGCGCCGGATTAACCGAAGTGTTGGTCACGGGAATAGACACGAGATGGATCAGCGTCAGCGCCAACCCGATCGGGATGCCAGCGAACCCGCTTGCCGCGCCCTTGGAGGTCGTCCCGACAATGATGAACAGGAAGAAGAAGGTCATCACCAGTTCGGTGATCAGACACGACATCAGCCCATATTTGCCGGGACTAAGATCGCCATAGCCATTCGCGGCGAACCCCGCCGGCACCCATCCTGGCTTGCCCGAGGCGATCATCCACAGCACCGCCGCCGCGACGATAGCGCCGATAACCTGGGCGACGATATAAGGCAGCACATGCTTGTTGGCACAACGTCCAGCTGCCCAAAGTCCCAGCGTCACCGCGGGATTGAAATGGCCGCCGGAGATGTGACCAACAGCATAGGCCATGGTCAGCACGGTCAGGCCGAATGCTAACGAGACACCCAACAATCCGATCCCCACAGCCGGAAACGCCGCCGCCAGAACGGCCGCGCCGCATCCCCCGAATGTGAGCCAGAAAGTACCGAAAAATTCCGCCGATACACGGCGCGCCATATCGTCCCGCATGTGAATCCCCGGTCCAGGCTGGCTATATCTGATATCAATCGACCGGGATTGGCTCGTCACGTGTGCTTGAGGGCTGGTGAAAACTAGGCAACCGCCTCCAAGGCCGGCCGCAGGAACGCCGGGTCGAACACCTTGTTCGCCATCACCTGGCAGCGCCGGATCAGGCGGACTTCATCCGGCCCGTAATCGGCGATCGCACGATGGATGGTGCCCAGATGATCCCAGATCAGCAGATCGTTTTCGGTCCAGTCATGAGTATAGCGAAACCGCATCTCCAACTGATGCCGGAACAGATAATCCAGCATCCCGTCGCTTTCGGCCGCCGGCAGCTCGTTGATCCGCACCGCATAGCCTTCGTTGCAATACAGCACCTTCCGTCCCGTGATCGGGTGAGTCAGGAAAACCGGATGCACCGCCGGAGGCCGCCGCTTGCGCTGCTCCTCCGTCATCGCCGGCCGGTCGCTGTTCTTGTGCTGGCGCATATGTTCCCAGAATTTCTCGAAATTATGGGTCACCGTCATCCCGTCCAACTTAGTCTTGATTTGCTCCGGCAGCGCGTTATAGGCGGCGTGCATGTTGCTGAACTCGGTCCCGCCCAACGGTTTGCCCGCGCGGTGAGGAATCCGAATGCCATACAGCACGTTCACGAATCCCATCGTGTCGCGATAGGACATATCGGTGTGCCAGTCCTGGCCCGCGTCCGGGCTGCCGATATAGGCGCCGTTTTCCTTGATATTGGACAGAATACCGACCTCGGGAAACGGCTGCGTCCGGTCCATCGCCCGCACCGGATTCCCCTGTATCTCCCCGAACAATTCCGAAAATCGTTTCACGTCGCCGATATCCAGCTTCTGCCCCGGAAACCGCAGCACGCCATACTGGCCGAGGGCACGCAGGATACGTCCGAATTCCGCCGGCGGAATCGGCTGAGCCAGATCGATACCGGTGACAGTGGCGCCCAAAACAGCGCCTGTAGGCTGGATCGACACCATCGCAACCTCCTTACGGTTTCATCAGCAACAATGCATCGGCGACGGTCAGGCCGGAGCCATCTTCATGCACGATCACCGGGTTCAACTCAAACTCCCTCACCTGCCCCCGCAACGTCAGTGCCGCTCGGGATAACGCCGCCACCAGCCTGGCGATGGGGGCGAGATCGATGGCCCGAGCGCCGCGAAATCCGGTGAGCAGGCGGCCCGATTTCAGCGATAGGATCATCCGCGTGGCCTCAGCCTCATCGACCGGTGCCGGGGCGTGCGCCACGTCGCCGAACAGCTCCACCGTGATGCCGCCAAAGCCCAGCATCATGATCGCGCCGAACGTCGGATCATCGGCCATGCCGATCACCAGTTCATGGCCTTTCGGCGCCATCCGCTGCACCAGCACGCCGTCGATCCCTGCATCCGGCGCATGGCGCCCGACATCCGCCAACATGGATGTATAGGCATCCGTCACCGCCTGACGGCTTCCCAGGTTCAGTCGCACGCCGCCCGCCTCGGTCTTGTGCGGCAGTTCCGGCGATTGCACCTTCAGCACTACGGGAAAGCCCAGGCGTTCGGCCGCGTCGGCCGCTTCTTCCGCCGACCCAGCCAATGTCTCGCGGGTATCCGGCAGCCACGCCGCCAGCACCTGCTTGGCCAGATACTCCGGCACGACCGCCGGCAGGCCGGGATACAACTGCCCGGAAACCGGCGAAAACGCCTCTGGCAAAGTACGTTGCCGGGCCTCGGCATAGGTCGCCAGCTTGCCCAGCGCCACACCGACGTTCCGCAGATTGCTGTCCACGAACAACCCGCACCCCGCCGCCGAAATCCGCCCGAACGCCGAGGGCAGCGTATAGCTCCATACCGTCATCGGCTTGCCGCAGCTTTCCGCCACCGCGCGCACCCGATCGGCATCCAGCGACACGCGGGTTTCGCTGGCCAAGGAGGTCACCAGCACGATCATGTCGATCTCATCCGACCCGGCGAGATGTTCCATCACCGTCATCATCGCCGGCCCGGTATTCGATCCCTGCGCCGTCACATCGACCGGATTGGCCGAGGCGCCATAAGACGGCATCAACGGCCGCAGCGCCGCCTGGGATTCAGCCGACAGGTTCGGAACGATCAGCCCGTGCGCCGACAGCGTATCGGCCATCCACGCGCCGCCGCCGCCGGAAACCGTAATGATCCCGGTTCGCCGCCCCTTCGGCAGCGGACAGGTCAGCACCATACCGGCGATGGCAACCGCTTCGTCGGCGTCCTCCGCCTCGATGACACCGTAGCGTTCGAAAATCGCCCGATAGGCAACGTAAGACCCGGACAAGGACGCGGTGTGCGACGCGGTCGCCCGCGTGCCGGCATCGGAACGACCGACCTTGATCGCGATGACCGGTTTGCCCAAATTCCGAGCCTTTTGCAGGGCGGAGATGAATCCGGGGCCGTTACGAACGGCCTCGCAGAACAGCATCACCGCGTGGGTGTGAGGGTCTTCCACCATGTAATCCAGGAAATCGGCCATCCCCAGATCGGCCTCGTTGCCGGTGGAGATCACGTAGCTGAAGCCCAGCCCAGCCGCCTTGCCGCGATTGAACAGCGCGAACCCGATGCCGCCCGACTGCGCGATCACCCCCACCCGCTTCGATGAGACGAGTGTGCGGCTGTCATCCTCTTTCGTTTCGACGGTGGGGCTGAACGTCGTCGCCACCCGCCCCAGCGCGTTATAATACCCCTCGCAATTCGGCCCGCACGCGCGGATTCCGGTGCGTTGCGTCACCGCGAGCAATTCCGCCTGCATATCGCCGGCCGCCCCGCCTTCCTCCGCGAAACCCGAAGAAATGATCAGCGTATTCTTCACGCCAGCTTTGGCACATTCCTCCACCGCCGCGGCAACCCCGGCGGCGGGGATCGCGATCAGCGCCAGATCGACACCGCCCGAAACCGCCCCGATCGACGGATAGCACGTCAGCCCGTCGATCTGCTGATAGCTTGGGTTGATCGGCAATATCCGGCCCGGAAAACCGTTCTCCCGCAACTGATGCAGCAACCGCCCGCGAATCTTGTGCAGATCGGGCGAGGCGCCCAGAACCGCGATGGATTCGGGCCAAAAGAAACTCTGTAGAATGTGGTTGCTCACCTGCGTCCTGGCCTTTTTCCGTCCCGGGACGAAGTGTTATCCCGAGACGGCAAGGCGGCAAGTCTGGCGGCCCGGTCCCGGGCTTTTGGTGCCGCCGGCACAGAGATTTTTGACCGGTTATCCCTGGCGCCGCATGAACTCGGCAAAGAGCGGCACCGTGAAGTCCAGATATCCGTGATCGGTGCTATAAATCATGCCCTTCGATATGATGCTTGCCCGCGTCGGCCCCAAAGACTTCTGGGTTCGCTGAAGTGCCTGTGCGATATCCGCCATCGCATAGGGACCATCCGCAAGATTTGCCATTGCCTTCACGAACTGGACCTCCGCCTTCGTTAAGCGATCGATCCGCACCTTGAAAAACCCTTCGTCCAGCGCCGCCAGGGTTTCGCTATAGGAACTATCGGCATCGTCGAAGGTAATTTCCGGTCCTTCCGCGTTATTCCATAGGACGGAGGCCCATTCCTGAAGGAAGAAAGGATAGCCCTTGGTGCGCTCGATGATAAGATCCATCGCTGCCGGTGTAATGGTAGCATCTTCCTCGACAATCGGCTTTTCAACGGCTTTTCTGGCGGAGGCGGCGTCGAGCGCCCCCACACCCGGATATTGAAACAGCCGTTCCGCATAAGACTTGGCTTCGCCCGCCAAACGGGCCACTTGTGGGAGACCGGCGCCAACCAACAGTATGGGCAGGCCCTCCTGCGACATCCGGTGCAAAGCAACAATCAGTGCCGAAAAATCGACTTCGGACAGGTACTGTACTTCGTCGATCAGGAGTATCCAGCCACGTCCCGCGGCCTTGGCCGCCTTCCCGATAAGGGTGAAAAGGTCGGGAAGATCGTATTGAAGGTCGCCCGTATCGGCCAGTCCGGGCTCAGGCTCCACACCTGCCTCCACGCCTGCCATTTCGACCTTGAAGATCGAGGCAAAGCTCCTCAACCCTCTGAGACCACGGATAGCAAGCTGCTTGGCTGCTTCCACCCCGGACAGCGATCTCATGACTTTTCGCATTTCCGGGTACAGCAGGCGGGCGAGACTTTCCCCTTCCGGTGCCTCGACCTTCGATACCATCAACCTCGCTTGCTCAGCGTTCCGGCCGATCTCGTTGAGCAGCACGGTTTTGCCAGTGCCGCGCAGCCCCAGCAGCATGATCGAACGTGCGGTTCTTCCTTGGATGGCCCTTCCACACGAAATTTTTGCCGCATCAAGGATGTTATCCCGGCCTGCGAGTTCCGGAGGGCGACTGCCTGCTCCGGGCGCGAATGGGTTACGATACGGGTCCATCGATACTCCGCGGGGTTGCTGCGCTGCCTAGCGAAAGCTATCGAAGTCTAGGAAAAATCGCTAGACTTATCTAGAGATCGCTAGTCGCCCCCAACCGCGCCGCTACAAGAGCCATCGAATGGTCAACGCGACATCGGGAAGGTGGGCCATAGGGTGGCGCCGGCTCAGAAGACCCATCCTCAGATCCAAAAGCCGTCATGCAACAATCGCCTGCGAATCTTCCGCGGATCGGGCGAGGCGCCCAGAACCGCGATGGATTCGGGCCAAAGCAAACCCTGTGGAATGTGGTTGCTCACCTCCGTCCTGGCCTTTTTCCGTCCCGGGACGAAATGTTATCCTGCAACGCCCGGGCGGCAAGCCCGGCGGTCCAACCTGCTTTCGGGCCGGCATTTACTCAGATCGGACATCCACCGCGTAAGTTACGTGGACCAAAGAAAGCGCCTTGACCCCGTCCGCGCGGTGGGTTCGTCCTTTGATCGAAAGGCGCCACTGAACCCCATGCTAAGGGTCCCGGATTGCAGGCATTTGTTCAGCGAGGCAGCATGCTGCAAACGCGGGAGGAGGCCAGGATGGGACGTGTGAAAGTCGCGGGATTTGCCATATCCCTGGATGGGTTCGGCGCGGGCCCGGAACAAAGTATTCAGGATCCTCTGGGAAAGCGCGGGATGGAGCTTCACAGATGGTTCTTCGGAACCAAGACCTTTAAGGCCATGTTCGGCCAGGGCGGTGGCTCCGA
Organism: Acetobacteraceae bacterium; assembly: GCA_027353465.1. Classification (GTDB taxonomy): domain Bacteria; phylum Pseudomonadota; class Alphaproteobacteria; order Acetobacterales; family Acetobacteraceae; genus Rhodopila. The sequence continues at coordinate 1,578 of DAIEHR010000090.1, read as the reverse complement.
GGGCCTGGACGAAACCTTTGCCCACCGCTCGATGGACGGCTTCGGTGCCTTTATTCTTGGCAGGAACATGTTCGGTCCGGTGCGCGGGACATGGCCGGACGATAGCTGGAAGGGCTGGTGGGGGGACAATCCGCCCTATCACGCGCCGACGTTTATCCTGACGCACCACGCCCGCGAGCCGATCATAATGGAAGGCGGCACCACGTTCCACTTCGTCACGGACGGGATCCACGCCGCGCTCGACCGCGCACGCGAGGCCGCGGGAGCCCGCGACATCAAGATCGGAGGTGGCGTCTCGACCGTTCGCCAGTACTTGCAGGCCGGTTTGATCGATGAATTGCACCTTGCGCTCTCGCCAGTCCTGCTCGGACGAGGCGAGGCGATGTTCGAGGGCTTGGACCTCCCTGCCCTTGGCTACCGCGTCATACGATCCGCTGCCTCAGACCTCGCAACCCATGTGGTGCTCGGGCGCTAGGACAATGAACCTCCGATTGTTCAGGTTCGCCGTTCGATAGCCGTCGTGCGGTGAACCAGCCATAATGCCAGGAACAAACGGCCCACAAAACGTCCGGTCCTCGCCGGATACTGCTTCGGAGGAGCGGCGCCGAGCGGGCTGGCGACTTTTATGCGCGGAACCCGCGCCCGGCAGGGACGGCACCGAACGCCCTGATTGTGGCAGGCAGGCGCAAAACGACCTGCCCTCCACCCCGTCGAAACCCAGACGCCGCTAATTACCCAGTGCCCGATCGACCTTGCGTCCCGCCGACTGGGCCGGCCCCTGCGGCGGATTCAGCGCATCCGATACCGATTGCCCGGCGTTATCCAGGCTCTTGCCAGCGCGTTCGGCAGGGCCTTCCTGGTGACAGGCGGCCAGCCCAACCAACATTAAGGCAACAGCGGCGGTTCGTAGGGACATACGCATCGGAATCTCTTGTCTGTGGAACGAGACAAACGGCCCGATGCGCCACCGGTTTCAGTCTGACGGCAATGTCAGACCGCCGGCACCGTCACCCCGATCATATCCCCTTCCCGCACGATGCCAGCCAGCCGATCCTCATCCCAGCCATCGGTTCCCGCCGGCCGCACCGGCAACACCATCCAGCGGTAATCCGCCGTCGAATCCACGACCCTTACCTTGACCTCGTCGGGCACCACCGTCTTCCATTCCGAAGCCAACAGCTCCCGCGGATCGCGGATTGCCCGCGCCCGGAACGATGCCGATTTGTACCAGAATGGCGGATACCCCAGCACCGCGCGCGGATAACAACTGCACAGCGTGCACACCACCAGGTTATGCACCTCGGCCGTGCTTTCCAGCACACCCAACGGAGGCATCCCCCGCATTACGATGCCCAGTTCCTCCGCCGCCTTGGTCCCATCTTCCAGCATGCGCGCGCGATAGGCCGGATCGACCCACGCCTTGGCGACCATGCGCGCGCCCTGCCCCGGACTCGCCGCATCGGTGATCGCCATGCGCTCCATGACTTCCGCCGTTGAAACGATTCCCTTGCGCTCCAGCAAGGACCGCACCGCCGTCAGCAAACGCTCGCTGTCCGCCTCAAGGATGTTCATCGCCGT
>DAIEHR010000085.1 GCA_027353465.1 Acetobacteraceae bacterium | reverse complement strand
CCGGACACCGCGTTCGACCTGAGCGTGTCGATCTTCTCCACCGTGTTCCTGCTGTTCGGGGGCGCCACGACGTTGTCCGGCCCGCTGCTGGGCGTGTTCATCCTGTATGGCATCTACAACGTGATCGGCATCGCGGTGCCGCAGTATTTCCAGTTCACCTACGGCGCGCTGATCGTGCTGCTGGTGCTGTTCCTGCCCAACGGCCTTGTGTCCCTGCTGACGAACCGAGGCATCCGTGTCCCCTGAACCGCTTCTGCAAATTCAGGGTCTGGTCAAGCGCTTCGGTGGATTCCGGGCGCTGGATGGCGTCAGCTTCCATTTGAACCCTGGGGAGGTGCTGGGGCTGGTCGGTCCGAACGGATCGGGCAAGACCACATGCATCAACGTGATCTGCGGCCTGTATGCGCCCGATGGCGGTTCGGTGCGGTATGATGGCCGCTCGATCGGCGGTCAGAAGTCGCATCATCTGGTGAAGACCGGCATCAACCGCACGTTTCAGTCGCCCAAACCGTTCCTGTCGCTGACCGTGCGGGAGAACGTGGAGGTGGCCGCCCATAACGGCAATCCACGCGCCGGCTTCGATGTCGATGCGCTGCTGGCGTTGCTGGAACTGGACCGCTACGCCGCCCGCCCCGCCGCCGAATTGAACAGTGCGCAGCAAAAGACCCTGGACCTTGCCCGAGCGATGGCGACGGAGCCGAGGCTGCTGCTGGTCGATGAACTGGCCGCCGGGCTGAACCCGGCCGAACTGTCCCGCATGGCCGACCGGCTGCGCGCCCTGGCGGACGGCGGGATGGCGCTGCTGGTCGTGGAGCACCTGATGGGCTTCATCGACAAGGTCACCGACCGGGTGGTGGTGATGGCCGCCGGGAAGGAGTTCTTCGGCGGCACGCTGGCTGACGCCACGCGCGATCCTGAAGTGATCCGGGTCTTCCTGGGTGGAGGACACCATGGTTAGCACAATGCAGCCTCAGGTCATGCGCGCCGCTGGCATCGAGTCTGGCTATGGCCGCGTCCAGGTGCTGTGGGGCGCCGGGCTGGACGTCAGGGCCAAGGAAAGCGTCGTCCTGCTCGGTGCCAACGGCGCCGGCAAAAGCACGCTGCTGAAGGTCATCGTCGGCCTGATGCCGGCGTGGAAAGGCTCCGTCCAACTAGACCCCGACGATGTCACGTCCTGGCGCACCGACAAGCGCTTCCGCCGCGGCATGGCCTATATGTCCGAGATCGGCGTCTTTACCGGCCTGTCGATCGACGAGAATCTGCGGGTCGGCGGCCAGTTCATCGAGAAGGCGGCGCTGCGTATCCGGATGGAGGAGCTGTACGCCTACTTCCCCGATCTCGCGCATCGTCGCGGCGCCCTCGCCGGCAGTCTCTCCGGTGGTCAGCGAAAAATGCTCGGGATGGCAAAAGCCTTGGCGTCTTCCCCCCGGCTGCTGGTGATGGACGAACCCTCCGCCGGGCTGTCACCACTGTTCGTCGGTCAGGTGATCGACGTGCTGAAGAAGTTCCGTGAATCCGGGCTGGCGATGCTGATTGCCGAACAAAACATCGCCTTCCTGGATTTGGCCGACCGGGTCTTTACCCTGGAAGGCGGCCGCATTCGGTTCGAGGGTTCGGTGGCCGAACTGGAGGCCGATGACAGCCTGCACAAGGCGTATTTCGGGCTGGCATAACGGTGGCCACCTGATCTCCCCAAATCACCACTGTCTCCGGCTGGGGCTGCCCGGCATTGTAACGACCGGTATGGGAATTGGACTGGTCACCGACGCCAACGCCCTGCCGCGCCAGAGCATGGTTGCATCCTCCGTGGCCGCCGTATGGGTTTGACTGCCTGTTTCGGCGTTGGGGGAGACAACGATGCCTTGGCCGATTTGTTCCGTGGGAGCAAATATTATTGTTGCGGGGGCCAATCAGGCGGATTTATGCCGGTTCCTGGTCAATCAACGCCAGGACTTCCTCGGCCGGCCGGCACAGGCTGACGCCGCGCGGTGTGACGACGATCGGCCTCTCCATCAGGATGGGGTTATCCTGCAGCGCATCCATCAGGCTGTCGTCTGATTTCGTGGGGTCGCCCAGGCCGAGTTCGTCGAACAGTGTTTCTTTACGGCGCAGGAGATCCCTTGGTGTCTTGCCCATGCGTTGCAGCAATGATGCCAGCTCTTGCCGCGACGGTGGCGTCCTCAAGTATTCGATGACCGTCGGTGTAATGCCGGCGTCCCGCAGCATACCCAGCACCTTCCGCGATGTGCCGCATTTCGGGTTGTGATAGATGATTGTTTCGGTTTGCATGTGGTATTCCGCGTTGGTAACGAGGCGCTAAATGCTCAGGTCCATCAGGTTATAGTCCCGAATCTTCGCCCGCGCATCCTGATCCCAACGGTAGGTTTGGCCGTTATGCGGCGCATAGGCATACGACCGCTCCGCCGGGAAGCGCTGTTTCCTCGCGTCGATCCCGTAGCCGATCATGGTGGCGCGCTCGCGGATGCGGTCGGCATCATACACCGCCGCCGCGTTATGCACACCGCCGCCCGTCACCCCCAACACCGACCTGCGCCGGTGGAAGCCGAAATTCAGCGTCACCCGCCAATCCTGGCTGGTGTTGGCGAAAGATCCGTGTACCGCCTGCCGGTTGGTAATCGCGACGTCGCCGGGCTTGCAAACGATTGGCACCGCGCCCGGCAGTCGTTCGGTTCCCGCCTCGGCCACCATCGCCCTGATGTCCACCTTCCCCAGCTTGTGGGAGCCTGGAACGACCCACACCCCATTCGCCGGCGTGCAGCCATAAAGCTGAGCCATGAAGTTGAAGCCGTGCGAGCCCTGATCCCAGTCGGGGCTGTTCCAATGCGTCAGCCCGTCCTGGTGCCACGCGACAGACGCACCTCGCCCCGGCTCTTTGATGAACATCGCTTCGTTGAACGGAACGAAATCGTCGCCGTTCACCGCGGCGGCGACGGCCAGCAAATCCGGATGACCGTAAACCCGCAGATGGGCCTCGGAGAACTGCAACGAGCCCAGGATCAGGTACACGACGTCTTTAGGTGCATCAGCAGCGGCCTTCGGTTCAAACATTTTCACCGGATGTCGTCCGCCGGCCGCGGCGGTGCCACCAAACGGATCCCCCAGCGGCTTCGACCAAAACAGGGTGGGCGCGTTGTGGCCGACACCAAGCGCGGGCCGCCCCTTGGCATCGACCAGCGCATATTTTTCCGTCGGTAACCGGTCCAGGATCGACTGGAAATCCGCCTCGATATCGGCCAGTTCGTCCGCACCCAGCACGCCCTCGAACACGTAGAAGCCGCATCGCCAATACGCGTCCAGAATGTCAGGATGAAGCTTGCCATCCGGCGTGAACCGGATCGGGCCGCGATTGCCGATCGAAAATGCCAGCCGTTCGCCCTCTCGCAGATAGGCGCGCATCGCGACTTCCTCTGACCCGTAATCAACCGTGACCGGCTTATTCATGCCCGTTCCTCCATAACAGGCATGAGGATGAAACACGCTGAACGCGGGGTCAAACGTGCCACACCGTTATCCCGCAAGATGGTGTCGAGGCTCTGCGGCACCCGCGGCCCAGGCGTCGGGTTAAACTCCCGCAAATACTCCCTATATCATCAATGGAGGTTCATCAGTGTCAACTTTCCTATACTATCTGGCAACCTTCGCGGATTCGATCGCATCGGTATTCGGACTGCGCTCGGTTTACGAGCAGCCGCATTATACGGTGTTGCAAAATCTTGGGCAGGACGTGGAAATTCGCCAGTACAACCCGAGGCTGGCGATAGAGGCAACCGTCGCGGGCGCCGATCGGGACAAGGCGGCCTCCGAGGCGTTCAACCTGCTGTTTCGTTACATTACCGGCGCCAACCGGCGGCAGGAAAAGATCGCCATGACCGCGCCGGTCCGCACCGACACTCAGCGCATTGCCATGACCGCCCCCGTCCAGACCGACGCTCGGGGCAATCAGGTCAGCATGCGGTTCTTCCTGCCAGTCATGGTCGCGAAACAGGGCGCGCCGGAACCGACCGATCGGCATTTGCATCTCATCGAGGTGCCAGCGGCGACCATCGCTGCGATCCGGTTCTCCGGTGTCGCGACGCGGGACGTGCGCGACCACCAGGCCGCTATACTTTACGGCGTGCTGGCAAAATCGGATTGGCGGCCCCAGGGTGCGATCTTCCAGTTCAGTTACGATCCGCCATTCACCATCCCATTCCTTCGCCGGAATGAGGTCGCTGTCGGGGTGACACGCTGAAGCGTTAACCGCGCTCCCGCAGCGCTTTGCGAATGATCTTGCCGGTCGCGGTCATCGGCAGTTCCGTGACGAACTCGACATGGCGCGGATATTCATGGGCGGCCAGACGCTCGCGCACGAAACCCTGGATCTCCCGAGCGAGTATCTCGGAGGGTGCAAATTCGGTGCGCAACACGATCCAGGCTTTGACGGCCTCGGTGCGGACCGGGTCGGGGATACCGGCCACGGCAGCCATGCTGACGGCGGGGTGGCGCAGCAGGCAGTCTTCGATCTCCCCGGGGCCGATGCGATAGCCCGCGCTGGTGATCAAGTCGTCCGACCGGCCGGCGAACCAGAAATAGCCGTCCTCATCCTGCCGCGCGAGGTCGCCGGTCAGCAGGTACTCGCCAGCGAATTTGGCGGCCGTCGCGTCTGGATTGTTCCAGTAGCCCAGGAACATCACCGGATCTGGACGCCGCACGCCGATGATGCCGGCCTCGCCACGCGGCAGAACCCGGCCGTTCTCATCCACGATAGCCACCGTATGGCCTGGCACCGCCCGCCCCAGGGAGCCCGGCCGGATCGGGAACAGCCCGGCATTGTTGCTGGCAACCAGGTTGCACTCCGTCTGGCCGTAGAACTCGTTAGGGGTCACACCGAAGGTTTCGGTTGCCCAGTCCAGCAACCCGCTGCCCAGGGTTTCTCCGCCGCTGCCAATGCTGCGCAGGCCGGGAGCAGGCCCCTTCACCCCGGCCATCCGCATCAGCTTCAGCGCCGTCGGCGGCAGGAACGTGTTACGGACTCCATACCGCCCCATCAGATCCACCGCCTCCAGCGGGTCGAACTTCCGCGCCCGGTGCGCCACGACAGAGACGCCGTGGTGCCAGGCTGGCAGCAGCACATCCAACAGTCCCCCGACCCACGCCCAGTCGGCGGGTGTCCAGAACCGGTCGCCCTGCCGCGGGAAGAAGTCCTGCGGCAATTCGACCCCGGGAAGATGCCCAAGCAGCACGCGGTGGGCATGCAGGGCGCCCTTGGGGTTGCCCGTGGTGCCAGAGGTATAGACCAGCAGCGCCGGATCGTCGGCCGAGGTATCAACCGGGGTAAAGCCGTCCGATCCCTTTGCCACCGCCTGCTCGAAGCTGCCGCCCGGACCGGTGACGTAAATGCGCTCCAGATGGGGCAGGGCGTGCCGGATCGTTTCAAGTTTCGCGGCGCCGACCGGGTCGGTGACAATACCGCGCGCCCCGCTGTCGGACAGGCGGAATTGCAGCGCATCCTCGCCGAACAGGGTGAACAGCGGGACCGAGATCATGCCCGCCTTGAACGCCGCCAGATGCGCGATCGCCGTCTCCGGCGTTTGCGGCAACAGGATCGCCAGCCGGTCGCCGCGTTGAAATCCGTGCGCGGTCAGGGCATTGGCGAAGCGGTTGGACTGGCGGCGAAAGTAGTCGAACGAGAACTCGGCCGCCGATCCGGTATCGGACACATAGATCAGCGCCAGACGCCCGCCGCCGTCGGCGTGCTTGTCGCAGGTATCGACGCCGATGTTGTAGCGCGCCGGCACCCGCCACACGAAGTCGCGGTAAAGAGTGTCGTAGTCCGCCTGAAGCTGCAGCATCGTGGTTATCCTCCCGGTCGATCCGCGATACATTCAGCCGGTATTCGCGCCCGACCGAAAGCCCCGCTTCCATGATCACGCTCTATCACTGTTCCGACGCCCGCTCTTTCCGTCCGCTTTGGGCGCTGGAAGAGCTTGGATTGCCCTATCAACTGAACATGCTGCCATTCCCGCCGCGCTTTCTGGCGCCGGACTATATGGCGGCGAACCCGCTGGGTACGATTCCGCTGCTGCTGGACGGCGAAACCCGCATGACCGAGTCGGCGGCGATCTGCCAGTATCTGGCGACCCGGTACGGTTCGGCCTCCCTGGCGGTATCGCCCGACGAACCCGGCTACGGCGCATTCCTCAATGCACTGCATTTCGGCGAGGCGACGCTGACCTTCCCGCTGACCCTGGTGCTGCGATATGACCGGTTCGAAAAGCCGGAGCGTAAGTCGCCGCAGATCGTCGCGGACTACACGCGCTGGTTCCTGGTTCGCCTGCGGGCGTTCGATGCCGTGTTGAATGGTCGCGACTACGTGGCCGCCGACCGCTTCACCGTTGCCGATATCTCGGTTGGCTATGCGTTGATGTTGGCGGTTCGGCTGGGGCTCGAGGCCGAGTTTCCATCCGGGATGATCGCCTATCTGGCCAGGGTTCGCGACCGTGACGGGTTCCGGCGGGCGGATGCCGCGCAGAAGCAGGCTGCCGCGGAGCAGGCGGTGGCGTTAACCGACTTTAAGTCCTGAGGGACGGGTTGGCGGGGGGCAACAGGTGCCGCGAATTAGACAGCCAGTTTGTGCCGTCTTCCTTCATTTGGCTTGGAAGAGCGCGAAGGGCCGCAAAGGGCCGCGAAGGCGGTCCGGGGCCCCGGCGACCATGGATCCCCCGCGTTGAAAGATGGATCCTCGACGCGCCGATATCGGGCTGCGCCGTCAACCCCGCGTTCACCGGTCTAAAGCCGTGAAACTGGACGCCCTTCGCGGCCCTTCCCGCCCTTCGCGCTCTTCTGCCGCACGACAATCAAGATGAGAGGCAAGCGTCGATCAGGATGAGAGCGCGGCAGGTGGTGTGCGGACGAAGGGCGTAGCCCGTAGCTCGCACACCACCTGCCGCGTGGCGCCGTCCTCCCGGGGATGACGTCGCTGGTGTTCGCGACCGCCCGAGTATGGGCCAAGGATTTCTCGATGCTCAGAGGAAGTCTTGCGTGCCCGGTCGCCACATCAACGATCACCAGATGAGGTTATTTATGCGCAATCGTCAGACCGACCCCGTGGCGCTCGCCGCCGCCAGGGCCGGGTTCAGCGTCGCGACGGGTTACCGGATCGAGCACGACCCGAGGCTCCCCTCGCAAAAATCCCAGCCGCGCGAACGCCGCCGCCCCGATCCGCTCGCCGACATTTTCGAGACCGAGGTGGTGCCGATGCTCAAAGCCACGCCTGGCCTGAGGACGGTCGCGATCTTCGAAGAGATGCTGCGCCGGCACCCGGATCTCGACCCTGGCGTCCGTCGGACGCTGGAGCGCCGGGTCCGCGCCTGGCGGGCTGTCCACGGTCCCGAGCAGGACGTCATCTTCCGTCAGCGCCATGAGCCCGGACACATGGGGCTGTCGGATTTCACCGACATGGCCGAACTCGGCGTCGCCGTCGCGGGACAGCCACTCGCGCATCGGCTCTACCACTTCCGCCTCGTCTGGTCCGGCTTCGAGCATGCGCACGTCGTCCTCGGCGGCGAGAGTTTCGTCGCGTTGGCGACAGGATTGCAGGACGCGCTCTGGGCCTTGGGCGGCAGCCCCCGCGAGCACCGCAGCGACAGTCTCTCCGCGGCCTTCCACAACCTCGATGCCGACGCCAAGGCCGATCAGACCCGCCGTTATGAGGCGCTGTGCGCCCACTATGGCATGACAGCTTCGCGCAACAACCGCGGCATCGCCCACGAGAACGGCAGCATCGAGAGCGCCCACGGCCATCTCAAGAACGCCATCCGCGATGCCATGCTGCTGCGCGGGTCCACTGACTTCGATACCCTGGAGGAATACCGCCGCTTCGTGGCCGAGCTTATCAGTCGCCGCAACCGCCGCCAGGCCGCGCGCATCGACGCCGAACGCCGCGCCCTGCGGGCACTGCCCGATCAACGCACCGGCGACTACGAGGAGACCATCGTCACCGTCACCTCCTCGGGTGGCTTCGCCCTGCGTAAGGTGTTCTACACCGTCCCCTCGCGACTGATCGGCCATCGCCTGCGGGTGCGCCTCTACGACGACCGGCTCGACCTGTTCATCGGCGCCACACCGCTGATGACGCTGCCGCGCGGACGGGCCGAACCCAGCGGCAAGCGCGGCCATGTCGTCAACTATCGCCATGTCATCCACAGCCTGCGCCAGAAGCCGGGCGCTTTGCTGAACCTGGTCTACCGCGCCCAACTCTTCCCACGCGACGCCTACCGGCTGACCTTCGAGCGCCTGCTTCAGGACCTGCCAGAGCGAGCCGCCTGGGCCCTGGCTCATGAGCGCGGCTGCGAGGCCGAACTCGCCGAGGTCCTGACCGAGCATCTCGACGACAACCGCCTGCCCGATGCCGCGGCGCTGCGCCAGCGGTTCGCCCCCGATCCCGCGACGCTGCCAGAGGTCGTGGTGCAACTGGCACCACTCAGCAGCTACGACGATCTTCTCTCGGGAGAAGCGGCATGAGCACGGCCACCGCACCGATCGACGCCCAGAGGCTCAGCCTGATCCTCAACGATCTGCGCCTGCCCGCCATCAAGCAGGTCTGGCCGGACTTCGCCGCGCGCGCCGACAAGGAAGCCTGGCCCGCGGCCAGGCTGCTCGCGGCCCTCGCCGAACACGAGATCGCCGAACGCGACCGCCGGCGTATCGAGCGCCATCTTCTCGAGGCCCGTCTGCCACCGGCAAAGACCCTCGACAGCTTCGCCTTCGAGGCCGTGCCGATGATCTCCAAGGCCCAGGTGGTCGCGCTCTGCTCCGGCGATGGCTGGCTTGAGAAGGGCGCCAATCTGATCCTGTTCGGACCGCCCGGCGGCGGAAAGTCCCATCTCGCCGCCGCCATCGGGCTGGGGTTGATCGAAAACGGTTGGCGCGTGCTGTTCACCCGCACCTCCGATCTGGTCCAGCGGCTTCAGCTTGCACGCCGCGAACTGAGCCTGGAGGCGGCCCTCGCCAAGCTGGACAAGTATCACCTGCTGATCCTCGACGACCTCGCCTACGTCACCAAGGACCAGGCGGAAACCTCGGTGCTGTTCGAGTTGATCAGCGCACGATACGAACGCCGCTCCCTGCTCATCACCGCCAACCAGCCATTCGGCGAATGGGGCAAGGTCTTCCCGGATCCCGCCATGACCCTGGCCGCCGTCGACCGCCTGGTGCATCACGCGACCATCTTCGAGATGAACGTCGAAAGTTATCGACGACGGGCCGCCGTTCAACGGCGCACCGGGCCAGGACGGCCGCCAAACTTCGCGACCGTCAGAACAGCGGCCACAGCAAACGCCAGCGACAATCAGCCCGCAACATAGGGCTTGTCAGCGACAATCAAACACGACAAGCCTGTCGCGCCGCGACACAAGAGTCTCATCCTGATTGTCGCCGAAATCTCATTCAGATTGTCGCGCTATACTCTTCCAAGCCAAATGAAGGAAGAGCGAGCAGACTGGCTTCATGGACTGGACGCACCCGTCCCAACCCAATGACGCCCCAATAAGGCCACCGCCAACCGCCAGCCTACCCCCTCAGCTACCCAGGCGCCATCCCACCTTCGCTCGGATCGCCTCGAAGAACTCCAGGCTATAGGCTTCTTCCGGCGTAGCCCGGACCGCTGCGTCGATCGCTTTGGCATCCTCCCCAACCAGGATACGCCATTTGCCGGCCTTGACCGCCTCCAGGATCACGGCCGCTGCCTGCGCCGCGGTCATCGGCGCTTCCTCCAGGAACCGCCGGGCGCGTTCGGCCACCAGATATCGAACCGCGTCGTCCGACATGCCGGATGGGTCTTTCCCCGAAGCAGCGATGCGGGCACGGGCTTGGGCGATCTCGGTCGGCGTGATCTCCTCAGACTGTGTGCCCGCCTGGATTTTGCGGGAGTTGGTGGCGATCGATGTGCCGATATGGCCTGGCATCACCACCGAACAGGCGATGTGCGGCGCGTTGATGCGCAAATCCGCGATCAGGGCCTCGGTGAAGCCCTTGACCGCGAACTTCGCGGCTGAATACGCGGTGTGCGGCGTGCTGGGGCCGACCGAGGCCCAGGCGCCGTTGATGCTGCTGGTGTTGACGATATGGCCTTGGTCGGCCTTCATCATCATCGGTAGGAATGACCGCGTGTTGTTGTAAACCCCGCCCCAGCAGATGTTGAAGGTCTTCTCCCACTCTTCCCGGCTGTTAGCGATCATGCTGCCGCCGCCGCCGATGCCGGCGTTATTGAACAGCAAGTTGATTTTGTCAGTATCCTGCTGAGCAGCGACCTCATCACGGAATCGTTCCACCGCCGCGGCGTCGGACACGTCGGCAACATGGGTGGTGATGCGCAGGCCTTGCGGAAGTCTTTCGACTTCGCACAGGCGCTTGGTTTCGGCCATTGTCACGGCGGAGACATCGCACATCGCCACATTGCAGCCTTCGGCGACGAGTTGACGCACCAGTTCCCGGCCCATGCCGGTCCCGCCGCCGGTGACAACCGCGATTCTGCCCGCGAAATCTTTCATCGGATGGTTCCTCCCGCTTACCCCGCCTTCAGTACTCGCGGCCGGCGGTCAGGTCTATCCCGCCAACCCGGCCAGTCTCATCAATCCTCGTATGGCGAGCGCCGTGGCCCCAAGCCCAAGGACGCCGGCGGACCAGATCGCCACCAGCCACAAAACGCGGCGGCCCCACATCAATGGTATCCCTCGTCGCCGGTGACTTTGCCGCGGAACACGTAATAGGCCCATCCGGTATAGGCCAGGATGATCGGGATGATGATCACAGCGCCAACCAGGATAAACGCCTGGCTCTGCGCCGGGGCGGCGGCATCGCGGAACGAAATTCCGGGCGGAATGATGTTGGGCCAAAGGCTGATCGCCAGGCCGCTATAGCCCATGAACAACAGCAGCAACGCCAGCAGGAACGGGCCGGCGTTCGGGATCTTGCCATTGGACCCGCCGGTCAGCAGGCGCATCAGTTGAACGCTGCTGGCCAGCACCAGGATTGGCACCGGCGCGAAATAGAAGATGTCGGGCATCGTGAACCAACGGGTGGCAATTTCGTGATGCGCCAGCGGCGTCCATAGGCTGACCACGCCGATGCCGACCAGCAGCATGGGCACGATCCGACGCGCAACACCGATCATCTGGCCCTGCAGGGTGCCGCCAGTCTTCATGATCAGCCAGGTGCTGCCCAGCAGGGCATAGGAGACGATGACGCCCAGACCGGTAAAGACACTGAACGGGGTCAGCCAGTCCAGCGCGCCGCCGCCATAGGATGGCCCGGTAACGGCGAAGCCGTTGATGAACGCGCCCAGCGCGGCGCCCTGGAAGAACGCGGCCATATACGACCCGCCGGAGAACGCGATGTCCCAATACGGGCGATGCGCTTCGTCCGCCTTGAACCGGAACTCGAACGCCACGCCGCGCAGGATCAGGCCCATCAGCATCAGGATCAACGGAATGAACAGCGCGCTCAGCAGCACCGCGTAGGCCATCGGGAACTCCGCCAGCAGGCCCGCGCCCCCCAGAACCAGCCAGGTCTCGTTGCCGTCCCAGACCGGGGCGACAGTGTTGACCATAAGGTCGCGGTCGGGCGTTGCTTTGACGAACGGGAACAGGATGCCGATCCCCAGGTCGAATCCGTCCATCACCACATACATCATCAGCCCAAAGCCAATGATCAGCACCCAGATCAACGAGAGGTCGAGGTTCATCATTCGCCGGCTCCTATCGGGTCGATCTCGGGCCCCGCGGACAGCGGACGGGCAGGGGTATGATGCGTGGCCTCGATCGGTCCACCGCGGTCTGGCCCTTTCCCGACCAGCTTCAGCAGGTATGAAATGCCGATGCCGAACACCGCGAAATACAGCACCACGAACGCCAATAGCGCGACACTCATGGACAGCGCGGAGTGCCTGGAAACACCGTCCGCCGTGCGCATCACGCCATATACCACCCAAGGCTGGCGGCCGATTTCGGTGGTCATCCAGCCTGCCAGCATCGCCACGATACCGGCTGGCCCCATGGCAACGGCCAGGCGCAGGAACAGGCGCTGCGTATAAAGGCGCCCGCGCCAGCGCAACCATGCGCCGGCAACACCCAGCAGAAGCATCAGCATGCCCAGGCCAACCATCAGGCGGAAGGTCCAGAAGATAATGGTAGCGTCCGGCCGGTCCCGGGCCGGAAACGCGCTGAGACCCTTGATCTGTCCGTCCCAGC
>DAIEHR010000081.1 GCA_027353465.1 Acetobacteraceae bacterium | reverse complement strand
GCCCGAGGAACGCGACGCAGCTATAAGCGACGTAACCGCCCAGCATGTAGAAGCCGCCATGCGAGAAGTTCACCACGCCCAGAATGCCGAAGATCAGGGTAAAGCCGAGCGCCAGCAACGCATACTGCGCACCCAGGCTGATCCCGATCAGGGCGGCCTGTATGAACTGGTCCAACGGGATTTACTCCGGCGTCACCTCCTGCCGTTCCACGCCCAGGTTCTTGCCGTCTTTGATAATGCCGACGCCGAAGGGGAATTGCAGTTCCTGCGCGATGCCGAACTGCTTCTTGCCGCCCCAGTAGCCCTTGCCGATGTTTGGATCCTCCACCGGCATTTTGCGCAATGCAGCGGCAACCGCCTTGGCATCGTCGGTGCCGGCGATGGAAACCGCCTTCAGCGTCATCCGCGCCGCCGGCAGATCGGCCCAGACGGCGGTGCCCCCGATCGGGTCTTTACCCAGCAGCTTGCGGTATTCGTCGTCGATCGCGCGGACCTTGGGGTCCTCGGTCGGCACCGTTTCGAACCAATAGAAGTTCTTCAGCACGTCCAGACCGCCCGACACCCGCACGATCTCCGCGGTTCCCGGCCCGCCCAGGCGGCCGATCGCGCCGGTAAAGCCGGCCAGGCGCAGTTGTTTCACGATCACCCCGGCGTCTCCGGGCGGCGAGGACGCGGTGTCCACGACATCGGGCTTGCCGGCCAGGATCCGGGTCACGATCGGGGCGAAGTTGGTGGTGCCGCGCTGGTAGTATTCCTCGGTAGTGGTAACGCCGTTTGCCTTGTACGCCTGGGCATCCACGCTGGCGATGTCGGTGCCACCCTGGTCGTTGGGCGCGATCAGCGCCACCGATTTCATCGGGAATTCCTTCATGGCACGCTTGATCACCGCATCCGCCCAGCCGGACGGGCCGGGCGCGATATGGAACATCAGCGGATACTTCGGCTCCAGCGCGTTCTTGGCATAGGACGCGTTCCAGGCCACCTGCTCGTTACGCGCGGCGACCGGCTTGATGCCGGTCGCCTCCGGGGAGCCGACCGGGCCGATAATCAGGTGAATATCCTGCGCCGCCAATGCGTTCGACCCGGCCGCCGCACCATCGGCGGTGTATTTGCTGTCGTAGGGTACGACCACGACCTTGCAGCTCTTGCCGCCGATTTTCACGCCGCCGCCCTGATTGACCTCGGCCGCCGCGAGTTCCGCCGCGCTGTTCATCGCCAGCCCCCACTGCGCCGCGCCGCCGGACATCGGGCCCATCGCCCCCAGTTTCATCTCGCAGTTCTGGGCGAAGGCGGTGGCGGGCAGCATAAGCAAGGCCGCCACAAAAAGCTGGCGCTTCATGGTTGGTTCCCCCGTCGTTATTTTGCCGCCTGGAGCATGGCGTGCTTGTCTAAATCAGCGTGGGACGCCGAGACGATACCGTCAAGAGCGGCAGGACCGGACAACGAGGGCGAATGACGATCGTATTTATCGGCGATATCCATCAGATGTGGGATCGGGTGGAACGCGGGCTGTCCCGGCTGAAGACGCTGCCCAAGGCGGCGGTGATCCTGGGCGATGTGCAATGCGACCGGCCGCTGGACGAGCTGGCGGCGCCGCTGCTGTCGCGCAGCATCGCGGTACACTGGATTTTCGGCAATCACGACAATGACGGCGGCCCCGGGATGTGGCGATACCTGACGGAACGCGACCACAACCCGGTGACCGCCGAACGGTGCCTGCATGGCAGCATCGCCGACGTGGAAGGGGTGCGTATCGCCGGCCTGGGCGGAACATTCCGGCCCCGGATTTGGGAACCCCCTGCCCCGCCGCGCCTGCAAGGCCGAAGCGAACTGCCGGAAGACGTGCGCCACATGGGCCGCGGCTGGCGGCCGGAGCATATCGAGGCGCTGGTCCACTCGCTGGGCACGACGTCGATCTGGCCGGAGGATTACGATTACCTCGCCGGCCAGCGGGCTGATATCCTGGTGACGCACGAGGCCCCCAGCAGCCATCCATCAGGCAATGCCGCTCTGGACGCCCTCGCTCGGGCGATGGGCGTTCGACTGATCGTTCACGGTCACCACCATGTGAACTATCTGGCGACGGCGCCGGATGGACTGCGGGCGCTGGGTGTGGCGGCGGCCTGGGGTGCCACGGCCGACGGCGACATCCTGTGGGAAGGCGAAGCGCCGCGGCATTTGACCGCATCCCCCGAGGGCTGGAGGCGCTAGATCAGTCCGACGATTCCGGCCAGCGCCTCCAGTTGTTCGACGTGGTTGGAGACCGGGTTCAGCAGCAGGTGATTGGCCCCCATGGCAATGATCGCCTCCAACCGTTCGCGCACCTGCTCCCTCGTGCCGTGAATGCCGGAGGAGTCGGTGCCTTCCGGATTATGATACACCTCGGTGTACCACCGGTTCAGCTCGGAGCGTGCCGTTTCGGGATTGTCATCGACCGCGATAAATATACGCTTGGAGATCGGGAAACTCTCGGGATCGCGGCCGGCTTCCGTCAAAGCTTGTTTCAGAATCGGCACGGCCCGGCGGAAGTCCTCGGTGGTGGAACCGCCCGCCCCCATCCAGCCGTCAGCCAGCGCACCGGCCCTGCGGATGGCGTCTGGATGGCCGACACCCATCCAAACCGGCAACGGCTTCTGGACGGGTTGCATGCCAAGTCTGGCGTCATCGACGTTGTAGAACCGGCCATGATGGGTGGTCTTGTCTTGACCCCAAAGCGAGCGGATCAGCTCCAACTGCTCACGAAACCGGGCGACGCGGCCGGCTTGCGGGACTTCGAACTCGGTGAAATGAAACGGCCGCCCGATCCCTACGCCCATGATCGCTCGGCCGTTGCTGACCGTATCCAGGCTGGCCCATTGGTGAGCGACCATGCGGGGATCATGAACCGGCAGCACCAGAACCGACGCGCCGAGGCCGATCCGGCTGGTGACAGCGGCGGCGTAGGTCAGGATGACAATGGGATCGAAGGAATTCACATGATCCAGCGTGTTCTCCGTCACCCAAAGGTCGCGGAAGCCCAGCGCCTCGGCGCGTATGGCAACTGTATGGACAGCGTCCATGCCAATCCGGTCGGGCGAGCGGTGCGGCAGCGACATGCCGAACGGGACCATGTCCTTCAAAGCCATGATCAGATCCTTTCGATGATTTCCATCTGGGACCCATCGGTAGCGGACACGAACGCGACCCGGTTGCCCTTGTCGCCCTTCAGTTCCTCCAGGATGGCAACACCGTTTCCACGCAGCTTGGCGATCGTAGCGGGATAGTCGTCCACGGTGACGGCCATATGCTCGATGCCATAGGCCTGCTCGTGGTTCTGTTCGGTAATGATGCCGGTGATGTTCAGTTGGGTGCCGTGCAGGTCTAGCTGCCAGCCACGACCGACCATTTCCATTTTCTTCGTGGCGCCGTAGTTGTCGATGTAATACTTCACGGTCGCGGCAACATCGCGAGTCTTGATGTGAACGTGATTGAAGCTGATGGACATGTCAGGTTTCCCCCGGGTTAAGCAGGCAATTTCCAGCCGATCCATGCCAGCAACGCCTTGCCCATGACAAGGTCCCGGTCGCTGCCTGTAAGCCAGGGCATTTCCTCGGTGAACATGGTGACGCAGCCTCGGTAGGAGCATGGCATTCGGGTGATGTCGGTGCCCCAGAAGGCACGCGATGGCCCGAACGCCTCGACGATCCGCTGTGTCGGTTGATGCGTGTCGCGCCAGGGGTAGGCCTGGCGGGAGTAGCTGGGCGCTCCGGAAACCTTGACCGCGATATTGGGATAGCGTGCCAGGGCCAGCAGGTCCGGCAGATCGTCGAAATTTATGTTCGTCAGGTCCCGGCCGTAGTGATCGACCAGAAAGCGCAATCCCGGATGGCGTTCGGCGATGTTGGCGAGCGCCTTCAGATGGCCGCCGGCGAGCAGGCCAACCGGTGTGCCCGCCCGTTCGGCGGCAGCCCAGAACCAGTCGATGGTGCCGTCATCCCACCAGGATTGCTGATGCGGCTGGTTGAAGGTGAAACGGAATCCCAACATCCCCGGCTGCTGCTTCCAGGTTTCCACCACGCCACGCTTGGCCGGGTCGGTCAGATCGAAATGCCCCAGAACGGCGAACGTGTCGGGGCGGGCCGCGGCGGCTTCGATCGCGGTCGCGTTGGTCTTGGGCAGTGTACTCGGCGGATGGATCAAGGCGGCATCGACTCCCGCGTCGGCCATTTCGGCCAGGGCGTCGTTCATCGTGTAGTTGAACACCTGGCGGTGCTTGGTGTTCATCATTTCGTTTTCCCAGATATGGATCTGGGAATCGACGATTAGCATCGGGCTGCTCTTTATCCGCCGCGGGGCTTGACGCTACGAGTGCGGCAGTGTGGGTTCAAGCCCGAGCGGATTGGGGGAATAACGGACATGGACTACCAACTCGATATTCTGGTGCAAGGCTATCCTGGCAAGTCGGTGTGCCATGGCGGGCTGGGCTGGAGCACCATCGTGCTGCTGCGCGGCAACGACCGGGTGGGGCTGATCGACTGCGGTACGTTCAGTCACCGGTCTAACCTGATCAACGGCTTGAAGCGGCACGGACTGGCCCCCGCGGATGTCACGGATGTCGTGCTGACGCACTCGCACCACGATCACTCGATCAACTGGGTGCTGTTTCCGAAAGCCACGATCTGGATCGGGGCGGAGGAGCTGGACTGGTCGGTGCGGGAACCCTGGGGCAGCACACCGGTTCCGGAACTGTATGTGAAAGAACTGGCCGGATCGCCGCAACTGAAGCGGATGAAGCACGGCGATACCGTCCTGCCGGGGATGACGGCGTACGACGCGCCAGGCCACACGCCAGGACACCTGATGTTCTTTCTTCGGGGCAACGAGCGCGATGTGCTGTTCACCGGGGATGCGGCGAAGAACCGGGTGGAACTGCTGACCCGGGCAGCGGATATGACCTACGACCCCTCCGTTACCGCGGCATCCATCGAAAGCATGTGGGCGTTGTGGGCGCAGCGCCCGGGGACGCTGCTGGTTCCGGGTCACGACCTGCCGATGATTTTGGAAGACGGCAAGCCGGTCTTTGTCGGCAAGCGTGAGGCAGCGATCGAATCGTGGTTCGAGGATGCTCTGGAAAAAACCACGCGGTTCGAACTGGTGCTGTAGTAACCACACCAAGCGACCCGTCCCGACGGTGGATCGGGACGTACCGAGGCCGCTACGGCAACGCGGCGGTCTATCCGCGCGTGATGATAATATCGAAAGTAACTTCCTGCGCGCCCGGTTCCTTCCCCGCCACCGGGGTTGGGTCGGTAATCAACAGGTCCTTGCGGCTGGCACTATTCAGCCAGGCGTCGGATTCGTTGTATTTGTCGCCCTTGAAATACATCTGCGTCACGAGTTGCTCGTATTTCGAGGTCACCTGGAAGTGGATATGCGCGGGGCGCCAGCGACCGGGCGCGGCCGGGTATGCGGCGGGCCGAACAGTCTTAAACGCGTATCCACCGTTTTCGTCGGTGCGAGAGACGGCAAAGCCCTGGAATTTCTCGTCCAACGGGGCCGCGACGTTATCGTCATTCGGGTGGGGATAGCGTCCGGCCGCGTTGGCCTGCCAAATCTCGATCTTCGCCCCGGCGACAGGCGCACCGGTTTCGGTCAGGACGCGGCCGGAGACATACAGGACAGTGCCCTTGGCCTGACCGCCATTGGTCAGGTCGAACCCCTCGGTTGGGGTCAGCATAAACGGATAGAACGGACCCAATATCTGCGGCGGGGTGCGCGGCAGCCTGGTCTGCGTGTCGGACATTATTATACCCTCCCACTTTCGCTCGGTATACGAACCGGCGAACCGAGCGCTATGGTGCCGCTATGCTGACAGAAGCGCAACGCCGTTTCCTGGAAGACAGCCGCGTCGCCCATCTTGCGACGGTCGGCCGCGACGGCGCCCCGCATCTGGTGCCGGTCTGCTTCTGCCTGGACCGGGCGTCGCTGTATATCACCGTGGACGAGAAGCCGAAGCGCACCGATATCCCACTGAAGCGCATCCGCAACATCCGGGAGAACCCGGCCGTCGCGATCACCGTCGATCGCTGGGACGAGGATTGGACGCGGCTGGCCTGGGTCATGCTGCGCGGCAACGCCGAAATCCTGACGGACGGCCAGGAACACGACGCGGCACAAGGTCAGCTAAGGGCCCGCTATAAGCAATACCGGACAATGGACCTTGCGCCGTTGCCGGTGATCGCAGTACGGATCGGTCGGGTTTCGTCCTGGGGCGCCCTATAAAAGCCTACCGCCCCAGATAATCCATCCGCCCGCCATCGACCGCCAGCACCTGGGCGGTGACCCATCCAGCGTCCGGCGACGCGAAGAATGCAACCGCATTGGCGATGTCGTCAGCCTCGCCGATCCGGCCGAGCATGGCCAGCGCGCCCATTTTCTGTGACCGAACCTTCCACGCCTCCTCGTCGGTTCCCTTGGTCAGCTCCGTCTGGACGAATCCGGGCGCCACCGCGTTAACCGTGATGCCGTGGGTGCCCAACTCCATCGCGAAGCGCAGCGTCAGGATCTGGGCTTCGGCCTTGGTCGCGGCATAGAACGCATTACCGGCCAGCGACGTTCCCATCGCGGCGATCGAGGTGATGTTGACGATCCGGCCGTATCTCATCCGCCGCATATCCGTCATCACCGCTCGGGTTGTGTGGATGATACCCCCCGCGTTGACCTGACGCATGCGCTCCAGCTTGTCCGGATCATAACTCTCCAGCGTCGCCTTGTGGGACACCCCGGCGTTGTTGACGAGGATCGTCACTGACCCAAACGCGGCCCCCACCCGGTCCACCATGCCCTCGACGGCCGCATCGTCCGCCACATCGGCCGCGACGGCGATTGCCCGGCCGCCGTTGGCAATGATGTCGGCGACCAGCGACTCGGCGGCGTCAGCCCTCTTGAGATAGTTGACGCAGACCGATGCACCCTCCCGGGCCAGCCGACGGGCAATGGCGCGCCCGATGCCACGGCCTCCCCCCGTCACAAGCGCTACCTGATCGCGCCATGTCGCCATGCAAGCCTCCAAATCGCCAAAACTGTTCGCGTGGCGACAGATTACCGCAAGCCAACAGCCGGCGTGGTCACAACACCCGGACGAGGCGCGAAAAGTTTCGCCAATTGACCGCGAGCGGGGCTTGGGTTCACTGTGGGTGCGTCCGAGACCTTAATCAGAAGTAGAGCGATGGCCACCGCGGACCAATTCGCGCAACCAAGCGCGACGACCGGTGATACCGTCCCTCACCGGGCGATGATCACAGCGTCCGCCATCGGCGCGACATTGTTGCAATCATTGGATCAAACGATCGCGAACGTGGCCTTGCCGTATATGCAGGGCAGTTTCTCGGCGAGTTATGACGAGATAACCTGGGTCCTGACATCCTACATCACCGCCGCCGCGATCATGACCGCGCCGGTTGGTTGGTTGGCAGGTAGGTTCGGCCGCAAGCCACTTTATATCGTTTGCATCCTGGGGTTCACAATCGCGTCGATGCTGTGCGGGGCCGCCCAATCATTGGCGCAAATCGTCGCATTCCGCTTGTTGCAAGGGATGTTCAGCGCGGCGCTGGTGCCGCTGTCGCAGACCACGCTGCTGGATATCTACCCGCCAGCCAAGCGAGGCTTCGCCATGGCGATCTGGGGCATGGGCGTCATGATCGGCCCGATCATGGGACCGACACTTGGTGGCTATCTGACCGACAACTACGATTGGCGATGGGTATTCTACATCAACCTGCCGTTCGGCCTGCTGGCAGCGGCCGGTTTGGCGTTCTTTCTGCCCAATATACGCGGTACAGGAAGTTCTCGCTTCGACTGGCTGGGCTTCGCCGTGCTGTCCACCGGCATCGGGGCGTTGCAGCTGATGTTGGACCGCGGCCAGGACCTGGATTGGTTCTACTCCCGAGAGGTCATTACCGAGGCGGTGCTGGCCGGCCTGGGCTTCTATCTGTTCACGATTCACCTGTTTTCCGCCCGCCGGCCGCTGCTGCGGCCCACGCTGTTCCGCGACATGAATTTCCTGTCCGGTCTGATCCTGATGTTTGCCGTTGGCACGTTGCTGGTGTCCAGCCTGGCATTGATGACGCCGTGGTTGCAGGTCATGAGCGACTATCCCGTGGCGACAGCCGGCCTGATCATGGCGCCACGAGGCTTGGGCAACCTCGTCGCGATCAGCTTCAGCGGCCGGATGGTGAGCCGAACCGACCCTCGTTACCTGGTCGCGGGCGGATTGGTCCTGTTGTGCGTATCCTTCTATATGATGACGGGCTGGACGCCGGATGTGTCGCAACGGACCATCATAACCACCATTGTGATCCAGGGCGCGGGGCTGGGGCTGGTGTTCATGCCCTTGCAGATCGTTGCCTTCGCCACGCTGGATCCGTCGCTGCGGACTGAAGGCGCCTCGCTGTTCAGCCTGCTGCGCAATATTGGCGCGGCGATCGGCGTGTCCGTCACCTCCACCATGCTGACCCGCAACACCCAGGCACTGCACGAGGTGATCGGCGCCAGCGCAACCCCGTTCAACCGAGCGTTGGCGGCGGTGAAGGCGTTCGATCCATCGACGGCCAAAGGCGCCGCCATCCTGGATCACGCGGTAAACCGACAGGCGGAGATCATCGCCTATATGGATGATTACGTGCTGCTGATCTGCACGACCTTCCCGGCCATCCTGCTGCTGCTGATCATGCGCCGCCCGCCTCCGCACGCCGAAGTCGAAGCCGAACCGGTCGAGTGAGCGGCTTGACAGGAAGACCCCGCCCCCATTACGCGGGCGCCTTTCCCAGGAGACCGCGATGATCTTTCGGGCCAGCGGTTTCGCGGATATGTCCGCGTGACATCCAACCCACCAAGCTGGCCGCCTTATCAGAGGCCAATCGGCGTGATCCAGCCATTGCCGGGTATCGGCGACATGGTCTGGCATTTGCCTCACCTCAGGGCGATCGCCGACCATGCGGGCGAAGCGGTCACGCTGCTGACCAAGCCGCGTACGCTCGCGGATCAGCTGCTGGCGCACGAGCCCTCGATCGCGGGAATATCCTGGCTAGACCTGAACCCCGCGGGTCGCCGCGGCGCCCACGACGGTATCGGCGGCTTCCAGCGTCTGGTGCGGCGCCTGCGATCATTCGACTTCGGCACCATCGTGCTGCTGCACCACAGCCCGTTGTTGGCGGCCGCCGCCTGGCGCGCCGGCATCCCCGACCGACGCGGTTATGGCTGGGGACGCCAACGCTGGTTCCTGAACACGGGCCCGTTTCTGCCGCAAGACGTCAAGAAGATGCATCAGCACACGCGGGCGACGCGGTATCTGCGGGCTGCCGGCATTCCGCTGGCGTCGGACGAACCGTCGCTGACGATCGATCCGGCGGCCCAGCAAGAGGCGATGACCCGGCTGGGAGATACCCATGGCGCCTATGTCGCGATCGGTATCGGCAGCAGCGAGGTGCTGCGGCAATGGGGCAGCGAGCGCTTCACCCATTTGGCCACCACGCTGCTGGACGCGGGCTGGCCCACCCTGGTGCTGGTGGGCGGACAGGAAGATCTGCCGGCTGCCACGATGATCATGAACGCGCTGGGCGAACGGAGCGAGCGCGTGCGCCTGGCCCTGGGGTGGAACCTGAGCGACGTGATCGGGATGCTGTCGCAGGCCGCATTTTACGTCGGCAACAACACCGGGGTGATGAACATCGCCGCGGCGACGGGCGTGCGAACCTATGCGTTGTTTGGAACGACCGCACCCTTCCATCACGCAAGCCAGATCGTGGCGGTCACGTCCCCGGACACTGGCGAGCATGACGGTATGGTCCGGCTGACCCTGGATGCCGTGATCGAGGCGATCATCGCTGACCGGGGGGCGCTGTTCCCCCTGGCGATCGCCGGGGCCAGGGAAGAGTATTGACGTATCGGCGACCGCGCGACGTTTCGTACCGCGACGGCCGCCGCGCGCTTGACATGGGCGACATTCGGCCCGAACCATTTCGGCGATAAGAAGCAAACGCCAAATGGGGAAACGAACAATGACCATCGCCCGCCGGGGATTTGTCGCGCTTGGCGCCGCTGCCGCCACGATCGGAATCGGGGTGCGGCCCGGATTTTCTGCTGACAAGACCATCGTTCTGGGGTGCAGCATTCCTCTGTCCGGCCCGGCCGCCCCCACGGGCATCACCACCCAGCGGACGGTCGAACGCGCGGTGGCATTGATCAACGCGCAGGGCATCATGGTCGGCGGCGACCGCTATACAATCGTGCCGCAGTTCTACGACAACAAATACATCCCCGCCGAGGCCGTCACGGTGGTGGAAAAAATGCTGGCGGACAATGTGAAGTTTTTGTTCTCCTCTGGTTCGGGCAATTCGGTGCCGGTGGTCGGCAAGACGACGGAAGCCAAGGTGCTGCAATTGTCGGGCGCGTCGGGCAAGGAACATCTGACCGGGCCGAAATTCCCCTATAGCTTCCGCGTCCAGCCGACGAACGAAACCGCGTATGCGGTGTATCCTTGGCTGAAGACGAAGTTTCCGGACGTCAAGCGTGTGGCTCATATGAATCCCTCCGACGAGGCCGGGTTCACCGAGTCCGAGGACCGGCGGATGATCTCGGCGAAGAACGGGTTCACCAATGTGGGCAACGAATACTTCAAGCGCGGATCGACCGACATGTATCCGGTTGCCACGCGACTTGTGGGCTTCAATCCTGACCTGATCGATTTCGGCGGCACGATCGGGCGCGACCAGGGGCTGGCGTGCAAGGCGTTGCGTGAACTGGGCTACAAGGGCCACATCCTGCTCGGTTATTCCGACGCCAAGTCGTTTGTCGATATAGCTGGCCCCGACGCGGCGGAAGGCGCCCTGCTATTCGATACGCTGGCGGAGCCGCAGACGCCCGAACAGCACGAGATCTACGACTGGTGGATGAAGACATACGGAGCGCCCTTTCCGAGCTATGTGTTTCTGATGTGGGACTGGCCGTTCATCCTGGCCGACGGCATCCGCAAGGCGCAGTCGGTGGACCCGGTGGTGGTGGCCGAGGCCCTGCGCACCACCGTGCATCACGGCATCTTCGGTGAGGAACGGTTCGGGATGAAGTCGGTCTATGGGATTGACTGCTCGTTGACCCGGCAAATTCCGATGTCGATCGTGAAGAACGGCAAACCCGCATGGCTGGCCACGATCGACTGGCCGGCTGGAGTTTAGTCCGCTGAGCACGACCCTGCTGCCGCAGATCGTTCTGAGCGGTCTGGTGACCGGCTTGATCTATATGCTGATCGCCCTGGGCGTCACTTTGCTGTTCGGCATTATGCGGGTGGTCAACTTCGTGCATGGCGAACTGGTCATGCTGTCGGCCTTCGTGATCTGGTACATCGGTGTCGATCAGGGATGGCCGATGTGGCTGGCGATCCCGCTGGCCGTCGCGATGGCGGCCGGGATCGGCGTATTGCTGCAAAAGTATCTGTTCAAGCCGCTGCAATACGAGATGCTGAACTGCTTCATCGTCGGCATCGGCGCCAGCTTCGCCATTCGGTCGGCATCCTGGGCGATCTTCGGGCCGGAGCCCCAGGCGATCCCGGCAATGCTTCCGGGGGTGGTGAAGCTGGGCGGCGTGTTCATGGCGAAGCAGCGCCTGCTGGCTGCCGGGGTCTGCATCGTACTGGCGGTCGTGCTGTACCTGTTTCTGCATTTCACCAAACCCGGCAAAGCCATGCGGGCCGTGGAACAGGACCGCGAGGCGGCGCTGCTGATGGGGATCAACCCTGAAAGCGTCTATGTCACCGCGTTCATGATCAGTGCCGCGCTGGCCGCCGTTGGCGGCGCGATGCTGGGATCCGTGTTCGGGGTCGATCCGGAAATGGGGTCCGAACCGCTGCTGAAATCGTTCATCATCGTGCAGATCGGCGGCATGGGCAGTATTCCCGGGACCGTGCTGGCCGGACTGTTCATCGGCGTCGCGGACAGCGTGACCGGCACGCTGCTGGGCGGGGAGCTGGCCTTCATCATCGACTTCGCGATCCTGATGCTGATCCTGATCGTTCGGCCCAAGGGATTGTTTGGCTACGACGTTTAGCGCCACTGGAAAGCTGGGGGCGTCGATCCGGTGATTTCGCTTCCTAGCCCCGCTGGATCAGTTCGATCGAGACATTCTGGGGCGCGGTCAGAAAGGCGATCTGCACGCCCGGACGGTTTTGCGTGACGTCCATGGTGAACGTTACGCCCTTGGCCTTCAGTTCGGCGACCGCTGCCTTAATGTCCGGCACCGTCAGGCCGAAATGATCGAGCCCCAGATAGGGTGATGCTGGTGCATCGGCGGCTTTGCCCGGCATGGCCTTGGCGATGAAGATTTTTTGCCCGGCCAGGTTCAGGTCGATGCGTACCGATCCGTCGGGCTGGGGGGTTTTCACCACCTCGGCACCGAGCTTGTCGTGGTACCA
>DAIEHR010000058.1 GCA_027353465.1 Acetobacteraceae bacterium | reverse complement strand
GTCGCCATTGCGGGCGTTCTCCGGGGTGATTTCCTCGCAATCCAGAAACGAGTTATACTGGTCGCCCAAGTCGCCCGGCGCATGGCTCACGGCGATCTGCTTGGTCAGGCCCGCACCCAGCGAGTCCGTGCGGGTGACGATGATGCCATCTTCCACGCCCAGTTCCAGGAATGCGTATCGCACAGCCCGCACCTTCGCCAGGAAGTCTTCGTGCGGCACGGTGACCTTGCCGTCCTGATGGCCGCACTGCTTTTCGTCGGACACCTGATTTTCAAGCTGCAACGCGCAGGCGCCCGCCTCGATCATCTTCTTCGCCAGCAGATACGTCGCTTCGGCATTGCCGAAACCCGCATCGATATCGGCGATGATCGGCACGACATGGGTCTGGTGGTTCTCCACCTGCTCCAGCAGTTGCGCTTCCTTCGCGGGGTTGCCTTCCTTGCGGGCGGCGTCAATCTCGCGGAACAGGCCGCCCAGTTCGCGGGCATCGGCCTGACGCAGGAACGTGTAGATTTCCTCGATCAAGGCCGGCACAGAGGTTTTTTCGTGCATCGACTGATCCGGCAGCGGCCCGAACTCCGACCGCAGCGCGGCCACCATCCAGCCGGACAGATAAATGTACCGGCGTTCCGTCGTGCCGAAATGCTTCTTTACCGCAATCATCTGCTGCTGCGCCACGAAACCGTGCCACGCGCCCAGCGACTGCGTATATTTCGATGAATCCTCGTCATAGCGGGCCATGTCGGCGCGCATGATCGCGGCGGTGTAGCGGGCAATATCCAGACCAGTCTTGAAGCGGTTCTGCAACCGCATGCGGGCGACAGACTCCGGATTGATGCTGTTCCAGGTGCCCTGCTTGCTCTCGATCAGTTGCGCCATCCGCGCGGTGTGATCCTGATAATCCGAACGACGGGAGGAAACCGGCGCGGCACCGCCAGCCAGGCCATCGGGAGAGTAATTCATCGTGCTCATTGATAGTCGTTCCTTCGCATTTGCCGCATCAAGCGCGATAACGATCTATGATGCTGCAAATGCGAAGTCACTCTACAAACCAGTGCGGGGCCGCGAAAACGGTCAATGGATTTACAGAAAGAATTTACAGATTGTAAAAGCAGTAAAGGTGTCTGCCCGGCGCCTGAAAAATCAGTAAGCGCGCCTGCCCGGCGCGGGGAATGGGACGAAACGCATGAACATCGACAGCGCGATCAATATCGACGACCTGAAACGCATGGCGAAGCGCCGCCTGCCGAAGATCATGTTCGACTTCATCGAAGGCGGCGTGGAGGACGAAACCGGCCTGCGCACCAACGCCAATGCGTTCCGCGACCTGCGGCTGGTGCCGCGCTACTACATCGACACCGCGAAGCGGGAGCAACGGGCCACGATCTTCGGCCGCACCTACGCCAGCCCGTTCGGCATCGCGCCCACCGGCATGGCGGGCGCCTTTCGCAAGGATGCCGAACTGTATCTGGCGCAAGCCGCCAACGATGCCGACGTGCCCTATCTGATGTCCGGCGCCGCCAATGCGTCGATGGAGGCAGGCGCGAAGCTGGCGCCGAAGAACCTGTGGTACCAGATTTACGGCGCCAAGGACCGCAGCTTCCAGTTGGACCTGGTGAAGCGGGCCATCGACTGCGGCGTGACGGCGCTGGCCGTCACCTGCGACGTGCCAGTGTCGTCGAACCGCGAACGCAACCGCCGCAACGGCTTTGTCCGTCCGTTGAAAATGACCCTGCCGACGATCCTGGAGGCGATGCTGCATCCAGCCTGGGTCATCAACTACTACCGCCAGGGCGGCCTGCCGATGCTGGGCAACTGGGAAAGGTATGCAACCAAGGGCTCCACACCTGATCAGGTCGCGGATCTGTTCGCCAAACAAACCCCCGATCCCAGCCAGACCTGGCGCGACTTGGAGGCCATCCGCAACGCGTGGCCGGGCAAGCTGATGGTCAAGGGCATCATGCACCCCGAGGACGCGCGCACCGCCACCGGCATGGGGATCGACGGCCTGATCGTATCCAACCACGGCGGCCGCCAATTGGACACGATGCCCTCGCCGCTGGACGTGCTGCCGATGATCCGTTCGGCCGTCGGCCCCGACGTGGCGCTGCTGCTGGACAGCGGCGTGCGTCGCGGCTCCGACATCGTTGCCGCGCTATGCCTGGGCGCGGACTTCGTGCTGACCGGGCGGGCGACGCTGTATGGGGCGACGGCGGGTGGCTTGCCGGGGGTGAAAAAAGCCGTCTCTATCCTGCAGCGCGAGATCGACCTCGTTCTCGGCCAAATCGGCGCACTGAACCTGGACGCGCTAGGCCCGCATTACCTGCTGGATACGGTGCGGGCGGAGGAGGAACGCCGCAACACCGGGGCGATGAGCAGCCGCCGATAGGGACTGCGGGGAAGTAACCGCTCCAACCGGATGCGCGGCCGGTGGAGACTGTCATGGCGGGCGGCTTCCTTCAGACGATTCGCTTGTTTCGCCCGAAGCCCTTAGCGGCCCCGCCCCCGCTAGCGACGACGGAGAAACCGCCGTCAAGACGCCATCGGAACGCGGCCCCTGATCGCGTTGGCACGCGCCTGATGGGTGACGCGTCCCGACGCGTCCACCGACAGGCGTGCTTTGACCCGTTGCTTGAATTGTTCGAGGTCATCGGCTGTGAGCCCCTCCAGCATCGACCGCATGTGGCCCATCGCGGTGCTGGAGGCCCAGAACGCCTCGAAATCGGCGAAAGTCCGGTCGACGGTGATTTCGCGGGTTTCCACCGCTTCCAGTCCCGCCGCTGCCCACGTATCGCGCAGCGCTTCCATGCGGGAGACATCGGCGCTGGGCGGAAGCTGCGGCGTAAATCCCATTTCACGCAACTCCGCCTGGATCGGCGCGAACGGGAAACCCTGGCCGTGCAGATCCCAGGCATAGGCCGCGACCGTGCCGCCCGGGGCGACCACACGCACCATTTCGGCGACGCCCTTCGCCGGTTCAGGAACGAAGAAGATCACCAGCGCCATGACAGCGGCATCGAACCGAGCTTCGCTGAACGGCAGTGCCATTGCGTCGCCCAACAGGAATGTGGCGGTCTGCGCCCCTGGCCGCGTGCGCGCGAACGCCAGTTGTCCTTCGGACGGATCAATGCCCTGCACTTCGGCGGGTGCGCAACGCTGCACCAGCAATTCGGTGAAGGCGCCATTCCCGCAGCCAACGTCGATCCACCGTAGGCCAGGTGACGGCGCCAGCCAGTCCAGGAACACCTGTCCCGCGAGCTGGCTCCACCCGCCCATCCCGCGCTCATAGGCTTCACCATCATCAAAGCGAATGGGTTGCTGGGCCATTGGCATCGTCTCCTGTGATCACTGGCTTGCCGATAAAAGACCTTACCGGCGTCCACGGCAATGGCGTAGCACCCACCCTTACCCGGCGCCCCGACAGTCAGGCGGGAGCAATCACAAAAAATGGATTTCGTGCGCCGCCTGGCGATCTCGGCAACCCCCCAGCCATGGGGCCGAAAGCAGGCCACCATGGTTGGTCAGGGCATCGCTCAGTGCGATATCTTCTCCAGCACCAGATTGCTGGTCTTCGGCCCGAATATGCCGATGGACAGCACCACCATCAGCATGGCGAAACCGATCAAGCCAAATACGCCCGTCGTGCCGTTAAAATTGGCAAAGAAAAACCCGATGATGAAACTCGCGAACACCGTGCTGATCCGGCTGAACGCATAGGTAAAGCCAACCGCCCTGGCGCGAATGCGGGTTGGAAACAGCTCCGACTGATAGCTGTGGAAGGAGTAGGACAGAATATTATTTGCCAATGTGATCAGCACGCCGAACAGGATCAGCAACGGCATCGTGGATTGCTGCGAAAATAGTCCGCCAAACACGGCGATGCAGATCGCCGCCCCGACCAACTGCCATTTCCGTTCGAATTTGTCAGCAAACGTCATCGCCAGCAGCGGCCCGAACGGGTTCGCGATCGCGACGATAAACGCATATTGCAGGCTGCCGCCCAGATTGATACCGACCTGCTTGGCGATCAGCGTCGGCACCCAGGCCGCGAATCCATAGAATCCGAAGGTCTGGAAGAACTGGAAAACCATCAGCATGATGGTCCGCGTCCGATACGGCGGCTGCCAGATCTCACTGAATGAGCCGCGGGCCGACAAATCATCGACCTCATGCGCGACGGGTTCCGGCAGCGCCGCGCCACCGAGGTCGCGGCGCACAGCGGCCTCGATTTGCGCGGTGATGCGGTCCGCGTCAGCCAGCCGGCCGTGCGTCAGTAGCCAGCGCGGGCTTTCCGGGATCGCACGACGCAGGACCCAGACGAACAGCGCGCCGATCGCACCGATCGCCACGACCCAGCGCCAGCCGTCCCAACCGAAGGGGGCCTGCGGCACCAGCCAATACGAAATGCCGGCAACGACCGGCACCACGCCGAACTGCACGCACTGGTTAAACGCAAACGCCCTGCCCCGCATATGCACCGGGACCAGTTCGGCGACATAGGTATCGATGGTCACCAGTTCCACGCCAATGCCGATGCCGGCGATCATCCGCCAAAGACAGACGCCAAAACCAGTGTCCTGGAAAGACATCACCAACGTCGCGGCGCAGTAAAACAGCATCGAAAACGTGAATATAACCCGACGCCCGTACCGGTCGGCGACAAACCCGAAGACAAACGTACCGATAAACAATCCAAAGAACGTCGAAGCAACGAACAGCGCCGGGCCAGAAAACATCCCGATGGCGACACCGGTCAACATCCCGGCCTTTACCAGGCCCGGCACGACATAGCCGGTCATGAACAGGTCATAGAATTCGAACATGCCGCCCAGCGACAGCAATGTGACCATCATCCAGATGTGC
>DAIEHR010000048.1 GCA_027353465.1 Acetobacteraceae bacterium | reverse complement strand
GCGTGTCGATGTAATCCTGCGCCTTCGGGCGATCCGGATGGCGGGCAACCTGGGTTTTCTGCCACGGAGTGAGCTTTGCGTACGTAGAACGCAACTGCTTGTCGGCAACCGCGGTCAGGCGGGCAACCTCATCGGCGATGTTGATACCGTCGGGTTCCGACATACGCCGGAGCTCTTCGATCTTGCCTTCCAACTCGGCGATGGGTTTTTCGAATTCTAGGAAATGGCGCATGGCCCGGGGCCTTTAGCACACTTCCTGGCCATGGGAAGCAGCCAGGAAAGGGATTGACATCGAACCAGAGGTGCCAATCTACTCGACTCGGAATGTAGCCTCGGCTACACTCTGTCGCAAAGGACGCATAGTATGGCCGAGGCTGCATCTCTGTCCGCTGGGTTACGCGCATGAGCGAGGCGGTCGTCCGACCGACTCTTTCGGATCAGACTGCCGCGGCCGGTCAAGTCGCTCTCAGCGGTGGCCGGGGACTGCGGGGCATGCTCCCGTTCATTGGGCCAGCAGTCGTCGCCTCCATCGCCTATATGGATCCCGGCAACTTCGCGACCAACATCCAGGCGGGCGCCCGACACGGCTACATGCTGCTGTGGGTCGTGCTGCTTGCCAACGTAATCGCCATGCTGTTCCAGGCGCTCTCCGCCCGCCTGGGCATCGTGTCCGGTCACAGTCTGGCGACGCTGTGCCGGATGCATTTCCCCCGGCCATTGGTCATCGCGATGTGGGTGGCCAGCGAAGTCGCGGCGATGGCCACTGATCTGGCGGAGTCTATCGGCGCCGCCATCGGCATCAGCGTGCTGTTCCATCTGCCGCTGCTGGCCGGCCTGCTGATCACCTTCGCCATCACCTGGGGCCTGCTGACCTTCCAGTCGCGCGGCTTCCGGCCATTGGAACTGATCATCACCGGTTTCGTCGGCATCATCAGCGTGGCCTATCTGATCGAGTTGTTCATCGCCCCACCGGACTGGGGGCAGTTCCTGTTTCACACAGTCGTGCCCGAATTGAATGGGGCGGACAGCGTCACCCTGGCCGTCGGCATCGTCGGCGCCACGGTCATGCCGCACGCCATCTACCTCCACTCGGCGATGATGATAGACCGGGTCAAGGCACGCAACGACGGGGAACGCTGGCGGCTGATCCGGTACTCGAACCTGGAAGTCCTGATCGCCCTCAGCCTGGCCGGGCTGGTCAACATGGCCATGGTGGCGATGGCGGCGACGATGTTCCACCAGGGCCATTCAGATGTCGGTGAGATCGAGACTGCCTATCACACGCTGCTGCCACTGATGGGCGGGGTCGCCGCCGGGGCGTTCATGACGTCGCTGCTTGCCTCCGGCCTATCCAGTTCGGTGGTCGGCACCATGGCCGGGCAGGTCATCATGCAGGACTTTGTCGGTTTTCATATCCCGCTCTGGGTCCGGCGCACCGCCACCATGCTGCCCGCTGTTGTGGTGGTGGCGATGGGGGTCGATGCAACCAACGCGTTGGTGTTAAGTCAGGTGGTCCTCAGCGTCGTGCTGCCAGTCCCGATGATCGCGCTGCTGGTGCTGATCCGCCGCCCCGCCGTCATGGCCGGGTTCGCCATCGGCCGGACAGCGCAGGTTTTAGCCGCGACGGCGTCGATCGTTGTGCTGGCGCTAAATCTGGTGCTGTTGTGGGAAAGTTTTGGTAATTAGGCGGCGCTTGAGGCAGTAACCCGATCATGTCCGACCTATCGGTAGAAGCACCTGTTCGACCGTTGCCGGAGGAGCCGACCCAGGCCATCCGCTTCGGCAAAGCACGGACCGCCCAATCGGGCGCTCTGCTAGAGGATTATGTCGAACTGATCTCCGACCTGCTGACCAATGGCGGCGAAGCCCGCCCCACCGACATCGCGCGCCGGTTGGGCGTGGCACACGCGACCGCGATCAAGACGATCGGTCGATTAAAACGCGAAGGCCTGGCCGTCGCCAAACCCTATCGCGGCGTTTTCCTGACCGAGGCGGGTGAAAGCCTGGCGGCCCGCGTTCGCGCCCGGCACCGGGTTGTGGTCGATCTGCTGCTGGCCGTCGGTGTACCGTTTGAGGCCGCCGAGTCGGACGCCGAAGGGATCGAGCATCACGTTTCCGACGCAACGCTGGCGGCCTTCGCACACTATCTCGCTCGGCAGTAGCATCCTGCTTTCAGGCCACCGCCGTCCGGGGACAGTGCGATGATACCAACGACCCCTGCCCCGAGTCCTCGGGTTGCAAGGGTCGGCATTGGTTTACGGTTCAGGCCGCTGGCATGCGGTGAAGCCCACACAGCTTGTTGCCGTCGGGATCGCGGAGGTAAGCAAGATACATCGCGCCGGCGCTGCCCTGGCGAATGCCCGGCGGATCCTCGATGGAAATGCCGCCATTCGCAACGCCCGCCGCATGCCAGGCATCGGTCTGTTCCGGGCTGGCCATCGCGAAGCCGATGGTGCCGCCGTTGGCGTGCGTGGCGTCCTTGTTATCGATCGGCTTGGTTACCAGGAACAAGTTCCCGTTGTGGGCGTAAATCAACCGGCCCCTGGCGTCCTGCATCGCCGGCTTGCCGCCGATCGCCGCAAACAGCGCGTCGTAGAATTTCTGTGACCGAGCAATATCGTTGCTCCCGACCATCATGTGGCTAAACATTTCGTTTCCTTCTTGCCAAAGTGACATAAGACCGCTGTCTCTGCCGCGTGAACAAAACACGGCTGGCGCACCGCGAAAAGACCCCTTCGCTTCAAGGTTACGGGGCGATGACGGACGCGGTTGGCATGGCGCATGTCTTGCGTACGTTAAAGTGGAATCGCCAGCAGCGTATCGATCCGCTGGCTGTCGCATACCACGATGCGTTCGGCATAACGCCAGGCGCCGTCCGCATCCCGCATCACCCGGTCCAGGTAAACCCCGGCGGCGAAAACCATCATCTGCCCGTCGCGCATGGTCCGCACCACCATGAACGACGTCTCGGCGGCAACGGACCCGTCCGAACCCACCTGTATCAGCGGCATCCCCAGGATGTGGCGGTAGCGCTGGCGCTCATAGATGTTCGCTTCCCGCAGTGCCAGCACGCGGTCTTCCAGCATCGCCCTGGAATCGGCATAGATCAGGCCGGCCTGATAGGCTTTCTCGTGATTATCCGCCGTGGTTACTTTGTATAGACAGTCGTCGAGGAAAAATCCTGGCCATTCCTCCAGGTTCCCCGAATCCAAGGCCCTGGCGCTGGCCGCGTTCAGCGTGGCGATATTCATCAGCATGGTCACACTCCCATCCGGGCGCGCCAGGCTTTCCAGAAGCCTCTTACTGAGGCCTCGGTGGCCCGGGTTGCCGCGCCTTCAGCGCCGGCTCCTCCCATTTCAACGATTGCCGCTTCGCCGTCGGCCGCCGCGATCCCGCGCTGCACGAAACCGCCGACCGCACCGTCTTCCATCGACACGAACCCGGCCGGCCCGGCCAGATTGCCCTGCTTCAGCCGCATCGTCCGCAACTCCGGCGTGTCGTCGGCGAACCCCAGATAGGTCCAGTGCAAATCCATGGTGTCAACGCCGCGCGGTACGATCTGCCGCACCGCCAGCGCATTGTGGATCTGCTGCAAGATGAACCCCGGAAAGATCGAGAGGATTTGCAGGTTGATGGCGTCGCCGAACTCCGGCACCGCGGCCATGAAGCCGGGATCCCGCAGCTTCAGGTCCTGGTTATCGGCACGCAGCCCGGCATAGGCGGTGTCCGGCCCCTGCGCGGCGGCCAGGGTGGTGCTGGCATGGGCGACACCGTTATCGCTGACCATGACGCCGCCGCCCTGGCTCAGGCGGGTGATCTTGAAGGTGGCGAAGAACGTGTGCAGCAGGCTGGCATGGTACGTGTCACGCACGTTCTCCATGTATAGTTTCCAGTTGCATGGCAGTTGCTGGGTGAAACGGCCGATCACCTCGACTTTCTTGTGCAGGACCCGGCGTAGCCGAACCATGATCTCTGGCCCGATATAGGCTTCGAAATCCGGCGTCTCGGCGGACAGGGTTCCGAACACCAGGCCGCACTGAACCGTCACGCGCAGCTTGCGCGGCCCATGTTGCGTCATGTCGAAATCGTCTCGCATCCCGCCCTGGCCGTTGACGCCGCGCCGGAAGGCGATGGAAGTCAGGTTGCCCCGCAAATCGTAGCGCCATGCGTGATAGACGCAGTGGAAATCCTTTACCCGCCCGCCATCGTCCAGGCAGATCAAGCTGCCGCGGTGGGCGCACCGATTCTCGAACGCGACCACCTCGCCGTCCTCGGCGCGGGCCACCACGACCGGCATGGCGCCCATCATCGTGGTGCGGTAATCGCCGGTTTGGAGCACATCGACTTCCAAACACAGAAAGTGCCAGTCCGGGCCTTCGAATATCCGCGTCTGTTCGTGGTGGGCGATGCCCGCATCGCGATAGACCCAGAAGGGAATCCGCGTCAGGCCAGGGGGCCACGCCCCGACCTGACTATGCACAGGCTGATCCATCCCGTCCTCCCGTTATTGGTTTTCCAGGATGCTACGCCCGCCCTCGCCCGGGCCGCAAATGCCCCGTGCAACCCATGACCGAGACCTTGGCAGCGATCAGGCGAGGCGCTTGCGGAAGAACAACCGCCGGTGACCGAGCGGGCAATCGTCCAGGACGCCGAACAGGGCATAGCCGTGCCGACGATAGAATGGTTCGGCCTGGAAGCTCAGGGTGTCAACACAGACACCGATGCATCCACGCGCCTTTGCCTCCGCTTCCGCCGCCGCCAGCAGCGCGGACCCCAAGCCCTGTTGCCGCATCTCCGCCGGGACAACCAGCATTTCGATCTCAAGCCATTGGAACAGGGTGGTGCCCCACAGGCCGCCGGCCACCGCACCGGCACCGTCGCGGATGGGGATCACCAGCAGACGCGGGTCCGCCGGCCCGACGATCGGCCGCGAAGCCGCATCCAAGGCGCTGAAGATACCATCGAACACGGATCGTTCGACGGTATCCAGGGCGGTGAGCACCCCTAGGCGACGGTGCTGAGCAGGCTGGACGTGGGGCCTGAACTGGCCTGCGTGGAGTTGGAAGGCTGCGAGCCGGTATCGTCCTTGTCATGATCATTACGCCGCTGCTGTACCTGACCGGTCGGCACCGAGAACGAACTGGAAGACGCGGCCCTGGTCTGTTGCGAGTAGGCCGCGGACGACGCGGCCGAGATTCCAGCGATGCTCATATCGAACTCCTGTTGTTCCAAACGGCGTCAGACTAACGGAGGAGTGTTAATTGAAGGTTAACAACGACCGGGAAATCGGGGCGGTTTAGCGGTTCGGTGCCGCCCGTTGCCTGCTGGCGGGGCGCGTAACGGGCTGTGATAACCTCGGCTCCCGATGGCGCCTCGTCAGGCTGGCATCGTCGCCTTCGGTCGGACACATCGAGGCCCGGGTTCCGGTCTAACGGAGATAAGAAAGGCGATGCCGCTCATTGCGCGGATGAAGCGGTTTACACGGTATTGGCTATCCGTTCGATTTCCAGCCGTTTCATGCCGAAGTTGAGCAATGAACCTGGGCGAAGGCCGGAGGCCCTGAGGTCATTGATGCACTGGGCGTGGCGTGCCTCTTCGGTGCATTGATTTCGGGAAATCCAGTTGCCAGCGCATTCAGAACGACGAACCCACCGCCAGTAACAGGCCGCGAGAGATCGTCCAAATTGCTTTCATCCGCGCGCATTGGCAAAATCGCCTGCCTTATTTGCGTCAGTCCCTTCCTTTGCGATGGCGCCGCCAAAGCGTTGCCGAAGGGTTAGCGAACGCCGGACAACATGCTGGCCGCATCGGACCGCGAAGGCCGTATCCCGGCAGAGACAATCGCTTCCGATCGACGTTTCTAAACTGGCACCGTCAGCGCGTCGTACTCGTAGAGCCAGTCATAGCGCTGACTCACCTTGTCGGCCTGGAACTCGCGTTCGACATAGGCGGCCGCACCTTCCGGGCTGCCCAGCGCGGGATTGTGAAAACGCTTGGTGTTGTCGGAAGACCCACGCACGATAGCGGCGGTTCGTTGCAGGCGCGCGGCCTGATACCGCGCCAGCGCCTCGGCCGGGGACGACAGTTCGAGACACCGAGCGATTACCACCGCGTCTTCCAGAGCCATATTGGCACCCTGGGCGAGGAATGGCAGCGTCGGGTGGGCGGCGTCGCCCATGACGCAGACCCGGCCCTGGGCGAAGCGATCCAGCGGTTCGCGGCCCAGCAGCGCCCATTTGTAAGGCGTATCGATGCATCGGATGATGGTCTTTACATCGTCGTGCCAGTTTCGCAGATCGTGCAGGCATTCCTGTTGGGTGCCAGGTTCATTCCACGATTCGACCCGCCAGTCGTCGCGTTCGACGACGCCGACGAAATTCAGCAATGCGCCGCGCCGCAAGGGATAGGTCACCACATGGCCGCCGGCGCCGATCCAGTTGGCGCCGACCATGCGGCGTTGATGCGGCGGCAAGCGGTCCATCGGAACCAGACCGCGCCACGCCATGATGCCGGTGAACCGCGCTGCCCCCTGCCCAAACATCTGTGTTCGGATACGGGAGTGAACGCCGTCGGCGCCAATCAGCACGTCGCCGGTCGCCTGCTCGCCATTGGCCAGGTGCAGGGTCACGCTGTCGGCTGTCTGATCGAATCCGACCACCCCGTTGCCGGGGCGCACTGCATCGGAATCGGCCAGCCGCACCGCATCCAGTAACACTTTGTGGAAGTCGCCGCGATGCACCATCCAGTATGGGGCACCAAACCGCTGGACCGAAGTTTCGCCCAGATCGAACACCGGCCAGGTCTGCCCCGTGGTGCCAAGGCGGATTTCCTTACCGGCGGCGGCACAAACCACGTGTTGCATCGCGGGTTCCAGACCCAGCGCGATCAGGATGCGGGTGCCGTTGGCCCCCAGTTGCACCCCGGCGCCGACCTCTCGCAAGTCGTTCGCCTGTTCGAACACCCGCACGCGATGGCCGCGCTGAATCAGCGCCAGGGCGGCGGTCAGGCCGCCCAGTCCCGCGCCCGCGATCAGGATATTGGTCATCGGTTGCCTCCCTGTGGTTTATAGGCCGCGGGGCGATAACCCGGTCAATGGATCACGCGCCCGCGACGTGGGCCGGTATCATCAGAGCCGGCCGGTTCGTCTTGCCGCCCGGTTGCGAAAGGTCGGGCACTGGCGAGGCGGAGGTCGATCACACCGCTGGCTGAGTGCCTCGTTGACGTCTCGCTTCCCGCCGCATGAGATTTTAGTTCAACTTCGGAGACGGTCGGGAATTTCTCGGACAGCGCCTCCTGCATGATGTTGGCGACAGCCTGGCGGGTTCGTTCCTCCTGGCCGGCGTTGCCGGGAGTAGAGTCGCGCTTGCGGCGCCGCTGTTGTTCGCGGAACAGATGATCGTGCACGGCCAGGGAGGCTCTGACCATCGCGGTGTATTGGGCGTTGAGTCCGACGACCAGCGCGGGATCGCCGGCGTGCAGGCGAATCAGCCTGAGGATGTCGTCCGCCTGCGCTCTGGCGGCGATGCATTGCGCGGCGAGTTCCGCCTCGTTGGCGTTGCTCGGGGCCAGAGCGGCCATGCTTGCCAGAGCGGCGCGGTTTCTGGCGAGGATGGCTTCCGGGGTGTCGTCCGCGGGTGGCGGAAGAAGGGCCAGGAGAGTTTGGACCAGATGGCGGTATGCCCGGGCCTGAATATCGATGGGTTGGTTCGGCGTGGGAGTTTCCATGTTGCGTTAGTAGAGGAATATAGGAAATTAGTCAATCATCGCGGGCAGGGCTACGAACTCATGTGACAGGAGGTGACAGAGCGCCTGGTGGTTGATTCTATGCGGTTCCCACCCTGATTCGGAGCCGCCTCCTATGTCATTTGCCGCCGACACGACGCCTGGAAAGTCCCGTCTTGCCGTTCTGC
>DAIEHR010000027.1 GCA_027353465.1 Acetobacteraceae bacterium | reverse complement strand
CGCCGTCGCCGATTGGCGGGTTGAGCAGGCCGCCACCGGCAAGATCAAGAAGCAGCCCGGCGCGGCACCACCCGCCCTGGGGCTGATACCGAACCCCGATATCCTGGCCACGATCGCCGCCGCTGGCCCAAGGCGTCCCCGATTGGTGGTCGGGTTCGCGGCGGAAACCGACGACCTGATGGAGAACGCGCAGGGCAAGCTGACGCGCAAGAACGCGGACTGGATCGTGGCCAACGATGTCTCCCCGGAGACCGGTATCATGGGCGGGGCGGAGAACGCGGTGAATATCGTGTCGGCCGCCGGCGTCGAGACCTGGCCGCGTCTCGCGAAAGACGATGTGGCTCGGCGGCTGGCGCAGCGGATCGCCGACGCGCTGGGCCAGTGACCGTACTCGACGGCCGCCAACGGATCAGGGGGGCCTCCGAAGTACGCACATGGGCCGCCGCGGCCAAAACGAAGCAATGCCCGCGGGAGAGTGCTAAACCGCGTGACGAAGCGCCGGGATATTCAGCGCCGTCGGTCTCCGCTTAGGAACCGCGGCGAAATAACCGCTCCAATGGACGCACGATCGGTGAAGACTGTCATGGCGGGCGCGGGCCCGCCATTCACGCCTTTTCCAGGCCCCGCACCGCAAGGCGTGGATGGCGGCCCCGCGGCCGCCATGACGCAGGTTTCCGTCAAACAATTCGTTTATTTCGCCGCTAAGCCTTACGTGCGTCCTCGGAAGAACGCCCGTATCTCCCCCGCCAGCGCATCCGGTTGCTCCATCGCGGCGAAATGGCCACCCTTTTCCATCACCGTCCAACGCTGGATGTTGGTGTACATCTGGCTGGCGATGGACTGGGGCGGGCGGATGATTTCCCTGGGGAAAGCGCAATACCCCATCGGCACGTCCACCGTTCCGCCGCTTGGGATCGGCCACGGTCCATGCATCCGCGAATAGTACGGCCAGAACGACGAACCGATCGCCCCGGTGAACCAGTACAGCGCTATATTCGCCAGCAGGTGGTCGCGGCTGATGACCGATTCCGGATCGCCACCACAATCGGTCCAGGTGCGGAACTTCTCAGCGATCCAGGCGGCTAGCCCCGCCGGAGAGTCCGTCAGCCCATAGGAAAGGGTTTGCGGCTTAGTCCCCTGTATCCACTGGTAGCCGGTCTCCTCCTTCAGCCAATGAGCCAATTCATCGAAATACCGGCGCTCTTCCTCCGTCGGGTTCGCCGGCGCCGCCCGGTCGCGCTGAATGGTCAGTAGATTGATGTGGATCCCGATGACATTCCTGGCGTGCGCATGGCCCAGCCGGGACGCGGTGAACGCACCGTAATCGCCGCCCTGGGCCGCATAGCGCTGGTATCCCAGCACGTCGGTCATCAGCGACGCGAAGCAGGACGCGATGTCCTCGATGCTGAATCGCTTCTGCCCCGGTGTGAACGACAGCCCGTAGCCGGGCAACGATGGCGCGATGACGGTGAACGCATCCGCCGGGTCGCCGCCGAACCTGGCGGGATCGGTCAGGCGCGGGATGATCTCGGTAAACTCGAACACCGAACCAGGCCAGCCGTGCATCAGCAACAGCGGCTTTGGCGACGGCCCCTTCCCCGGTACATGCAGGTAATGCAGATCGACATCCGGCATCCGCACTTTGAATTGCGGAAAGGCGTTTAGAATAGCCTCCTGCCGCCGCCAATCGAAGCGATCCTTCCAGTAAGACACCAGCGTTTTCATGTAGCCCAGGTCGGTGCCGTAGGCCCACGGCGCGCCCGGCGCCTGATCCGGAAACCGGGTCAGACCTAGCCGGGCGCGGAGATCGGCAATGTCCTGGTCGGGGACCGCCAGGGTAAAGGGAACCGGTGCGGGTGCCATCGCGCTGTCCTTGGAAATACAGGGGGTTACGCCAGTTTGGTGCTCTGCCAGGTGACCATTTGCCAGGTCCCGCCCCGATTGGCATACACATCGACAAACCGGACACGGAAAGACATCGCGTTGCCGCCGGACGTTACCTCGATCGCGGCCACGCCCGTCAACACCACCGCGTTGCCCAGGTCTTGTGCCACCACGTCGGACGGAACCACGGATCGATAGACGGTGGCGCCAGTTTCCATCGCCCCGATCAGCGTGGCCTTGGTATCCACCCGAGCGGAGGAGTGGACATAAATCAGGTCGTCGGCGATCAGGCGGTTCAGTTCAGCAATATCCCCCTTCCCCATCGCCACCATACGCTGGCGATCGAGTTCGATGATTTTCGCGGCGTTTCCAGCCATTTTTGAAGTCTCCCGCAATCGGACCGTCAGCAGCCACCATGTTAATCAAACCATCGCGCCGTGTCGAACCGCCGCCGGATTTGTAATCAAGAAAATTTGTTATTCACGTTCTATTTATGTTACGTAAATTATACACCGCAATGTGACTCGATCACAGCTTTAGTGCCAATAGGAAATGGTGTACATCTATTGCTGACTTCCAAACGATTTAGCTTGGACGACAATTATGAACAGAACCGAACTGATCCGTCGTCATTTTGACAGGTCCATGCGCTTGATTGAACTGGGCGCAAGTTACAGTCCGATCATTCCCAAGGCGGATGGTTGGCGGACGACGATCATAGATCACTCCAGTCAGGAAGATCTGGTTAAGCAGTATGGCGCCATGGGCGTTACCACGATCGACAAGATCGAACCGGTTGACCACGTCTGGCAGAGTGGGCCCCTGTCCGATATTGTCGCTCCGGCAGAGCTGGGCAGCTATGATGGCATTGTCGCGTCCCATGTTGGTGAGCATTTTCCCGATTTGATTGCCTTTTTCAAAAGCGCGTCGGCGCTTCTGAAGCCCAGTGGCGTTATTGCGCTGGCGTTGCCCGATAAGCGGGTCTGCTTCGATTTTTTCCGCCCCATCACCATGACGGGCGACGTGATCGATGCACACGTGAACAAGCGCACACGCCATCAGAAGAAGACCTTCTTCGATCAGGCCGCCTATTTCGCGCTGCGCGACGGCAACGGCGGCTGGGCGCACCAGGGCGATCTTGCGCCGCTGGAACTCGCCCATTCCATCTACGCCGCCCAGCAGGGCTATATGGACGCCAACGAGGACCCGGGCTCGCAATACAAGGATACCCACGCCTGGACCTTCACGCCAAAGAGCTTCGAATTGATCGTGCTGGAGCTGAATTTGCTGGGCCATATCGATTGGGCAATCCGCTCGATCGAACCCGCGGACGGCGTGGAGTTTTACGTTTGGCTGGAACGGCGCCGGGTGAGGCTGCCCGAGGCTGAAATCAACCCAGCGCGCCTTGCGCTGCTAAAGGATATGGTCCGCGAGTCAAAAGATGCGATCTCGCAACTGGATACCGTTGCGAAAACCGAGCATCCGGCCCAGCCGGCGCCCGATCCGACCCCGGGAATCACGGCGATTATCCCGCTTTACAACGGATCGGCCTTCATTGAAGAGGCGCTGAAAAGCGTCTTCGCCCAAACCTTGCAGCCAAAAGAGGTCATTGTCGTCAACGATGGGTCAACCGATGACGGGGCCGGGGTGGCGATCGTCGAGCGGTTGGCAAAGAGCCATCCAATCACCTTGATTCACAAGCCGAACGGCGGGCAGTCGTCGGCGCGCAACCTGGGGGCCGAACGGGCCCAGACCGAGTTGTTCGCGCTGCTGGATCAGGATGATGTTTGGTATCCGAATCACCTTGAAGAACTGGTGAAGCCATTCATGGTTCCGTCTTCACCAACGATCGGCTGGGTTTATTCCAACCTGGATGAAATCGACGAATTCGGCTACCTTGTCGCTCGCTCCTACCTCAATTCGATCACTGTCGCACATCCGAAACGACACATCTTTGACTGTATACGGCAGGATATGTTTATTCTGCCGTCAGCTGCGCTGATAGACCGGCAGTCGTTTTTGTCGGTTGGTGGGTTCGACGAACGGCTGTGCGGATATGAAGACGACGATCTATTCATGCGCATGTTCCGGGCCGGATTTGAAAACGTCTATATTGACAAAGCACTGTCGAAATGGCGAATTTACCCTGGTTCGACCTCTTATTCATTTCGCATGGCTCGCAGTCGAAGCATCTATACGCGCAAATTGCTGGACATGTTTCCCGACGATGAAAAGCGCTCGCGGTACTACGCACGCGACCTGATCGTTCCGCGCTTCTTCGAGCATGCGATCCGCGAGCATGAGGTCGCGATGAAACTCGGCGATCCGGAAGCGATCGAGAGCACATGGAACGAAGTGCAGTTTCTGGCCCGTTATGACGCCAAAAACGCCACGCGATTACTGACTCACGCCCTTGTTCAATACCGCTCGGCATTGGCCAACGGCGACAAAAAGAAGATATCGATGGCCTGGAATGAGGTTTCGGCGGTCGCCGAACAACTGCCACCGAACAGCCGCAGAGTGCGCGCCGTCGTGGGACTGCTGCGCAACCCCCTGATCTCGCGATCCGCCTTCGCCGTCCGCAAAGTTGCCAGACCGGCCATGCTGTGGGCGTTTTCCGCATGACGCACCGCACAAAATCAGGGGTTGACCAAATCAGGAGATGTGTCGTCTGGT
Source organism: Acetobacteraceae bacterium (assembly GCA_027353465.1). Lineage (GTDB taxonomy): Bacteria > Pseudomonadota > Alphaproteobacteria > Acetobacterales > Acetobacteraceae > Rhodopila. The sequence goes on along the minus strand of DAIEHR010000027.1, from coordinate 1,292 downwards.
GATCCGATGTTGGATCACCTGAAAGCAAACAACCGCGCCTGGGCTGCCCGCAAGGTGGCTGCTGATGCCGGGTTCTTCAAACGGCTGGAGGGGCAGCAGGCCCCCGAGTACCTCTGGATCGGCTGTGCCGACAGCCGCGTTCCGGCGAACGAGATCGTCGATCTCGATCCCGGTGAGCTGTTCGTTCACCGCAACGTGGCAAACCTGGCCCCGCCTCAGGATGCGAACTACCTGTCGGTGCTTCAGTTCGCGGTGGACGTGATCAAGGTGAAGCACATCATCGTTGTGGGCCACTACGGATGTGGTGGCATCGCCGCCGCCGTGGACGGCAAGCGGCGCGGCCTGGTGGATCACTGGTTGCACCCTATCCGCGAAATCTTCACCGAAAACCGCGAGGAACTGGAAGCCATTACCGACGAACGCAGCCGCCTGAACCGGCTGTGCGAGTTGAACGTCGCGCGCCAGGTCCGGAATGTAGCGTCCGACGTGTTCGTCCAGGACGCCTGGGCGCGCGGCCAGGCACTGAAGGTCCATGGCTGGGTTTACACGCTGGGCAACGGGCTGGTGACTGATCTGAAGGTCACTGTCGGCGCCTGATCGCTAAAGCCCGATCAGGCCGCCTTCGCCTCCCGCGTGATCTTGTCCAGCGACTTCAGCGTGTCGCGGGCAAATTTCAGCCGCGTCGCCACATCCATATCCCGCACGATCGCCAGCTTGTGGTCCGGGCGCAGGCGGATCGTGCCGCCCTTGCTGGACAGCCACCGCACCAGCCCGGCGGGGTTGGCAAAAGCATTGCCCCGGAAGGTGACGACCATGCCTTTCGGCCCGGCCTCCAGCTTCTCGACGCCCGATTCACGGCACAGCCGCTTCAGTGCCATCACGCCCAGCAGGTTATCGACCTCCTCGGGCAGCGGGCCGAACCGGTCCACCAGTTCCGCGGCCATCGCATCGCTCTCCCCGTCGGAGGCCAGGGCGCCGATCCGTCGGTACAGCCCCAGACGCACCGGCAGGTCGCGCACGTAAGCCTCGGGGATCAGCACCGGCAGGCCCAGGGAGATGTTCGGCGTCCAGTCGCGGTCCGACCCGATGCGCTTGCCATCGCCGACCTTGATATCGGCGACCGCGTCTTCCAGCATCTGCTGATACAGCTCGATACCGACTTCCTTGATGTGCCCCGACTGTTCGTCGCCCAGCAGGTTGCCGGCGCCGCGAATATCCAGATCGTGAGAGGCCAGGGTGAACCCGGCGCCCAGCGCATCCAGCGTCTGCATCACGGTCAGCCGCTTTTCGGC
>DAIEHR010000024.1 GCA_027353465.1 Acetobacteraceae bacterium | reverse complement strand
TGGGCAGATTACTATTCACGCCTCCAGCCAGGGTCATTTCATGATCCGAGCGTACACGGCAAAACTGCTGGGGCTGGATATGTCGAATATCCGCGTCAATCCGGCGGAAATCGGCGGCGGCTTCGGCGGCAAGACGCTGATTTACCTGGAGCCGGTGGCCGTGGCGCTGTCGCGCAAGTCTGGCCGTTCGGTGAAGATGCAGATGACCCGGGAAGAAGTATTCCGCGGGTCCGGGCCGACATCCGGCGCGACCGTCGAGGTCAAGCTGGGTGCGAAGAAGGATGGCACCATCGTCGCCGCGAAGCAGGTGCTGAAGTTCCAGGCCGGCGCGTTCCCTGGTTCCCCGATCGGGCCGGGCTGCATGTGCGGCTTCGCCATGTATGATCTGCCGAACGTCGATGTCGTCGGCTACGACGTCGTCAGCAACCGTCCGAAGGTCGCGGCCTATCGCGCTCCGGGCGCGCCGATCACCTCGTTCGCGGTGGAAAGCGCCATGGACGATCTGGCAATCAAGCTGGGCATGGACCCGCTGACGCTGCGCGAAAAGAACGCGGCGACCAACGGCACCAAGACCCATTACGGCCCGACCCATGTCAACATCGGCTTTACCGCCGTGCTGGCCGCCGCGAAGTCGCACCCGCACTGGAAGTCGCCGCTGAAGGAAGGTCATGGCCGCGGTTTGGCGACGGGCTTCTGGTTCAACATCGGCGGCGAATCGACCGCCACGGTGCATGTGAACGAAGACGGCAGCATCGTTGCCGCCACCGGCAGTCCGGACATCGGCGGCTCGCGCGCCTCCATCGGCATGATGGTGGCCGAGGTGCTGGGCGTTCCGGCGGAGCGGGTGCGGACGGTGGTCGCTGATACGGCCTCCATCGGTTATACCTTCGTCACCGGCGGTTCGCGCGTTACCTTCGCGACGGGCATGGCGGCGACGCAGGCCGCCGAGAAGGTGGTCGATGAGCTGAAGCGCCGTGCCGCCGCGACCTGGGATATTCCCGCGGAAGCGGTGGAATGGAAAGACGGGATGGCCTATCCGGCGGGTTCCAATGCCGGTGCGTTCGAACCGTTGGACCTCGCGTCGCTGGCGTTGAAGCAAGCCAGGACCGGCGGGCCGATCAATGCCGAGGTGTCCGTAAACGCTCAGGGTGCGGGCGCCGGGTTCGGTGCGCATATCTGCGACGTGTCGGTGGACAAGGAAACCGGCCACGTGAAGATCGAACGCTACACAGCGATCCAGGACGTGGGTAAAGCGATCCATCCCAGCTATGTCGAAGGCCAGATCCAGGGCGGCGCGGCGCAAGGCATCGGCTGGGCGCTGAACGAAGAATACATCTACAACGCCAAGGGCCAGATGGAGAACGCGGGCTTCCTGGATTACCGGGTGCCCGTCGCCTCCGACGTGCCGATGATCGAGGCGGTGTTGGTGGAAGTGCCGAACCCCCGCCATCCCTTCGGGGCGCGCGGCGTGGGCGAGGTGCCGATCGTTCCGCCGATGGCGGCGATCGCCAATGCCATCCGCGGCGCGACGGGGCTTCGGATGCCGGACCTGCCGATGTCTCCGCCGAAGGTGCGCGCGGCGATCGACGCGGCTGGTTGATGCCTAAAGTCGTCCTCTCCTCGGGTTCCGCTGGCAAGTCGTTTACCGGCGGCCAGACGGAATTCGAGGTTGAGGCGACTACGTTTCGCCGGCTGATCCTGGAGTTGGAAAGGCGGTTTCCCGGGCTGGGTCACCAGGTCGAGGAAAGCATGGCGGTCGCCATCGACGGCGAGATTTTCCAGGACTCCTACGCGGTGGAACTGAAGCCGGGCAGCGAGATTTATTTGATTCCGAAAATCGGGGGTGGCTGACTGATTTCGCAATCCGGCCCAGCGGATCATAAGACGTTTAAGGGCTACGGCGGATAATCGAACATTTTCATAAACGGCCCGAACGCCTCGTTGCAGCGTGCCAGTTCAGATGCATTTAGTTCGTTCTTGAAACGTCCAATTGAGTCGGCGGCCGACTTGCTGGTTTTGTGTTTGTCGGGCACATCGTCCGCCCTGTGCGCGTGCGGTTCGAACACCGCCTCGCATCCTATAAAATCGTACATTCTTCTGCGCGCTTGAATCGGGTCCAACACCAGATCCTCATAGCGGATGAACAACACGTCCGGCCTGTTCTCTCTCTGGATATTCATGAGTTTCGGCAATTCGATAGTTTGGGTGGCCAGCACCTCGGCGATATCTTGTTCCCAAAAGATCCTGGCCGAACATAAATAATCCCGTGGATCGCGCACCAGAACGATTTCCCGTTGCTCTGGGAACAGAACCCGGCAGCCTTGTCTGACAGGCTCCTCGATTCCTGATTTTTCGGCAAAGAAATGAGCCGATTTCTCGCTTCGGGCCGATATGATGTCGTAGCTTTCTTCGACCGTCGCGCGAAAGAGATGCGCCAGCCTGTCGGGCAGGATACCGCCGAGCAGTTTTGCGGCTTGCGGGCCTCCGACCGAGGCCAGCAGATCGGGGCGGTTCCATGGATTTCGGCCGATCAGGGCATCCCGCGTGGCGCGCGCACCGAAATCGACCTCATCAATGGTCGGGATGTGGGTCGTCTGCGCGAGCACATTCCAGGCGGCCGCATAATACGAGGTTAGTTTGAACTCAAAGGGATACGCATTCGCGACGGCGATATCCGGGTGCGTCACGAATTCGCGCATCAGCATCGTTGATCCTGAGCGGCCGTTCGAAGTTAGTAAGATTGGCGTAAACCGCGTCCGGCCCAGGTTGGTCCGGTAAAGTGTGCGGCGACCATTTGGAAGCAGCTTGTTAGTATCAGCTATCAGGATTTCGACGAAGTGGTGATCGCGGCTGTCCAGAGGGGGCTCAAACCTATGTTGGAATTCGTGGGTGCCCGAAGCTCCGTTGCCGAGGGCCTCGGCAAGTCCGTTCCGCTTGATATCCGTTTTGCATCGAGCGACTTCCAAACCGTCCACGACGATGGCGATATCGAGCTGGGCTCGCGGATGATCCCAATCGATCGCCCAGCCGCGAATCTCCGTCAAGGAGATGATATCGACATGGCCCTGTATAGCCATTGTTAGCGGTTGCCCCGACGGCCGATACCGACTGCACATAACGCCATTGGATATCTCCCAGTTTGGGCCACGACAAACGCGCTTCGTCACTGCTTTGTCGCAATAGACTTAAAAGTTGGACTGGCGCAAACTTATATTCGAGCGGTCGTTCTTGAAGCTGGGCTCTATCGGGTCATGGCCGGGGCCGAGCTGTGTGCGTGTTGGCCCTATAGGTCCCAAGGAACATTGAAATCGCGGCCTCGACGACCTCCTCGATGTCATCATCGGATGGGTCCGGCAGCATTTCCAGTTTGCGACGCAGTACCAGTCGCGTTTGACACAGGTTGAAAAACTGCTCCGCCGCGAAGGTGGGGTCAGTCACGGATAGCCGCCCGCGCCTGGTTTCCTCGGCCAGCCAGTCGGCCATGAAGCCGATCGCACGGGCTGGCCCGGACTCGAAGAATCCGCGTGCCAAACCGGGGAATTTCGCAGCCTCGGCGATCACCACGCGGTAAATCGCAAGGCCGATATCGGAAAGCATCATCTGCACCATGCGCTTGCCGATACCGCGCAGCACCTCGGCCGGGTCGCCCTCGTGATCGGTGCTATCGAACACATGCGCCAGATAGTGGTCGCACTTCTCGCTGACATATGCCGTAAACAGGGCCGCCTTGCTGTCGAAATGGTTGTATAGCGTGCCCTTGGAAACGCCGGCGACCATGGCGATGCGGGCCATGCTCGCGCCCTCGTAACCATCCGCCGCGAATACAGCCGCCGCCCCCGCCAGGATCTGCGCCCGTTTATCGGGACTGAGTGTCGCGTTGCTGTCCATCGTCGTCATCTCCTCACGCCCGCACCATATTGACAACCTGGACGGCTGGGCTAGGTGTGATATGTGAATGACCGAACGGTTCGGTCAATACCCGGCGGAGCGCTGTTTATGGACGACCTGTCCCCCGAGCGGGAGGTAACGACACCGATTTCCGGCGGGGCGCCGAAATCGGCGGGTCGTAAACGCGGTATCGGGCCGGCTCTGGGGATACTCGTCGTGCTGGGCATGATCGGCGCCGGAACGATGTACTGGCTGAGTACGCGCGACTTCCAGACAACCGACGACGCGTTCGTGGACGCCTATACGACGCAGGTCGCCCCACGTGTGACAGGGCAGGTCACCACGTTGCTGTTTGCCGATAATCAGCATGTGGCGGCCGGACAGAAGCTGTTGCTGATCGATCCAGCCGATTTCCAGGCTAAACTAGACCAGGCGAAGGCGCAGCAGGCCAGCGCGCAGGCATCGCTGGAGCAGGCAAGGGCGCAGGTCGCGGTGCAGCAGGCCAATGTCGATCAGGCGACGGCCAATGTGCGTGTGACGGATGCCGACCTGTTGCAAGCGCGCCAGGATTACGATCGCCTGCGCGCTATTGCGCCGGCCGCGGTGTCGCGCCAACAGATCGATGCGGCCACCGCGACGTTCCATTCCGCCGAAGCCAAACTGGACGCCAGCCGCCAAACCGTTGCCGCCGCTCGGGCGCAGGTCCGTTCGGCGCAGGCCCAGGTGCTGGCGGCCGAGGCTTCGCTGAGCCAGGCCGAGGCCAATACCCGCGTGGCCGAATTGCAGCTTTCGTATTGTACACTGGTCGCCCCGGTCGCCGGCATCGTGACTCATCGCACCGTCAGCGCCGGCAACTATGTCAATTCGGGTCAGCCGTTGTTCGCGCTGGTGCAGGACGGCCGCTGGGTGACGGCGAATTTCAAGGAAACCCAACTGGCGGACCTGCATCCTGGGCAGGACGTCGATCTGGTATTTGACGCGGTGCCCTCGGTCCGGTTCCACGGTACGGTGGACAGTTTCCAGGCCGGCACTGGCAGTGCGTTCAGCGCGTTGCCGGCGGAAAACGCCACCGGGAACTACGTAAAGATCGTCCAGCGCCTGCCGGTGAAAATCCTGATCGACGACGATCGGCTGAAGGATCGTCCACTGATGCCGGGCATGTCGGTGACACCCTCTGTCCGGGTGCGGTGAACCGTGGCGTATGCCAATCTCCCGCGATCGGCCGCGGGTGACCGAAATCCCTGGCTGATCGCCGTGGTGGTGTCGATCGCCACGTTCATGGATGTACTGGACACCACCATCGCCAACGTCGCACTGCGCCATATCGGTGGTAGCCTGTCCGCCGATCAGGATGAATCGACCTGGATTCTAACCAGCTATCTGGTGTCCAACGCTGTCGTGCTGCCGATCAGTGGATGGCTGGCCAATGTGATCGGCCGCAAGCGATTCTACATGATTTGCGTAGGGCTGTTTACCCTCAGTTCGCTGCTATGCGCGATGTCCACCTCGCTGGGAATGATGCTGATCGCCCGTGTACTGCAAGGGATTGGCGGCGGCGGCATGGCGCCGACAGAACAATCGATGTTTGCAGACACCTTCCCGCTGGAAAAGCGCGCCCAGGCCTTCGCGCTGTATGGACTGACCGTGGTCAGCGCCCCGGCGATCGGCCCTGTATTGGGCGGCTGGCTAACCGACAACATGTCCTGGCACTGGGTATTTCTGATCAACCTGCCGGTCGGCCTGCTGTCGCTGACTCTGGTGGGATGGCTGGTGGTTGAACCCGAGTTGCTGCGGCAAGAGCGGCGGGAACTGCTCTCCAAGGGACTGAATGTCGATCTGTTCGGCCTGGTCCTGGTGTTCGCCGGTTTCGGCACCCTGCAGGTCATGCTGGACCGTTTCGAGATCGATGATGGCTTTTCCTCCAGCTTTATCTCGGCGCTGACACTGATCAGTGCCGCCAGCCTGATCACTTTGGTGGTGTGGGAGTTGTACCACCCCCACCCGGTGATGAATGTCCGGTTGCTGGGATATCGCAGCTTCGGCATCTGCTGTGGCTTGATGTTCCTGGTCGGCTTTCTGCTGATCAGCACCACGCAGCTTCTGCCACAGCTCGCCCAATCCCTACTGGGGTACGACGCCACCACGGCCGGGCTGACGCTGGGGGTAGGTGGAATCGCCAGCCTGTTGCTGATGCCAGTGTCCGGCATTGTCACCGGGCGCTGGATCCAGCCGAAATGGCTGGTTCTGATGGCGGTGTTGGGCACCGGCGGGACAATGCTGGCTGCCTCGCGCCTGAGTATGGATATCGGGTTTTGGAACATCTCCCTGGCACGCGTGTCCCAGGTGGTCTGGCTGCCATTTCTGTTTATCCCGATCAGCGCCGTTTCGTATGTCGATCTGCCGCCGTCACGCAGTAACGAGGCATCGGCCCTGATCAACCTGATGCGAAATCTGGGCGGTGGCGTCGGGGTGTCATTTGTTACGACGATGCTGCAAGAGCGGACGCAGTTCCACCATGCGCGTTTGGCGGAGCACATCACGCCGTATAATGGCTATGGGTGGAATGTAATTTTGGCCCCGATTGACGCGGCTTTACAAGCGCAGGCGAGTATAATGAGTTACCTGGATATTTTCTGGTTGCTTGGGCTGGTCGCATTGGTCGTCTCTCCGGTTATCCTGTTCCTGCCGCGGGTGTCCAAGGGCGCCGCGATCGGGCATTGAATGACTGAAGGCTTGCAATCCCTGGATCTGGCTGTTGGATGACCATTATGAATGAAAAAGCGAAGCGCGGATTGATTATGCTGGCCGGATTGGCCAGCGCCGCGGCAGTCAGTGGGTGCACCCTGGGCCCGGATTTCAAGCGCCCGGACTGGGCGGCCCCCGAATCCTGGTTCACCGGCCCGAAAGAGGCGGTGAAGCCGCCAGAAAGCGTCACGGTTGCGGAACCGATTACCGCCGACTGGTGGACCGTATTCGGCGATCCGGAGCTGACCGGCCTGGAAAAGCGGGTGGCGGCCGAAAACCTGGATGTCAAAACCGCCGGCATTCGCCTGGCCGAGTCTCGCGCGCAGCTTGGGGTGGCCAAGGCATCACAGATGCCCGTGTTGAACGGCAACGCGTCGTATATCCGTCAGCAGCCTAGCAATAACGGTATTTTCATCACCATTCCGACAGCCGCCGGCGCGAATGGCGCGGCGGGCAACACCACGGGCGGCATCCAAAGCGCCGGAATTGCGCCATTCGATATCTGGCAAGGCGGCTTCGATGCCTCGTGGGAGGTTGATTTCTGGGGCCGCGTCCGGCGATCCATCGAATCCGCCACCGCTTCGGCCGATGCCGCGACTGAGTCGCAGCGGACCGTCCTGCTAACCAGTCTGGCCGAGGTCGCCCGCGACTACATCCAGCTGCGCGGCGTTCAAACCCAGCTCCAGATCGCTCGGGATAACGTCAAAACCGCCCGCCAGAGTCTGAATTTGACTAAACAACGCGCCGCGGGCGGCGTGACGACCGATTTGGACGTTGCCAACGCGTCCGCCCAGCTACGCACCACCCTGGCACAGATTCCCCGCCTGGAGCAGGAGGAAGCGCAGCTTATCAATGCCCTGAGCATGCTGCTGGGGCAACAGCCCAATGCGCTGCGGGCGGAGCTGCAAACCGCCAAGCCGGTGCCGCCGGTTCCGCCGCGGGTTCCGGTTGGACTTCCGTCTGAACTGGCACGCCGGCGCCCTGACATCCGTCTGGCGGAGGCGCAGCTTCACGCGGCCACCGCCGATATCGGTGTAGCGAAGGCGAACTTCTACCCGACGCTGATGCTGACTGGCAGCTTCGGGCTGCAATCCTTGCAGTTCAATCACGCGTTCGACCTGAACTCCAACCAGTACGCCGTCGGCCCCGGCCTGACGATTCCGATTTTCCAGGGTGGCCAGTTGCGTGCGGCGCTGCATCTGCGGGAAGCCTTGCAGCAGGAAGCGGCGGTCAATTTCCAGAAGACCGTTCTGCAAGCGTGGCACGACGTGGACAATGCGTTGACGGCCTATCAGGCGGAGCAGGCGCGCCGTGACGAACTCGTTCAGGCCGTTGCGGAAAACCGCCGAGCGCTGAGCTTGGCGCAGGATCGCTATCAGCAGGGGGTGACAGACTTTCTGACCGTGCTGGTCGCGCAAAGCAGTCTGCTAGGCGCGCAACTGCAACTGGCGGACAGCACGACCGCGGTGTCGTCCAATTTGGTCGCACTGTATAAAGCCTTGGGCGGCGGCTGGGAAACTGACATGCCAGAGGAGAAGGCGGTCGCGGCGAACTGATCTGCCCGGCTGTCGCGGCGGCCGTCATATCGCGCCGCCGTTAACGGAAAATTAGGAACTCCATACGATAGTGCGCGCCTCATGTGGGCGCTATCGATCTTGATTTGGCTGTTCCTGGGCGCGACCCGCGCGGTCTGCCTGACCGGCCGCGACCGCCTCGTGCCGCGGCAGGGGGTGACGGCTGGCTACGAATTCGCCCCGCTGCGCGACCTCATGCTCCAGACGTCTTGAGGGCTGCAATGGGCAGATTTCTTCCAGGGCAGCCGGGACGTCACGCTGGTCACGATGCGGCTGGGCCTGTGAGCCGCGTCCGTCTGGCGGGACTGGATTTCAACGACATGGATGTCGCGGCGGCGGCGGCATGGATCGCGGCCCGCCCCGCCGATGCGCCGTTCGGCTATGTGGTGACGCCGAACGCCGACCATCTGGTGCGGCTGAACCGCGATCCCGCTTTGTGCGCGATCTACCAGCGGGCTGCGCTGTGCCTGCTGGACTCGCGCGTTGTCGCCGGTATGGCGAGGTTTCTGCGCCTGAGAACGCCCGCCGTCGCGCCGGGCAGCGATGTGACCGCCTGCGTGCTGGGCCGCCATTTGGCGCCCGACGATAGGATTGCCATTGTCGGGTTGTCTCCGGCCTGGCTGCCCGCTTTGGTCGAACGCCGCGGCCTGCCGGCCCCGGCGCACTTCGACCCCGCGATGGGCTTCGACCGCGATCCGGCGGCGATGGCCGCGGCGGTGGCGTTCGTGCGCGACAACCCCGCCCGGTTTGTTTTCCTGGCCGTCGGTTCGCCGCGGCAGGAGCGTTTGGCGGCGGCCATCGTGGCGGCGGGCGGGGTGACCGGCACCGGGTTGTGTATCGGCGCCAGCCTGGAATTCCTGGCCGGCGCGCGCGCCCGGGCGCCGGGCATCCTGCGGCGAATCGGTTGCGAGTGGCTGTTCCGGCTGGGTTGCGAGCCGCGCCGGTTGTGGCGGCGCTATCTGATTGACAGTCCTGCCGTCATCGCCTTGCTGGTTCGGCAGCGATTCGGCTGAACACGTCTTGCATCAGGCGGCGGCGCACGCCGCCCCGATGCGCGTTGTCGTTGCGCAGGCAGTAAGTCCGTCCTGCAACCGGCAGCCCCCGGACCGTGTCCGGCACCATCGACAGTGCCGCCCGAACGCCTCGCATCGTTGGTCCGGAAAGTCCGTTGCGCATGCCCTTCAGCAGATATCCCGCGATCCGCGGCGCCAGCGACGGCCATGTCCGCCCGAGCTTGCGTTCGATATAAAGCCGGTTTCGCACATGGTAGAACCAGCGGTCCCCGCCCCAGCCGACACGCTGTCCGGGGCTGACCTTGTGGCGCACAACGATGTCGCCGCGGTAGCGGATCTG